>JABDPB010000008.1 GCA_013042995.1 Ignavibacteriaceae bacterium | reverse complement strand
TAAATGATACTTCTCTCGGCAGAAACATCAATGAAGTTATCAGAACATTGGATGCAATTCAACACTATGATGAGCACGGAAAAGTTTGTCCCGCTAATTGGGAAAAAGGTTTGGAAAGTATGAATCCGACTAATGATGGATTAGTTGATTATCTATCGAAGTTTGCTAAATAGGATATATTCTATTCCAAGAAAAAGATTTTAGACCTATTTTCATACCCTTTATTACTCAAATCTACTAGAGATTATTTGCTTTGAAGGTATCACCCTCACTTAAGTTTCCGCTCTTAAATCCCTTATAAAACCATCTTTTTCTCTGTTCAGATGTTCCGTGAGTAAAGCTTTCCGGCACGACATAGCCCTGCATGCTTTTTTGAATGCGGTCATCGCCTACAGCACTGGCCGCATTTAAAGCTTCTTCAAGATCACCCTGCTCCAATAAATTCATTCTTTCTGCATAATGTGCCCAAACTCCTGCAAGGTAATCAGCCTGCAATTCTAATCTAACAAGATATTTATTGAATTCTTCTTTACTCAATCTTGAACGTAAAGACATTACCTGTTCATTTATGCCTAAGAGAGTTTGAACATGGTGTCCTACCTCGTGTGCAACAACATAAGCCATTGCAAAATCGCCGGGTGCTTTAAACTTTCTTTGCAGTTCATCATAAAAGCTTAAATCAATGTATAGTTTATAATCACCGGGACAATAAAAAGGTCCGGTTGCTGCGCTTGAAAAACCGCACGCAGATTGGACACTTCCGTTATAAATTACAAGCTTTGGATATTTATAACTTGATCCCTTTTCACGAAATAATTTTGTCCAGACATCTTCTGTTTCTGCAAGCACGACTGAAACAAAATCAGCCAATTCATTTTCTTCTGCAGTTCCCTGATAATTAGTATTTGTACTTGTATTATCAAGCTGCACTGTGTCAAGCAAATTAGTTGGATCACCTCCAAGAAAATATATTGCAAGTATAATTACAATAGTTCCAACTCCACCCCCAAGCACTCTTCTCGATGTTCTACCTCGTCGGTCTTCTACGTTTGTACTTTTTCTTCTTCCCTTCCAGCGCATTTTCTTTTCCTTTAAAATTATAATTAGATGTGATAACTACTTAGGTAAATTTAAGTAGTAAAGTAATAATTTGTTCAATGATTTTTTACAATCTTAGCTACTTTTTTGTAATTTCCCATTCATTCAGTAATATTAGTTAGAAATTTTAAAGAAATATAAATTGAATTTGAGATGAACAAAGTTATTTACCCGGGTACTTTTGATCCTGTTACTTATGGACATATTGACGTAATAAAAAGAGCAACTGAGTTGTTTGATTTTGTTACGGTTACGGTGGCTGTAAACCCGGGCAAAAAGCCGTTATTTACAACAGAAGAACGTGTCGAAATGCTAAAAGAAAGTTTGAAGGATTTTGAGAATATTGCTGTTGATTCGTTTAACGGATTGGTTGTCGATCATGCTATAGGTGTTGGTGCAACCGGAATAATAAGAGGCCTGCGTGCTGTGAGTGATTTTGAATACGAATTCCAGATGGCTCTGATGAACCGGAAGCTTGCTGATGAGATTACAACAATCTTTTTAATGCCCCATGAGAAATTTACATATCTTAATTCAACTATAATTAGAAATCTTGCTAGCCTGCACAGCGACGTAGGTGATTTTGTTCCGCCTGTGGTGCAAAAATATCTAAAAAGGAAATTTAAATAGTTAGAATTTGACTGGTTAATTATATTTTATTGAATGAAGATTAAAACACCTCCCGTATTATTATTTCTTTTTTCAATCTTAGTTACAATCATTTCTTGTGAACAAAAAACAATGGATACTATGGATGAAACAGAAAATCAATTAAGAGAAAAAGCAAATGAGCTGGCTCAGAAATTATTAATTATTGATGGACATATTGATGTGCCGTACCGTCTTCAATCAACTCCGGAAGATATTTCTGTGCGAACAGAACGAGGACATTTTGATTATCCGCGTGCAAAAGAAGGTGGACTGAACGCTCCCTTTATTGTTGTTTACACACCAGCCCCTTATGAACAAAACGGTGGTGGGAAAAAATATGCTGATAATTTAATTGATATGGTTTACAGCTTTATTCAAAATCATCCTGATAAATTTGCGAGTGCAAAATCAATTGAAGAAATAAAACAAAATTTTATTAATGGATTAGTTTCTTTTCCAATGGGTATGGAAAACGGAACTCCGATTGAAGGGGACATAAACAATATTAAATATTTTTACGATAGAGGAATTCGCTACATTACCCTGGCTCACTCAAAAAGCAATCATATATGTGATTCTTCTTACGATGAAGAAAGAAAATGGAATGGTTTAAGTCCTTTTGGAATAGAAGTAGTAAAAGAAATGAACAAGTTGGGAATAATGATTGATGTTTCACACGTTTCAGATAGTACTTTTTATGATGTTATTCACAATTCAAAAACCCCGGTAATTGCTTCACATTCTTCCTGCAGAAAATATACTCCAGATTGGGAAAGAAATATGAACGACGAGATGATAAAAACACTTGCCTATCACGGGGGAATAATTATGATAAACTTTGGAAGTTCTTTTTTGGATGGTGATGTGCGTAAGAAAAGTAGTAAAGCATGGGATCGGATTGCGGTTTTATTGAACGAAAATAATTTAACATTTGGTACTGCTGCTGCTCATAAATTGATGGATGAATTTTTTGCTGCTAATCATCCGGGTAAAGTTCCAATTTCAAAAGTGGTTGATCATATTGACCACGTAGTTAAACTGGTCGGAATTGATTACGTTGGTTTTGGTTCAGATTTCGATGGCGTTTATTTTGTACCTGAAGGATTAGAAGATGTTTCAAAATATCCCAATTTAATTTTTGAATTGCTGAAGAGAGGATACAATGAAGAGGAGATAAAGAAAATCTGCTCTGGAAATTTTTTACGCGTGTGGAAGCAGGTTGAAAGTTATGTTGAGCAAAATATGAAATAAAAAAGGGTGCTCTTAGGCACCCTTCTCTTCTTTACGTTATTGCATTATCCTTCTTATTAGGAAGGAATAACAGGGTAAAATCATAACCCCAGAATTAATTTCCGTATCCTGAAATTGTAGTAAAAGCCTGTCCATTATCACCATTTACTTCAATTTTTATTGTAGCAGGATTTACTGCAACAGTATCAGCAATATCATACACAAAGAAACTGAATTGTGTCCATGATGGACTCTGTGTATCTGGTAAAGTAAAATCAAGGTCACCCTGGGCATCAACAGATTCACCTTCAACTGTTACTTTAATACTAGTTCCATTAGAAAGTGGATTTCCATTTTGATCATTTACTGTGTATGTAAATGTTTGAAACCCTCCATTAGGTACATTTATAGTTGTTGGATTTATAGATACCTGTGGAACTCCTGAAAATAGTACTATTGTTTCCCTTGAAATTGTATTTGAATTTTCATCGATAGTTGATGCCGTAATTGTTGCAAAACCTTCTCCAAGAGTTTGATGATTTGGCCGAGGTAGTGCAGAAATTAAATTTACACCTCCAATACCAGATTCATTTGTTAGAGTCGAGCCCTGGATAATTCCACCAGAAGTTGTGAAGTAAACTGCGGTTTCTGGTTTAACAGGATTTGCATACTTATCCCCCACGAAAGCAACAATCTGATTTTCCAGACCAAAAATATTATAACCCGGGAAGTTGACTAACGCCGGTGCAATACTGAAGTGATCAAAATCTGGCAAGCCACCGTGAATTGTAATAGGAACAGGAAGCGATGTAAGTGTTTTAGTTGCAAGCTGAACTCTGGCAACTACTTGCACAGCTCCTGCTTTTATTCCGCTCGTCAGGTTCACAGATGCCTGTCCTGAAAAGTTAGTTTCAACCGATGTCGGACTTAAAAATTCACCGCCGCCCGGACCAGCGCCCAAACTAAATTCAACAATTACTGAGTGGTCAATATCTACCGGCACACCGGCAGAATCCTGAACAACAAATGTAATTTGTGTCGTTTCAGTCGATCCACTTTCTTTAACACCAATTGTTGTAGATGAAACTGCTGAGAGAAAAATACTTACTGGATCACCCGAAGGAGTAGTTCCTCCTCCTCCAGTTACAACTTCTTCCAACTGAATCTGCGGAATTGTAACATTTTCAATATCCACAACGGATACACTGGTGGAATCAAGTTTAAAGTTTGTTTTGTACGCTAGAACCATAAGTACTTCGTTCATTTCAACTTCACCTTCGATAAAAAACTGCCCATCCGATGCAGTGTAAAGAACAGCTCCGCTAAGTTTGTTTCCAAAAATTCTAACCAGTGCACTATCTACCGGAAAACCCGTCGCTTTGTCCACAACTTGCCCGGAAATAAGTGCTTTAACAGTTACAACGTTTGTTCCACCGGTACTTGAAACAACATCTTCTTCCACTTTACAACTGTAAAACAGAATTGAAATTCCAAGAATTAATGCACCGAAAATGAAACTTGTAATTATTCTCATAAAAGTATCATTTTTCATAACTCATCCTGTAAATTGATTTTAAATTCGATTTTATATTTTCAGCAATTTTACAACTATTATACCGCTTGATTATTTGAATTTTTACAAAAAAACCATTTATCGCTAAATTTCAAGGTAATTTCTACATTGATTTTTCGTAATTTTGTTGAAGTTTGGTTAAAAATAATATGTAATTCAATAAAGATTTAATAAATAAATCCAGTTTTTTCTTTGAAGTTTTCGTGAGGATATAAATGGAAAAAGTTGAACTATGTAATAAAATGGAAACTGAAATATTCCCGGGTTTTTATGCAAAGTTTGTTCACTCGGATAACGTTACAATTTCTTATGTAAGAATTGATGAAGGAGCAGATGCCCCGGAACATGCACATCCACATGAGCAAATCTGCCAGGTGATTGAAGGAAAATTCGAGCTAACTGTTGAAGGCAAAACTTACAAAATGGAAACTAATGATGTTGTTGTTATTCCATCAAATGTAAAACATTCTGCAAAGGCATTTACAGCATGCAAAGTTGTTGATACTTTTTATCCAATTCGGGAAGACTTTAAAAAGTTTATGTGAATGTTCAATATTTCTTTAAAGTTAGTTTAATTTGCTTATCGTTTACATTACCAATAATTTATATACATAATTTTTTACTACATTTCTAATTAAAGGTAATTTTCATGAGCTTAAGTCAAATTGCAAAATCAATTACAGCATCGCCAACTCTTGCATTAAATGCAAAGTTTGCTGCACTTAGACAGAAAGGTGAGGCGGTAATACATCTCGGAGGCGGTGAACCAAAAAGCAAAGCCCCAATGGATGCAATTCTTCCGTTAAAGGAGCACCTTGATACAAGAGAAATCCGTTATACCCCAGCGGCAGGAATTCCGGCTTTAAAGGATGCAATAATTAAGTACACTGAAAATTTTTATAATCGTAAAGTTGAACGGGGAAACGTTGTTGCCGCAAGCGGTGCAAAACATGCATTAATCCTTTCATTGCAAGCAATATTAAATCCAAAGGATGAAGTTATTTTTCCTGTTCCCTATTGGGTAAGTTATCCTGATATGGTAAAAATTTGTGGAGCGAATCCCATTAATGCAATCCCTGCTGATGGAAGCTATTATCCATCAATAGGTGACATTGAGAAAAAGATCAGCGAGCAAACAAAAGCTGTTATAATCAATAGCCCGAATAATCCAAGTGGAGCAGTTTATTCAGAGAAATTTATTTCAGATATTATACAATTCTGTGAGAAAAAAGATCTTTACCTCATTTTTGACGATATATATCATCGCTTAGTTTTTGATGGCAGAAAACCAATTAATCCTTATGATTATACAAAAATTTTTAATGACAAATCCAAGCTGATCTTAGTGAACGGAGTTTCTAAGTCATATGCTATGACCGGCTTTAGAATTGGTTGGGCAGTCACAAATACGCAAATAATTAAAGCTATGACTAACATACAGGGACATCAGACTTCGGGACCTTCAGTATTATTACAAAAAGCTGCAATTGGTGCCATTAATGGTGAGCAATCTGGTGTTGAAGAGCTGAGGAAAACCTTAGAGAAAAATAGGGATATAATGATGGAACTGTTAAATTCATTTGAGGGTGTTGAGGTAACAAAACCAGATGGTACGTTTTATTGTTTCGCCGATTTTAGTGCCTTTGAAAAAGATTCAAACAAGCTATCAAATTTTTTAATTGATGAAGCAAAGGTACTAACTGTCCCTGGTGCTGAATTTGGAATGGAGGGTTTCCTTCGCCTTAGCTATTGCGGATCTGTTGAGGATATAACTGAAGGTATACAACGTATTAAAAATGTGCTGTTAAAATGACAAATTCTAAACCTTTGAGGTTGGAATCTCAATTGATTATCTAATTGTATTGAATAAATTGTAAATGCTAAATTTTTTGATGTGGCATTTCACTCAGCATTATTAATTTTGTCTATTTTTTCTTGGAGTCATAAAATGTTAAAAACAACTATCATATTTCTTTTGCTAACAACCGCAAATTTTACCCAAGTAGAAAATATGACTGTAACATCATTTGATTCTACTCCAATCATTTATCAAAAATCTGGAATTGGAGAACAAGCTATAGTTTTTGTTCACTGCTGGAGCTGTGATAAAAGCTATTGGCAAAGTACAATTGAATATTTGAGCAATACTTACACAACCATAGCAATTGATTTAGCAGGACACGGTGAGTCTGGTTTGGAGAGAACCGAATGGACAATCGAAAATTATGCAAAGGATGTTAAAGCGGTAATTGAAAATGAAAATCTGAAGAACGTGATTTTAATCGGACATTCAATGGGTGGACCTGTTATTCTTTCAGCAGCACAATTAATAGGTGATAATATTAGAGCACTGATTGCTGTTGATACATTCCAGGATATTGAAGGACGATGGACTGATGAACAATTTGAGGTATTTTTCAAACCATTTGAAGAAGATTTTCCTAGCACAACCAAAGCTTTTGTTAAAAGTATATTTGGTGAGAATGCTGACAGCAATTTAGTTATGATGATTGCAAACGATATGTCCTCTGCCCCACAGAAAGTTGCGCTTGCTTCGTTTAGAAGTCTTTTTAATTTTGAAGAAGCACCAATCTTTGATGAAACTGATATACCCGTTCGTTTTATTAACTCAAAAAGATTTCCAACAAACACCATTAATGCAAACAAGCACATAAAAGATTTTGAATTAATTACTATTGAAGATGTAGGACATTTCCCGATGCTTGAAAACCCTGAAGAATTTAATAGGATACTGGAAATGACAATCAAACAGCTTAAGTAAAATGGTTGATACAATATTGGAATTATTCCAGCGAGATTTAGAAAATCTAAAATCAGAAATCTCTTCCTACAAAGATGAAAAGTTATTGTGGCTAACTACAGGCGAAGTTAAAAACTCAGCAGGAAATTTATGTTTGCATATCTGTGGAAATCTTCAGCATTTTGTAGGTTCTGTAATTGGCAATTCGGGTTACCTGAGAAAACGAGATTTAGAATTTAGTAAAAAGAATATTCCGGTTGAAAAATTGATAGAAGAAATAGGTGTAACTCTTCAAATAGTTCAAACAACCCTTACCAATCTTGGAGAAGGAAAGCTTGCTGAAAAATATCCACTTGATGTTTTCGGATATGAAATGACTACTGGTTTCTTTTTAACTCACCTCACGACTCATCTTAATTATCACTTAGGACAAATAAATTATCACCGCAGAATACTAGATAATTAGTTTGTATTCAGCAAGTATATATAGATTCTTTTCATTCAATTGAGTAATTTTATAGTTGATTGTTATCATCAATAATTATAAGGAGCAAAATAAATGAAATTTTTAGTTTCTATTCTTCTAACAGCTTTCTTAACAGCCTTTGGTTTCAACCTATACGCCCAAGACAGCAAAATCTATGAACCAAAACCAATTGTTGATATACGGGGTGATGAAACTCCCGATCATTCAAATATTGAAATTATAGAAACGACCACTAGTCCTCGATTCGATCCTGTATACACAAGCGAGTTCACATTTAATGTTCACAACATAACTGATAGAAAAACCGGTTATGATCTTCAGTCCAATGCTTCAACACAGCAAGTGTGGCTGGATTACGGCAATCCAAATTTTCTTCACGCAATTTTTACAAACTCGCAAGTTGCAACAACTTGGGCTGACAGAACCTGTTTATATTTCGGCAGCACCGATGCAGGAGTAACCTGGTTTGAATTTGGCGGTGTACCTGTTAATACAGGTTCCGATGGTCGCTCTGGTTTTCCTTCAGTTTATGGTTTGGTAGGTGGGGAGGCTATAATCTTGGACCATAATAATTCGAGCGGAACCATAACTCACACAAAAGTTTACGCAGACAATAGTCCATTTGAATATAATTTCACAGAATATGACCCAAATAATATTTCAGATGGACCAGTTTGGCCTCGACATACAGTAACAGCTAACGGTATAGTTATTTTTGCTTCCTCTGGATCTCCTGCCCCTGATGATGATGTAAAAATAAATACTCTCGATCTCTCAACTGGATTGTTTTCAGGCTGGCAAGATTTAGAAAGCGATGATGCCGAACAATACGATTTTTCTATATCACCAAATGGAAAAATTGGATTAGCATATAATGGGTGGGATGGTGCTACACCAGATGAGTCAGGAGATGTGTTTTACATTGAATCAACTGATAAAGGATTAACCTGGTCTGATCCACCCATAAAAGTCTTTGACAGAGATGAAACACAAGACACTGCTATGGGATCTATAAGAGGAGTTGCGGTCAATTTTTACAATGAAGAACCATGTGTTACATACGAAATATGTCAGCAGATTTTCTCTGGAGGGAATTTCTTTCCTGGGCTTCCGAGCGAAATTCATTTTTGGTCGCCGAACGTAAATGGCGGCGCTCCAAAAGTAATTGCGGACAGCAGCAATGTTCCATACTATCCTTATATAGGAACGAACGATGTACACGTTCCAGTTTGCAGACCGGTAATTGGTAGAGCAGATAATGGTTATTTATTTATTGCATTCAATGCTACCACAGAGAACTCATTCCCAAGTCCAGATACAACAAGTTATATGGCAGGATTCTTTACCTACAGCTCCGATGGAGGAGAAAACTGGGCAGTTCCAGAAAAATTCACTCCTGATTCTCCACTATTGGATTGGAGATATCCAAGCATTGCAGAAGTAATTCCTGTAACTGTAACCGATGGAGAAGTTTTTACAGTTCATATTGTAATGCAAGGTGACAGCTTACCGGGTAGTACAGTAAATGCAGCGGGAATGCCTACCGGAGTAACTGCACAGTACTATCATTTTTCAGCAGATGTTACGATTGGAAACACAGATGGTAAAACAAGTACAATTACCTCATATCAACTGGCGCAAAACTATCCAAACCCCTTTAACCCAAACACAAAAATTAAATATACTATTCCATCTGAATCATTTGTACAATTAAAAGTATATGATGTTTTGGGTAATGAAGTTGCAACACTTGTAAATGAAGAAAAACCTGCTGGAAATTATG
>JABDPB010000145.1 GCA_013042995.1 Ignavibacteriaceae bacterium | reverse complement strand
TTTAATTATTTTTTACGCACCTACTTTAATTAAATAAAGTAAGCTGTGCCTCTTTCACAGCCAGCAGCGACATACAATTATTTAAAGTCGTACTGCTCCTGCGAACAGGAAAAGATTAAACTAGTTTTAATGGAATAATTCCGCCCGGATGAGCGGAAAGTCAGTGAGTTAGTCTCTTAACAAAATTTCCGCACAATACCGAACGACATCAGCCCCGTAAGTAATATATAATTCAGCATAATTTTATCGTCGTTCTATTGTTGAAAAAATTAAGCTTTAAATATGCGTAATTGAACATTTAAAGCAAAGCGGGTTTCATAATTTAAAGGACTTTTCCACAGAAAAGTGACATTTTTTAGATTTTTGAAGGTTTTTTTGTTTTCTTTGGAAACAATCCTCATTTTTAGTTTAGAATAATAATGTAAATGAGTTTAAATAGTACTGCATAATAATTAAAAAAAGGAGCGTTAATGGATAAAGCACTTCAAACAATGATTGACAACATGCCGGAAAAAACCGGGAAATCATTGGAACAATGGAAAGCTCTATTAGCTAAAAAATCTTTTTCAAAACATACAGAGTCTGTTAATTTTCTTAAAAAAGAATACGGAGTTACACACGGATTTGCAAATACAATTGTTCAATTATCTAAAACTGATAGCGGTAATTCAGATGATCTGCTGACCAATCAATACAAAGGGAAAGAAAACCTTCTGCCAATTTATAAAGCGTTGATATCTGTAGTAAAATCTTTTGGTAAGGATGTTACAATAGCACCGAAGAAAGGAAGCGTTAGTGTTATTAGAAAAAAACAATTTACGCTGATAAAACCGGCAACTAAATCCAGAATTGATTTGGGATTAAAGTTAAAGGATAAACCCACAACAAAAAGACTCCTAAATTCCGGTCCTTTTGGAACAATGTGTACACATAGAGTTCAAATATCAAAAGTTGAAGAAATAGACGGCGAATTGAAAAAGTGGCTTAAAGAAGCGTATACTAAAGCTGTCTGATTAAAAACTAAATACGCTAAAATTATATGTGCAATAAATTCCTTCTCTTTGTTTTCTTTGGAAAGAATTGTGAATTTAACAACGAATATTCTATTAAATAAATTTAAATATGAAAAAGGTGAAATCCGGGGTTGATTGTATGAAGAAAAAAATATTCTTCCTGTTATTAGCGTTCCTGTCTGTGCAAATAAAAGCACAAACATTAACCGCAGCAGAGAAAACGAATATCCTATCTGATGTAATACAGAAACTGGAAATAATTTATCCCATCCCGGTAATATCTGAAAAAATAATTATCGGTTTAAAGACGCAAATTTCAAATGGATATTATGATGGAATTAACTCCCCGGTCGATTTTGCAACGCAAGTAACGAACAATCTAGAACATTTCGGCAACGATAAACATCTTGATCTTATTTACAATCCTGATTTAGCTAAAGTATTGATTGAAGATTCATTCGTCAGTTCAGACTATACAAAAGAAGAAGCCAAAACAGAAATCTGGAATAATTATGGATTTAAGGAATTGAAAATACTTGAAGGTAATGTGGGCTATCTTAATCTAAGTGTATTCTTTTCTACGGATTATGCTGGCAAAATAGCAGACATTTCAATGGCTTATTTTTCCAATTGCAATGCTTTGATGATTGATTTAAGACAAAATGGTGGCGGATGGGGCGATATGGTAGTCTATTTGCTGGGATACCTAATAGATAACAAAGAACCATTACTCTTAAATATAACAGAATCTACACTGGATAGTTCTATTTATTCTGAAATAGTGCCGACTTATGTGCCCGGTAAAAAGCTAACAAATATTCCAATTTATATTTTAACATCACCGGCAACTGCATCCGCCGCTGAAGCGTTCATTTCTCATTTAAAATACTTCAATACAAACGTTACAATAGTTGGTAAAAAAACGAAAGGCGCTGAAAACCCGGTTGAACATATTGCCATCGACGAGAAATTCGTTTTACAAATCCCTGCCTGGAAAAAAATATATGCAAAGAATCCAATTGTTTGGGAGGGAGTAGGAATAAATCCTGATATTGAAGTTGATCCGGGAGAAGCTATGGTAACAGCTTATAAAAATGCCTTACAGAAATTATTGAAAACATCGAATGAACAAACAGCAATTGATATATATCAATGGGCTTTGGATGGATTAATTGCGAGTTACGATAATGCTGACATAAGCTCGATTAAAAAATATGCAGGCAGCTATGGTAAGGTCCAAATTAAATTCAGAGATGATGAATTGTATTATCAATTTGAAGATAGGCCGACTATCCTTCTAATTCCAATTTCTGATGATTACTTTCTTGCTGAGGGTGTTGATTACTTTAGGATTAAATTTATTACAAATGGCGATATGATAACTATGAAACAGATATTTACTTATGGTAATGAAAGAGAATACTTTAAGACCAAATAGCAGGTAGCTTGGACGTCACGTCTGTCCCTTTGTTTTCTTTGGAAAGAATGGGGAAGTTTAATGAAGAAAATTAATTTCCATACGCAAGTAACTGAGGTACTAGTATCATTTATAACATACGAGAAAAAAATGAGTGCTGAACGATCAACTTTCAGAGGCAATCAAAAAATTCAGAAAATGCCATCATCTATCTTTGACTTGGAATACTTTAAAAAATTGTATAGTAAACTAGTAGCTATTTCAAATGATGGGGCAAGGTATGAAAATGAAAATTATGTTCTTCAACCAAACCAAACAGAAGAAGAATTCCAAAAAATGAAGGGGGAAACTTTCGACCTTTATAAGGTTACAATTATAATACTCGGATCTAAGGGAGAGCGAATAGTATCACATAATGAAAATATATTCGATGTGAAAAATTTACCCGACGAAATCACCCAAATATTATTTGATAATTCACTTTCATACAGGAATAAAGTACAGCAAAATCCTCAGAATATGTTCCGAATTATTTATGACTTTACCAAGCCTTCCATATTTGATTTTAGAACAAAACCGTCAGTAAATATTAATAATAGTTCTATAGATATATCTGGTCAAAACGAAACTTGGGTTAACGGTGTTTATGAACAATTAATCTCTTCAATAAAGGAAAGAAAAACTAAAAGGTCATGGTTGTATGCCAACTATATTTATGAAATACTAATGTTGACATTAATTATTCCATTATCTATTCTGAATTTACATATGTTATCAGATCTTTTAGCAATACCTACTTTAAACTTACCCTCAATAATTGAAGTCGGGTTGTACATTTATATGTTTATTCTCTTTTTATGGATTTTTCGAGGAATCTTTAACTATAGCCGTTGGCTTTTTCCTTATACTGAACTACAATATGGAATTAAAAAAACAGTGCTTGCACATAGGGTTTTCTTGTTTGGCTTGATAACATCAATAATTTATTCTCTAATACAAGCCATAATTAAGATCTTTATAAATAATATTTAAAAATAGCTGCGATCAGCTATTAGTTTGGGCAGATTGAAAACTGTTAAAATATGAACAACATCGAAAAACTCAGCTTTGATAATTGGTTTCAAGATAAAATTGAATTGTCTAAAACCGACAGCTTCCAAATTGTAAGAGTAATAAGTGTTAGCAAGAACACTCAATGGCTAGGGCGGGATGCACAGAACAGGCAGTTGCCAGGGACTTCGGTTACTAAAACAATTCTTAATACTAATTTTTATTATGATTTGTGCGGCTGCTTCGTTTCTTGAAAAGTATAAATTGGTCTTAAATAAAAGAGAAAAAAATGGAAACAAAGGAAATTAAAATAGTACAATCTTTTAATAATGCTATCAATGAGGGTAATGTTCAGCTACTTTCAAGTTTGATGACTGAAGATCATACTTTCGTAGATGCCAGCGGTACTGCTCATTTAGGAGTAAAGGAAATGACTGAAGGATGGAAAGATTTTTTTCATATGTTTCCTGATTATAAAAACAATTTCGAAAACATACTTCAGGATGGTAATTTAGTCGTAGCGCTTGGAACGGCTTGTGGGACATATAATGGCAATCGTGGACTAATTCCGGAAAACCGGATTAAATGGTCAGCCGCCTGGAAAGCTATTGTAGAAAATAATAAAATAAAGCTGTGGCAGGTTTATGCAGATTGGACGGAAGCCATAA
>JABDPB010000143.1 GCA_013042995.1 Ignavibacteriaceae bacterium | reverse complement strand
GACCATTTATTTGTGAAACCTAGATTGTTCTCAAGAAAAACGGTAACCATTTCTGAAATTCCATTAGTAAAACCGATTATGGTCAGAAAAAAAATGAATAGACTACTAAACAGGATTATGAACGCCCATACTTTTTTCTGACGTTCTAATTCATAGTCATAAATAAAATATTTTTTTTGAACTGTTGACTCGGTCATAATGATTAAAAAATATCAAAATGGCTAATATATTCTTAACAAGATAGTCAAATTGTTTGTTTATCTGAATAGTATAATAAAAAGAAAAGCCTCCCTAGCTGGAGGCTTCTATAGTTTTGGAGGAAGATATTATTCTTATTTTTTCTCAGTTTTCTTTTCGATTATTATTTTTTTCTTCTTAACCTTCCCATCATCGGAATCTTTTTCAATAAAGATGTCCATATCACTGCTATGTTTTTCATTCATTTCTTTTATGTATTTGTCAGCTTCATCACCTTCGTAAACTTCTGTTTTTTCCTCACCATTTTCATTGGTAGTTACCGTTACTTTTTTATTTCCATTTTCAACTTCAACTTTTAATTTTTTTCGCATTCCATCAATTTCTTCATCAATATCCTCTGAAATGATCACCATCTCTTCATCATCTCCCTCATAAATTTCTACTTTGTGCTCTTCATCATTTGAATCCAAAAACACTATTTTCTTTTTGCCATCCATCTCAGTACTGTGCCACACAAAACTGTTTGCTGATGCATTCATTTTCTTAAAAAGTTTTACAGCATCATCACCTTCAAAAGTAAATTCACCCTCATTTGTTGTGATAATAATTTTACTAACCTCGCCTTCAACGCTCTTAATTTTTTCTTTCAAATCTTGTGCAAAGGAATATGCTGAAAAAAGAAAGGCAACAATAAAAACCTGCGCAGATAGGTTTGTAAATAATTTCATTTTTACTCCTTGTTAAATAAAGTTGGTCCTATTATGATATAAAGACGTTTGAGTATTTATTAGGTTCCATTTATTAAGAATTAAAAAAATATTCTGTCTGCTTTACAGATACAACCTTTTAATTCATTTTCGGAATCAATGGTGGCAACAGATGAATAATATAACCTTCTATCCATAATGAAGGGGAAATAAGCAACAATTTGTTTATTTTTAAGCTGTTTTGAAAAATAAAGGAGTAAAAATGTTAAGAGCCATCATCATATTCTCAGCGGCTTTAAGTTTTCTTGTCTCTTGTTCAGATAATTCTGAGTTTAACGAGAAATTCAGATATTCACCTGAATTTATTTCTCCCGGCGATGAAGTTAAGGTTATGTATAATTCGGACAGTACTCTGCTTGCTGGAGTGGATGAGATAAAGTGTATCGCCTATCTATATAATGATAAATTAATTAATACAGTTGATGTTTCTCTAACACAAAGTGGATCAGTATATTCAGGAAAAATTAAGACTACAAACGAAACACTTGGCATTCTGCTTAAATTTCTGGCTGTTGATGGACTGGATAACAATGATAAAATTGGTTATCTAATTCCCTTATCTGATTCAGATGGAAATAAAATTGCGGGGAGTACAGGTGGCTATGCAGGTGCCATTAATAGATGGGGAGCCTACTATCTTGATTTAGATAGAGATAAAGAAAAAGCTTTAAAGCTTTTTACTGAAGAATTTAAAGCCAATCCGCAAGTAAAGGCAGATTTCCTTCAGTCCTACTTCGAAGCAGTCTATACAGTAAAATTAGATGAACGTGAAAAGATAATTACAACGGAATTACAGGCTATCGAAAACAATGATGAACAAACAGAAAAAACTTACCAACTGCTTGCTGAGTGGTATTCTAAATTAGATAATGAACAGAAAGCAAACTTTTATGCAAAAACGATTGAAGAGAAATATCCGAAAAACGAATACTTACAAGAGAAATTATATTTAGAATACAGAGCTGTAAAAAATGTTAATAAAAAGATTAAACTTTTAGATCAGTTTGAAATAGATTTTCCTGAGAGTAAATACATTAAAACAATGTACGATTTAATTGCAAATTCTTACCGGGATACAAGAGATTACGATAAAGCTTTAGAGTTTCTTCAAAAAAATAAAAATAAAGTCAGTCCATATCGCTTTTACATAATTACGAAAAGAATGCTGGAAGAAAATTCAGACTTAGATATTGCACTTCAAATTGTAAGGATTGGTGAAGAAAGAAATCTGTTGGAAGTTGATAATCCATCAGTTGAAAAACCGGATTATTTATCTAAAAGTGAGTGGATAGCTGAAAGAGAGTACGAACTCGGCTTAAATCAGTTTGTTTATGGAAAAATTCTTTACAAGACTGAAAAAAGGTTTGAGGCACTCCCTATTTTAAAGGAAGCAGTTCGACTTACAAAAAGAAAAGATGGGGAGATAAATGAATTATATTCAAAAGCTTTAGTTGAAACCGGAAACTTTAATACAGCTTTGGATGAAATAGCTGCTTTTATTAAAACAGGAAACAGTACAGTTCGAATGAAAGATTACCTACAGGAAGCATATATCAATGAAAATGGAACAACGCAAGGCTTTGAGGCTTTTACAGCAAAATTTGAAAATGTAGCAAAAGAAAAATTAATTGGTAAGCTTAAAAACGAAATAATTTTAGAACCAGCACCTCAATTTTCACTGGTAGATTTGGAAGGAAAGAACGTTTCACTATCTAATTATAAGGGTAAAATCGTAATTGTAGATTTTTGGGCAACATGGTGTGGTCCTTGTTTAGCTTCTTTCCCTGGGATGAAAAAAGCAGTTGAAAAATATCAGGATAACGAAAATGTAAAGTTCCTCTTTATTAATTCTTGGGAAAGAGTTGAAGATAAAAAGGCGAATGCCGAAGAATTCGTTATAAAAAATGATTATCCTTTTCATGTTTTACTTGATGATAAAAATGAAGTTATTGAAAAATTCAGAGTGAGCGGAATTCCAACAAAATTTATTGTTGATGGGAACAGTAATATTAGATTTAGAAGTGTTGGGTTCCAGGGAACAGATGATCAGCTTGTTGAAGAATTGTCTTTAATGATCTCAATGGTTGATGAATTCTAATAGAAATAAGATTAGTCAAAAAACTTTTTATAGTGCTCATATCTATCCAGTATTTCTTTTACATATGCAACGGTTTCTCTACCCCTGCTATAGCCGTTTCTGACAACTTCATCATTGTAATATTTTGGTTTTGATTTTTGAAGCAGGTAATATTCTACATTATCAAACCAGATATTTGGGGATGCACCGTATTTTTCACATAGCCTTTGAGCATCTTCAATATGCCCCCATCCTACATTGTAAGATGCAAGTACAAACTTTATCCTTTCGAGTGAATCAGAAATTGACTTTTTCCAGTGAGAATCAAGGTATTTTAAAAATTTTAATCCTGCTTTAATGTTAGCTTCAGGACTGAATAAATTGGATACTCCAAACATTTCCCCCGTTGATGTTAAAAGCTGCATCAGACCAACGGCTCCTGCCCACGATTTTGCATTTGGATTAAACTGGCTTTCCTGGTACATCTGCGACGCAACTATTCGCCAATCCCAGTTTAATCCATAAAGATATTTTTTAATTAAATCATCGTATTTAGATATGCTTGTTCCTTTAACTGATAACAACTCACTTTTTACTCTTCTCTTGTATGCGTATCTATTTTTAAAATATTTATTGTAAGTAACAGCAAAATATTCAGTGCTCTTTATACTGTCTAGCCAGTAGTTAATAGTATCCAATAAAGTTTGGGAATTTTTCTTTACTACCCATGCGGCTCTTTGAACAAGAGATACTGGAGTTTTCACGTCAATATTATTGAAAAATGCAGCGCTCTGATTTGCTACATTATCGTCGGAAATAGTGAATTTAATCTTACCTTCTGCCACCATTTCAATTAATTCCTCAGTTGTTAGTTCTGGATCATCCGTCTTGATAATGATATCGCCACCAATTTCATCAGATAAATTTTTTAGACGTGGTATAAATGATGATCCGCTTCTAACAACTATGGTGTCTCCAATAAGTTCAGCAGGGTCTCTGATTAATTGATTCTCTATTTTGTGAGTCATCATTCTACGCCAATTTTCTGGTTTACGCTGCACAAGAACCTGGCGGATATTGTAGTGATGACGAGTAAAATCAACCATTTCAAGTCGATCTTTTGTTATAGTTAAATTGAAAGCAACCAGGTCTCCTTTCCCCTTATTTACCATCCTAAACATATCGTCTATTTTTTTTACAATAATAAACTCAGGTTTGATTTTTAGATACTCAGCAAGTTTATTTACCAAATCATATTCAAAACCCATAGGCTGCCCTTTATAAATAAAGTAGCTGTATGCATTGTATCCTGTCAATACTCTCAACGTATCGCGGGATAAAATTCTATCGAGTTCTGTTTTCTCTTTTCTTGAAGAATCATCATTACATGAGTTTAATGCAATGAGTGAAAATAGTATTAATCCACGAAATAGAATTGGAAGCATTTTAGTTACGAATGATGTCATCGTTATAAGTATATAATTGCATATCAAATTTACTAATTCATTATTAAACTCTTCTTCTGAAACCTTCCCCTAAAACCTCGTGAACATTATGCACTGTTACAAAAGCCTTAGGATCAATTTTCTTTACAATGCTGGTCAATTTTCCAAGTTCTTTCAATGAAACAACAGTTGTTAAAACATTTCGTTCCACGTCCTTATAATAGCCGATTCCCTTTAATATCGTTGCACCTCGATCCATATCATCAACTATAATTTTTGCAATATCCTCGTATTTATCTGAAATGATGTAAGCTGCTCTTGCGTAATCGAAACCATCTATAATCGCATCAACGAGTCTTCCGGAGACAAATAGCAAAAACAAAGCATAAAGTGTTAACGTCATTGCAGACCTCTCACCTGAAAGATCTTTTACTTCAATAATTAGCCCAGCAATGCAGATGACAAAAAAATCAATTACCATAATTGCCATACCAGGTTTTACTCCATACCTTTTTTGCATAATTGCAGCTACAATATCAGTGCCTGCTGTTGAACCGCGAAATTTAAATACAATCCCAAGCCCAATACCAATCATTGCGGCACCCAGTAAAATTAAAAACAGAAAATCATTTTGCTGAAGATTTTTTATGGATTCGCTGTTCTGCAGTTGAATAAAATTTAGACCCGGTATTTCACCGCGGAAAAAATCAATGAAAAAAGAGCTTAAGGTAAATCCGTAAAAAGTTCGTATACCAAATTGAGTTCCAAGCTCTTTTACTCCCCATAAGTAAAGTGGAATATTAAAAAGCCATATCATCAATCCAATGGGAATTGAGCCTCCCGTTAAGTAGTAAACAGCCATTGAAAGACCGCTTACGCCTCCGGGTACAACTTTTGCATTCACTAAAAATACACCGATACCAATTGCCATAATTGCAGATCCAAAAGTTATAAATGCATAATCCCGAATGGATTTTCTGTTGACTTTTACAGATGATAACTTGAATTTTTTCATGACTATCACTCAATTTTGTTCTATAAATGTTCGACTAATTTAGTTGAAAAAAGGGACAGAATTTAAGTGGTAAAGATAAATAGAAAGAAATACTTAAAGGGAGGTTTTACTTTGTGTGTGATTTAATTCTTAAAAATAAAATCCAAACCAGGTTCCACTTTTTGAAAACCTGACAGTAGGCAAAGGGAGCCTTATAAAATTCAATTCACTCTTAAGAAACTTAAAGAAATCCCAATCATCGCCAATTGGAATTTTTCTTATATCAACATCAAGTCCGACAAAAATTTCTTTATGTCCACCCCACGGATTACTTGCAATGTTTTTTGCCCCATGCCCAAAAGCAATACCCAAAGGAGCAAGCCATTCCGGATAAGAGTCTTTCCAGCTTTCAGGAAAATAATGATGCGGATTAACTGTGATCCAGAATGTCATACCCTCATAATCTTCAATTAATCCCTGCGGATCTCTGTAATAGCGATCTTCTTTCCATGCATCTGATTTGTGCCAGCTAAATTTTGGATGAATACCACCGAGTAAATCGTAGTTGAATTGTTGCAATAAATAAAATCCTGAACCGAGCGTATTAGCAAGCATATCGCCCCAGCTAAAACCCCATTCTGCCATAAATGCATCAGATATTTCAATCTGAAGTGTCCAAATCCATCCTGAAAGAGCTCCTAGCCAAACAGAAGTATTACCTGAGAAACCAGCCCATCTATATAGTTTTCCGGCAAGATCACTAGTAAAGTACGCATCAGTAAAATGACCAATCTTATCCATCTGCTGAAACTTATTCCAATCATTAACGAAATCTAGTGTATGAAATACTGTAGTTTCTTCTTTATACCAAATCTCACGCTGAGCCATATATGCGACTAAATCTACCGTTGCCATTGCACCGAGAATCGAAGACAACTTTAAAAAATTAATATCGGAATTTTTTCTCCAGTAAGTTCCATCGTTCAATGATAATTCACTGTTTACAAAGGTGGGCTTTTGAGCAACATTAAAAGGATATTGAAATTGTGATTGATCAATAGGGCTATAGTTTGAAAGTGAATTGAGAGTTAAATGATCATCAGCTTTATCGTAATAAAAAAATTTTGGAGAGAATTTGTTGCTATGGTAGGAATTCTGAGCGAAGTTCAGCGTGCTCATCAATAAAAATAAAATTACAATATTTATTTTCTTATTTATCACAACTAAAAACTATTAAGCTCAAAGATATTCTCTAATAAAACTAAATTCAATAATCGTTCCCATTTATGTTATGTTTCAAAACAATAATATTAAGCCTAATCCTTGAATAACCGTTTATTTAAGGATAAAATAAGTAAATTTCTCTTAAAGATTTTTCATAATTATAAAAAAATATTACAGGTTTATTTATGAAATTTACTTGCTTCATTCTTTCAATTCTTATTTTTCAATCATTTACTGTTGCTCAAGACCATGTTGATAATGTTTCAGGACCATTTGAAACGCCCCAAGAAGTTACAGAAGAATGCTTAATGTGCCACGATGAAGCAGGTGATGAAATTATAGCTTCGCGCCACTGGAACTGGTTAGGAAGCACTTTGACTGATACTACAAATACAGTTGAAAGCAGGGGGAAAAGAAATCTTATAAATAATTTTTGTATTGCGGTCCCTTCAAATTATCCAAGATGTACAAGCTGTCATATCAGCTATGGATGGAAAGATGAAAATTTTGATTTTGATTCACCTGAAAATATTGATTGCCTGGTTTGTCATGAACAAACAGGAACTTATATTAAACTACCAACAGGTGCAGGTATGCCTGATTCAACCATTGATTTACTAACTATTGCACAGAGTGTTGGAGCTAGTACACGCCGAAATTGCGGCACTTGTCATTTTGATGGCGGCGGCGGAACAGGGGTTAAGCATGGTGATATGGATAACAGTCTTTACAATCCTACTGAAGGAATTGATTTTCACATGGGCGGTTTGGATTTTGAATGTACAGATTGCCACGAAACAGAAAATCATCAAATTGCCGGTGGAAGCCATGGCTCCATGGCAGAAGGTGAAAACCTAATTTCATGCGAAGACTGCCATGATGCCGATCCGCACGAAAAAAAATTATTAAATGAACATTTCAGTGCGGTTGCTTGTGAGACATGCCACATTCCAACATTTGCCCGACAAGAACCAACTGTAACTTGGTGGGATTGGTCTAAAGCTGGAGAGGACAGGGAATCACAGCAAAATGAATTTGGAAAAGATAATTATAATAAAAAGAAAGGTGAATTCGTTTGGGCAAAGAATGTTATTCCTGAATACTTTTGGCATAACGGAACTGCTGAATACTATGAAATTGGTGAACAAATTGAAAGCTCAAAGCCTTTAAAATTAAATGGATTAAATGGAAACATTTCTGATTCGAATTCCAAAATTTCTCCATTTAAAGTTATGCGAGGTAAGCAGCCTTTCGATCCTGAAAAGAATTACTTGATTATTCCTAATCTTTATGGGGAAAATGGATATTGGAAAACTTTTGACTGGGTAACTGCTTCGGAAAACGGAATGAATGAAATTGATCTTGAGTTTTCAGGTTCAGTTGAATTTATTGAAACAGAAATGTATTGGCCAATTAATCATATGGTGATGACTGCTGACAATGCATTAAAGTGCACATCGTGCCATGGTAAAGGTGGAGATAACAGATTAGATTGGAAAGCGTTGGGATATCCTGATGATCCATTAAAAAGAGGAACCAGAGAAAAGAACAAACTTATTAAACAATAAATTTATAGTTTGAAATAAACCTGAATATTTGCTACTTAACTTATATAAATTTTTAACAGCGGGAGTTTTAAATGAAAAGTCATTCCTATTTGTTTACTTTTATTTTATTTGTCTGCCTTGCATCCAATATTCTTTCTCAATATCAAAACATCAGAGTTGACGGTCCTCTGAGCAACAGTCCTGAAGAGGTAACAATTGCAATCAATCCGGTCAATCCGAATGTACTTGCTGCAGGAGCAAATATAGATCATTTTTATGTTTCAACCGATGCTGGAAATACATGGATTGAATCACGACTTGTTTCAAATTTACTTGGAGTATGGGGAGATCCAGTTGTTTTATTTGACAGCCTTGGTAACCTCTACTATTCTCATCTTTCAAATCCGGTTTCTGGTTGGTGGATTGATAGAATTGTAGTTCAAAAATCAACCAACAACGGAGTCAGCTGGAATGATGGTGTTGGAGTTGGATTGAACAATTATCCTAAACAGCAGGATAAAGAATGGCTGGCAGTTGATCTAACTCAATCTCCTTACCGTGGAAATGTTTATATGACATGGACAGAATTTGATGACTATGGAAGTTCCAATCCGAATGATAGTTCAAGGATACGATTTTCAAAATCTACCAATGAAGGAGAAACGTGGAGTGATGCAATTACAATTAGTGATATTAGCGGCAACTGCATTGATGATGATTTAACAACAGAAGGTGCAGTTCCGTGTATAGGTCCAAATGGAGAAATTTATGTAAGCTGGGCTGGTCCTGCAGGAATTGTATTCGATAAATCAACAGATGGCGGTGCGACTTGGGGAGCAGATGTTTTTGTTAATAGCATGCCTGGTGGTTGGGCATTTGATGTTTCGGGAATTTCACGCTGTAACGGTATGCCAATAACTATGTGTGATTTAAGCGGCTCACCATATAATGGACATATTTTTATTGTGTGGTCTGATCAAAGAAATGGTGCAACTAACACAGATATTTTTATGTCTAAATCCACTGATGCAGGCGAAACCTGGAGTCCTCAATTAAA
>JABDPB010000136.1 GCA_013042995.1 Ignavibacteriaceae bacterium | reverse complement strand
GACTGGTCAATGAGATTGCAACTTCAATTTTTATTTCCAAAATAAAAGATGAAACTAACCAACTAATAAACCAACAATAAAGGAGAGGTTATGAACAAACTAATTATTCTTTTAATCATGCTTTTAGTTGCAGCTTTTCTATTTACGGGCTGCCAGCAAAGTGGTGGTGAAGAGGAATCAGAAGCCTTCAAAAAATACGGACAGGAATTTGAAGGTAAAATCGGAAAATCCTATCAGGAATCCGAAGAGTGGTGGCCCGATCCACCTAAGCCACCCGAAGGCACACCTAACGTTGTTATCCTACTTTTAGATGATACCGGATTCGGACACTTGAGCAGCTTTGGTGGTTTATGTGAAACGCCAAACATAGATAAACTTGCAGATGATGGTGTGCGTTATAATAACTTCCACACAACTGCACTCTGCTCGCCATCAAGGGCAACAATTATGGCAGGGAGAAACCATCACAGGATTGGTTTAGGTTCTCATTCACTCACTGCAATGGGTTTCCCCGGCTACAATGCTTTTGCACCCGAAAGCGGAAAATCTATAGCTAAACATTTGCAGAAAGCTGGATTCATTAATTACGCAATTGGCAAGTGGGATCATACACCACTTTATGAAGTTTCAGAAAGCGGACCTTTCGATCGCTGGCCAAGCGGTGAAGGTTTTGATCACTACTACGGCTTTATGGCTGCAGATGCTGATAATTACCGTTCACTTCTCTGGAGAGATCATACTCCGATTGAAGACTGGACTGGAAAGGTAGATTATCATTTAAGTGAAGCAATGGCAGATGAGTTTACCAGGAATATTACTTCACACATTTCTGTTTCACCTGATAAACCTTTTATGATGTTCTGGGCACCGGTTGCAATGCACTCGCCACACCAAGCTCCACAAGAGTATATCGATTATTACAAAGGTAAATTTGATATGGGCTGGGATAATGCACGGGAGACAATCCACTCAAAGCAGCTTGAGATGGGCGTTATTCCAGAAGGAACGGAACTATCGCCACGTATTCCTGAAATTCCTGCCTGGGAAAGTTTAAATGCGGAAGAGCAGAAACTTTACGCGAGACAGATGGAAGTATTTGCAGCGATGCTTACGCACGTTGATGAACAAATTGGACGAATGATAGAAACACTAAAGCGAACAGGACAATATGATAACACTATCATTTTTGTAACCGCGGATAATGGTTCAAGCGGCGAAGGTGGACTTGCTGGAACATTCAATGAAACTTATGTTCTAAACGGATTGCAAACTCCATTCGATGCTAATATGTCTCACTATAATGATTGGGGCGGGCCAAACACTTATCCTCACTTCCATGCAGGATGGGCTATGGCTGGGAATACACCATTTAAATACTTTAAACAAATTGTTCACAATGGCGGCATTGCAGATGCATTAGTAATTTCCTGGCCCGATGGAATAAAATCAAAGGGTGAAGTAAGAAACCAATACCACCACATTACAGATATTGGTGCAACAATACTCGATGTTACAGGCACACCTTTCTATGAAGAGATTGATGGACATAAGCAAATGCCTTTAGATGGTGTTAGCATGAAATATTCATTTGATGACAATACCGCACCAACAAACCATCCTGAACAGTATTATGAGTTATTCGGCAATAGAGCAATTTATAGTAATGGGTGGAAAGCCGTTACAATACATGGAAACAGAATGCCATGGATCCTGGCTTCAACATCTGATTTTAAAGATGATGTTTGGGAGCTCTATCACATTGATGAAGATTTTTCAGAATCACACAATGTTGCTGATGATTATCCTGAAAAGCTTGAGGAGCTTAAAGCACGGTGGGAAGAACTCGCCTGGCAGAATAATGTCTTTCCATTGTATGATGATATGATTCAGAGAATTGCAAAACAACAGGGTAGATTATTTGGTGATAGAAAAGAGTTTACTTATTACTATCCCGGTGCACAGCGTATAGCCGAAAAGGCTTCTGCGCCTGTTAAAGGTAAATCACACACAATTGAAACTACTCTTAATTTAACAGGAAGAGAAGAAGGTGTTATTGTTGCTTGCGGAGGTTTCACGGGTGGCTACACTTTATTCATTAAAAATAATAGAGTGTATTACGATTACAATTATTATCACGGTCTGTATTACACAATGAATTCACCCCGATTACCCGGTGGTAATGTTGATATAAAATTCAATTTTATTGAAACAGGCGGTGTAACGCCCGGTTTACCTGGAGGAAAAGGTGAATTATATGTAAATGGTGAAAAAGTCGATGAAGTTGATATGCCTGATATGCATATTTCAACGTTCTCACTTTCAGAAACTTTTGATGTAGGAATTGATAATGGAACACCTGTGAGTAACAAATACAGGATTACCAATCACTATCCGTACACAGGTGAATTAGATAAAGTTGTGGTAACACTTACAGATTAATTAATATCTGTTTTTGTGTATTAATGGGCGTGTAAAATTATGCACGCCCATAATTTTCCAAAGTAGGAATAAAGGAGAGGCAAGGAATTAATTATGGGTGAAATTATAGATTTTCTATTTTCGTTTAGTGGTTCTGTCATTGCTGTATTTGTAATTATTATATTCTTAATTGTAGCTAAGTGGATCTTTAAGCGAATAGAACAAGAGAAGGAAAAAAGCACTGTAACTCGTCAGGTTGTTTACGTCATCATTATCCTTCTTGGTTCCCTGGCAATAACAATTACATTACCTATTGAACAAACGTTAAAAGTACAGATCATTGGCCTGATTGGAATTGTATTAAGTGCAGCTTTTGCTTTTAGCTCAACAACATTAATCGGTAATGCATTGGCCGGCTTAATGAATGCTAATATAAAAAATTTCAAGCTCGGTGATTTTATCAGGGTTGAAAACAATTTTGGCAGGGTTACAAAAAAAGGATTGTTCAGAACTGAGATACAAACCGAAGATAGAAATTTAACCACGTTGCCAAATCTTTATATTGCAAATAACCCGTTAAAGATAATAAGGGAATCCGGCACTATAATTTCCACAACTGTTTCATTGGGTTACGATTTAAACCGTTCAAAAATTGAAACCGCTTTATTGGAAGCTGCAAACAAGTCTGGGTTAACTGAACCATTTGTGTATATAACTAACCTGGGCGATTTCTCAGTCACTTACAAAATCAATGGCTTACTAACGGACATTGATAAATACTTTACCGTGACTTCAAAGTTAAACGCTAATGTTATGGATCATTTACACAAAGCGGGTATTGAAATAGTGTCTCCAAATTTTATGAATCAAAGACAGGTAAATGAAATTAAGTTTATTCCAAAAATTACAAAAGAGACCAAACCTGTAGGAGATGAAAAACTGCCGGAAGACATAATTTTCGATAAAGCAATAAAAGCGGATAAAATAGACGATAAAGTTGAATCGTTACAAAAAATAGATGAAGAAATTAAGGGCTTAAAATCAGCATCCAAAGATGCAGAAGATAAAGAAGAAATAAAGAATAGAATTAAAATGCTTGAAGAACAAAAAGAAAAAATAAATTCAATTATAGCTGATGATAAAAAGAAATTGGATGAGGAAAAATAACTACTAAAGATGTATATGAACCAAGAAAGTAATCAAGCTGATAGTCTTCCTCCAAAAGGGAAAATAGTTACAGCGGGAATAATTTTCGCGGCTGGATTTCTATCTCCGCTTTTAATACCTGTTGTTACTTCATCTGATCTATCAATAGGATGGAAAACATCGCTTTCCGGTTTGCTTGCATTGGGTATACCAGAATTATTTATGCTAATAGCTACTGCTGTAGCTGGTAAGGAAGGATTCAATTATATAAAAAGTAAAGTTTTCGGTTTCTTAAATAAACACGGTCCACCGGATACAGTTAGCAATACAAGATATAAAATTGGTTTGGTTCTATTTGTATTTCCTATTCTAGCAGGTTGGCTTATCCCCTATTTTTCAAATATGATCCCGTCATACGAAGAAAATCGGATGATTATCAATATAATTGGAGATATTATTTTAGCAACGAGCTTATTTGTACTTGGCGGTGATTTTTGGGATAAGCTGAGGTCACTTTTTATTTATGGTACCAGGGTGGTTCTTCCAGAAAATAAATTATGAGAAATAATCGAATATGAAATTGCTAATAAACAATTTTCTTAAATAAACTATAGGAGAAAAAAATGAAAAAATTAATGCTTCTTGTCTTAATCCCCTTTGGATTTTTATTGGCCGAAGGTGGGATTGAAAATTCTGAAAAAGAAAGCAGCCCCATTTACAATCCTTTCAAGCCACCAGCAGCCCAAAGCAAAGTATACTATGGTGGAAATGTGGGCTTCAGATTCTGGAATAACTATTTCTACCTTGGAGTCTATCCATTAGTTGGATATAAAGTTACGCCAAAATTTTCAGTCGGTGGGAAACTTGGATATGCCTACATAAGTGATAGCCGGTATGATCCAACTTTTAATACCAGCAATTACGGAGGAAGTATTTTTACAAGATACCGTATAGTTCCTCAGATTTATTTACACGGTGAATTTATGTATTTCAGTTACGAAAGAATTTCTTCCTTCAATGTTGCAAATAATTCCTATAATACAGAAAGAGTCTGGGTACCGTTTATCTTACTCGGTGGAGGATACTCACAGATGGTTAGCCCAAATGTTTGGGTATTTGTAGAAGTATTATTTGATGTACTTCAGGATTCAAATTCTCCTTATAAGAATTGGGATCCATTTGTGAGTTTTGGCGTAGGTGCAGGTTTTTAAATTGAGCTTTTAAAAGCAGATAATTAAAAAAAGTAGTACGATTGATATTGTAAACAGTAAAGGGAAAAATACTTCTGTAAAATGAAGTAAAATATTTAACAGTAATACAGAGAATAATTATGATAAAACTTTCAACGGCTATACTATTAGCATTTATACTATTCGTTACTCATTTAGAGATCTTCGCGCAAGAAGAGCACAGCGAGGAAGAAGAACAGAGTTTTATTGAGTTTCGATTAGCATCGTGGGGTAACTGGATATTCAGAAGTTTCCTAAAAGATGAAACAGACGACGCTACAACCTGGGGACATGAATTAGTAAGTGTTTTAGGGATTGGAAGTTTTGAAATAAAAAACATCGCATATTTTGAGATTAACGATTTCCCACGAAATATCCCTGGCCAGCCTCCCGGCAATCCGAGCCCTGGAGTAGAAGCTGCTACTGGTATTGGCGATTTAATAACCGGTTTTTGGGTTTCAAAAAGAGGTGAGCACCACAAGGGACATCATATTGCACCTGGTATTGGGTTGCAGATTCCAACGGCATCTGATAAAACACTTGGCAGCGGAAAGTGGGCAATCGGTCCTAGCTTCGATTATGAATATGAGAGTGGCAATTTATTTGCCGGTGCTATTGCCATCCAGTTATGGACATTTGCAGGAGCTAAGGATCGCAAAGATGTGAACATGCTATTAGTCAAACCCTTCCTTTATTATGAGTTTGTTGAGGATTGGAGTTTTGTTTATGTGCCATACGGTATTTCTGTTTACTGGAATAAACCATCAGGTGAAAATGTATATATACCATTGGGCGGCGGTGTGCAGCGAAGCTTTCATTTGGGCTCAATCGGTTTGAACGTATCAGCGCAGTTTTTTAATAATGTTGTACGGCCATCCAAGGGAACAGTAAACGACCTGCGCTTTTTGTTTGAGTTGGCTTTTTAATAAAAGTATTAGTGAATTTTATGAACAGATTCTATGCTGCAACAATAATATTTTTTCTGCAAGCTGCTCTTGTATCTGGATTTTTATTTATAAGTGGGACTATACTTGCACAGGACAAAGAAAGTAAATCTCCCAAAATTGATTTTTCTCTTCCCATTGAGATTGATTTTGATTATGGAGCTTCAAATGGTTATGCAATTATAAACAGGTACCTTCCATTAGTTGCTTTCCCGATTGGAGAAAAATGGAAGCTGATTAATTTAACACAAATTATTATAGCAGATGCTCCTGGAGGAGTGCCCGGTCGCCCGGGTAATCCGGAACCGGGAGCTGGTGATCGGGTATTCGGATTAAGTGATCTTACCAATGCGGTTATTTTAACACCACCCCCGCCATCGAAACGTTTTGTTTGGGGTTTTGGTCCAGCACTTGTCATCCCAATCGCGACTGATGAACGACTCGGTAGTGGAAAGTGGTTAACTGGTCCCGCATTGCGAATTGCTTACAGACCGGGAGAATGGAATTTGGGAGCATTGATTGTTAATTTATGGTCATTCACCGGGGATTCAAATCGTAAAGAAGTTAATCAATTGCTCATACGCGGGCTCATCCGCAGAAGACTTGGTGGCGGCTGGTATTTCACAAGCAATCCGATAATAACTGCAAACTGGAAAGCAGAATCCGGCCAAAAGTGGCTTCTACCTTTAGGTGCGGGAATAGGCAGACGTTTTGAAATAGGCTCCCTTCCTGTTGCCTTTGCAGTTCATTACTACCATCATGTAATCAAACCAGATGGGGCACCGGAAGGTCTTTTTCGTCTGGATTTTATATTACCTGTACCTGCCGGTCTTCAGCGACCCAAGTCAGAAAAATAGAATTAACTTGAATGAATTATCAACCAAAATAATTAACAAAATGTTATCTTTAAATTCATTTAAGTGCGTGCTAATTATATGCACAACCATTTTAACCGTTACTAAACCCCACCCAACTCTCCCCTTTATTAAAGGGGAGGACTAAGGAGAGGGAATTAAAGAGAGAGGTTAATAAAAAGTTAGAGAGAATAATGAATAGAAATAAAATAATTTTAATATCTACGATATCGGTTATATCAATTATCATCCTGGTCTTTTTCCTTTCAAAAAATGGGAACGATACTTCTTCATCAAACAGAGAAGCTGTAGATAAAAATTTACTTGTTGGAGATTGGGTTAGGACAGACGCAAGCTATTTAATTAAGATCAAAAGTGTAAATGATGAAGGGATTTTGGAAGCGCAGTATTTTAATCCAAAACCTATTAATGTTGAGAGTGCGGGCTGGGAAGAAAGCTATGGCAATTTAAAAATTATGATTGTGCTTAGAGATGTTAATTATCCGGGCTCAAAATATACCTTAAATTATTTGCCCGATAGAGACATACTTGCGGGCGATTATTACCAGGCAGTGCAGGGTTTAGATTTCTATATAGAGTTTGTTAGAAGTAAATAGTAAAGGAATTTTTCAATTGAATATATTATCAAACATATCCAGCAAATTTTTAACGGCAAGTAATTCTCTCCTATTATTACTTGTTGTTTTCACAATTTTCATAATTCCATTTTTCCCAATCGAATTACATCGAATTTTTTATAGTATCTGCTTTACTCTTATTTTTTTGCTTTCGGCACTTGCACTTAGCAAGGAACGTTCAAAGGTTTTAAATATTGCTATAGCAGTAATCATTATAGAATGGTTATCAGAATTATTAAATCTATCCTTATTAAGTACTCTTTCTCTTATTGCTAACATTGCTTTTTTCGATTTGATCGTTATTCTATTCATCATGCAGATCGTCCGCGCAAAAACTGTTACACCAAAGGTTATAATGGAATCAATAAATGGATATTTAATGCTTGGTTTGTCTTTTTCTATTTTAATTGCGCTTATTTGCGTTATCGATCCAAATTCATTCAGCTTCAAGCATTTAGCGGATTCGATGAATCCATCTATCAGTTATGTTAGCAATTATATTTATTTCGGTTTTGTAACGCTGTCAACTCTTGGTTACGGAGATGTTGTCCCGCTTACTCCAGCTGCAAGGTCGCTCGCGATATTTACGAGCATTACAGGTCAGATGTACGTGGCAATTATAATTGCTGCACTTGTAAGTAAATATCTAAGTCAAAAGAGCTCAAACTAAAACAATAATGCTGCCCTATGTTTGATTTACTTCCGATTGTACTGCCTATTTTAATTACAGATATAATCAACCCTGTTTTGTTAGCTGCCGTTATTTTCTCTTTAGGCAGCAGAAAACCATTTGTGAATTCTGTTTTTATTCTTCTCGGATGGTTTCTTCTTTACTTTGCTGCGGGCATTGCAATTGCTTTGGGTCTGGATGCCGTGATAGAACTTCTTGCTAATCCCAGACCAATTGATTTTTATATTGAGATCGCAATAGGGCTTCTGCTTCTGTGGCTTGGATTAAGTATGATTTTCAAAAAGAAACCAAAACAAAAAAAGCCGCAGTACGATGATGCCGCTGCACTTAGTCCGTTAAAGGCGTTCTGGATGGGTGCGTTAATTAATATAATAGGTCTACCATTTGCGCTTCCGTACTTCGCAGTAATAGACCAAATTCTTAAGGCTGATCTTGATTGGGTTCCATCTTTAACCGTTTTACTTATTTATAACCTGCTTTACGTTCTACCGTTTGCTTCCCTTTTACTAATAAGAATTTTTTACCGCGAGAAGAGCGATGCAATATTCAGTAAGATAAATTCAGTAATGGAGCGGATTGCAGATGTGCTTATGCCTTTTATATTAATTGGAATTGGAGGATTTTTAATTGCAGATGCAATTTTCTTTTTTGTGAAAGGAACGCCATTATTCTAATTTTAATCCAAGAGAGAAATCAGTTAATCAATCTTTTAATAAATTTGTAAGTAGATTTTTTAACCTGTAATCCACAATTATAGTATTGAATCAAACCATAAGTAAAAAACCACGCGTATTGACAAATATCTTTCTGCATCTGCATCCTGCAAATGTAAGAGAGGATGCCATTGCATTTAACCGGACTTTCGGTCTTGGCGGAATGGCCGCCCTTCTCATAGTAATTCAATTTTTAACTGGAATTATGCTTCGTTTCTATTATGAGCCTTTCCCTGGTTTAGCTTATGATTCAATTGTTCTCTTGCAAAACAACGTTCTCTTCGGAAAATTAATCAGAAATATTCATCACTGGAGCGGTGTATTTTTAGTAATCATCACTTTTCTACATTTACTTAGAACATTTTTTACAGGTGCTTACCAATCTCCGCGGCAAGTAAACTGGATTATTGGTCTGCTTTTATTCGCCTTAGTAATTTTTTCAAATTTTACCGGCTACCTGTTACCATGGGATCAGCTTGCATATTGGGCAATTACTGTAAGCACAAGTATACTTCAATACATTCCACTGGTTGGAAACAGTCTACGTGAGTTTGTAATTGCCGGAACTGAAGTAAACGCAGATACACTTTTAATTTTTTACAATCTTCACAGTGCGGTGCTGCCTATTTTAATTTTACTCTTGATGGCTTATCATTTCTGGCTCGTGAGAAAAGCCGGCGGTGTAATTGTTCCCAATGATGCTGAAGAGATAAATATAGTACCCTCCTATCCTAATTTGGTTTATAAGGAGGGTGTTGTTGCACTTGTTTTAATTGCTTTGATTCTTGTCTTTGCAGTATTTGCAAATGCACCCTTGCTGGAAGTAGCAAATCCGAATTATAGCTTAAATCCAACAAAAGCACCGTGGTATTTTGCCGGCATACAGGAGTTACTGATGCACTTTCATCCGTTCTTTGCAGGATTTTTCATTCCACTTTGTGCAATAGTATTAATTTCAATTGTTCCGTTTTTAAAATATAGAGAACCAGCGACCGGTAAATGGTTTCATTCTGAAAAAGGGAAAAGCTCCTCAAAACTATCTGCGGTTTTTGCGGTAATTCTAATATTGTCTTTGGTTCTTTTAAGTGAATATGTGGTCAATTTCGAATTATTGCTTTCAGCACTTCCAGCGTCTATCAGCAATGGATTAATACCCCTGGCGATTTTTATTTCGATAATTTATATCTACTATATATTTATTGTGAGAAAGTACAAATTGTCCCGTACTGAAGCTGTACAGGCAATGTTTGTAATTCTAATAAGCTCGTTAATTATATTAACCTTGATCGGGATTTTCTTTCGTGGTGTAGATATGGAATTAACCTTTCCCTGGAATTTGTAAAATCATGAAAAAGAAAAAATCAAAAGGATTAAAAGAAAAAGATACTATTGAAGAAACTAAGGGGTCTTCTCCGGAAAGCAGAAGAACGTTTTTGAACAAGCTGTGGAAAGGACTGGCAATACTTGCAGGCGTAGAGTTTACTGCAGTGATTTTTGGATTTCTTTTTTCGGGTAAGGGAGAAAGAAAATCATATACACCAAAGCAGTTGATTGAAGCCGGACCGGTTAATTCGTTTGAACCAAACACAGTTACTGTTTTCCGCGGGGGTAGATTTTATTTAACAAGATTGGAAGACGGCGGCTTCATAGCACTTTCACTTCGCTGTACTCATCTTGGATGTTCCATTGAGTGGGAAGAAGATAAAAAACGATTTATCTGTCCATGCCACTCTTCAGCTTTTACAATGAATGGTGATGTTCAAAATCCACCTGCGCCAAAAGCACTTGATTACTATCCCATCACAATTGACAAAGGAATAATAAAAGTTGATGTGGGAACTAAAGTAGAGCGCGAAAGATTCAGTAAAAATCAAATTGTATATGTTTAGTGTTTTATGATTAGCATCTGGAAAAAAACAGGTTTGGCAGCTACTGTAGTTATTGCTTTAATAATTCCCCTTTCCTTTTTCGTTCATAAACCTCCAAGCCAAACTAAATATGAAAAGGCTGAGTTTGTAGGAGGAGAAGAATGTATCAGCTGCCATCAAAGAGAATATAATTTATGGAAAGGTTCTGATCACGATAATGCGATGGATATTGCAAATGATTCTACTGTATTGGGAGATTTTAATAATGTGCAAGTAGAGTTTCGCGGCAAGCAACATAAGTTTTATAAACGTGATGGGAAATATTTTGTTTACACTGAAGGTCCAAAAGGTGAAATGAATGAGTTTCAATTAACTCACACGTTTGGTGTACGTCCGCTTCAGCAATATTTAGTTCCATTTGAAAATGGAAAATACCAATGTCTGCCGATTGCATGGGATACAGAAAAGAAAGAATGGTATCATTTGTTCGATAAAGTCTATGCAGATGAAAACATCACTTCAACAAACTGGCTTTACTGGACAAACCAAGGACAAAACTGGAACGGCATGTGTGCGGAATGTCATTCAACAAATCTTAACAAAAATTATAATCTTAAAAATGATTCGTTTAATACAACGTGGGTTGATATTGACGTAAATTGCGAATCCTGCCACGGGCCGGGTTCAGAACATCTGAAGTGGGCAAAGCTACCCCCAATGGCGCGCCCTTATGATGATAATTTAGGATTGGTTCTAAAGACCAGCAGCATAACTTCAAAACAATTTGTTGAAGCCTGCGCACCCTGTCATGCGCGCAGGACATCCCTGGATGTGAATGATCATACCACGGCAGAGTTTTATCAGAATCACATGCTGCAATTACCATCCCCGCCTAATTACTTTGTTGATGGGCAGATTCTGGAAGAGGTTTATGTGTTCGGCTCGTTCAGTCAAAGTGAGATGTATATGAAAGATGTTATCTGCAGTGATTGCCACGATTCACACAGCTTGCAATTTAAATTTGAAGATAATCTGCTATGCACACAATGCCATCGTGCAGAAGAGTATGATACTTATGAGCACCATTTCCATAAATACAAAAATGAAAATGGACAGCCTGTGATTGATAAGTTCGGAGTGAAAATTAATGTGGGCGAAGGTGCTCTTTGCAAAACCTGCCACATGCCCGGAAGATATTATATGGGTGTTGATTTCCGAAGAGATCATAGTTTCAGGATCCCGAGACCCGATTTAACAATTGAGCTTGGAGTTCCTAATGCCTGCAATGATTGCCATGCAGATAGATCTGCCGATTGGGCGTTGAGCTACATCACAAAATATTACGGTGAAAAAAGGAAACAGCATTACGCAACTGTTTTTGCTGATGCAAATGAGTTGAAAGCAGGTGCAGATACAAGTTTGATTAAAATAATTGAGAACGATCTTTACCCTGAAATTATAAGAGCAACAGCCATTCAATATTTAAGTAATTACTCAAGTGAACGATCGTATAATAAAATTAAGAAGGCGCTAAATGATATTGAACCAGTAGTAAGAGTTGAGGCAATAAATGCGTTTAGTGCAAATGATGCGCAGGATTTTGTAAGTTCACTTTTTCCTATTCTGAATGATCCAGTTAAAGTTGTACGGATACAAGCTGCAAATAAACTTTCGGTTCTTCGTAGAGAAGAATTTACAGAAGAACAGTTTAAAACTTTAAGCTCAGTTCTCAAGGAATATTTGGAAACATTAAAATACAGCGCGGATTTTCCCGCGGGCAGATACAATCTTGGTAATTTTTATTCCAGTAAAGATGATTATGTTAATTCGGAATTAAATTATAAAAAGGCAATAGAGTTCGATAGCCTATTTTATCCAGCAAAATCAAATCTTGCAATGCTATATTACAACAATGGAAAGTTGAAAGAAGCAGAAAATTTATTTAAAGATTTAATAGAAAATCATCCCGAATATAACGAAGGAAATTATTTTCTTGGTTTGCTCTACGCTGAGCAAAAAAGGTTTGAAGAATCTGCAGAACAGCTTGAAAATGCTGCTAAAAATACAGCAAATAACATAAGAATTTATTATAACCTTGGGCTTATATATCAACAATTAAATCAAGATTTAAAGGCGGAAAAAACTTTACTCGCGGGCTATAATATATTTCCAAACAATTTTGATATCTTGTATGCCTTAGTTGATTTTTACGCAAAGAGAGGGAACAAAAACAAAGCACTAAAGTATGCGAATGAACTCAATCAAAAATTCCCGTCAAATCCTACCGGGCAACAACTTATAGATTATATAAAAAAGCAAATGTAAAGTTAATCTGGGTTTACTATATTTACTTCAAAATAATTTAAACCTTATCCTCAACACACCATCATTATAATCTGTTGATATTATTTTGAATTGCCCGATCTCTTTTGTGCGTGAAACATGCAAACCGCTGCAAGGACAAGCATCATAATCACCGATTTTTATTATTCTTATTTTGCTTCCTGTATCAGAAGGCAGTTTTGATAGGTTAAATTTCTTTTCTGCTTCTTCTTTCGAAAGATATTCTTCAACCACTGATAAATCTTTTCCAATGATTTCATTTACCATGTTTTCAATTTCAACTATTTCTTTGGGCGTCAAATTTCTATCAAAATAATAATCACATTTAGATTTTTTCTTTTCAATATGGTTGCTGAACGATCTTCCGCAGTTAAACATTCTAACCATTGTCTGGTTAAGTATATGCTCTGCGGAGTGCATTTGTGGGTGATACTGCTTATTCGATTTTACTTCCATTTTAAATTCTTACAATTAATTGTTTTCTTTTTAGACAAAAAATTTTTTATACTCGCATATCAATTCAAGAGTAAAATTACAAAACAAAAAGTTAAAGTGATATGAAAATAATTAAATCAAAATTTTATTATTTCCTTTCCGGAATTGCAGTCACAATTGGAGTTGTTTATATCTTATCCAGTTTATTCTTTACGCCTAGTAATCCTTCTGCAGAAGATTTTCCGCAAGGCTACAGAATTGTAAACCCTGTAATGCCGGATTATTTGGAATTTGCGGGCGAAAGAATTCCCACAGAAAACTTTGATGTGTTCGAAAGGATGGAACGAGAGTTTATAACAAACACTTACTGGCATTCATCAACCATACTTGCAATTAAAAGAGCCGGCAGATGGTTCCCGGTAATTGAGCCAATACTCGAGGAGAACGATATTCCCGAAGATTTTAAATATTTATGTGTTGCAGAAAGCCTGCTCGATAATGTTATCTCCCCTGTGGGTGCAACTGGTTTCTGGCAGTTTATGAAAGCTGCTGGCAAAAAATACGGATTGGAAATTAACGGACAGGTAGATGAAAGATATCATCTAGAAAAATCAACTGAGGCAGCCTGCAAGTATTTACAGGACTCTTATAACATGTTTGGAAGCTGGATTGCTGCAGCCGCATCATATAATATGGGACAGGAAGGTCTGACAAATCAACGTGAACGACAAAAAGCTAAAAACTATTTTAACCTTGTGCTCAATTATGAAACATCCCGTTTTGTGGGCAGACTTGTTGCATTCAAATACATAATGCAAAATCCTTCTAAATTCGGTTTTGATATTAAAGATGAAAATTTATACAAACCCCTGGATTACTACGAGGTTACCCTAAAAAATTCTGTGGATGATTTTGCCGATTTTGCTGCTACTTATGGAATAAATTATTACACACTTAAAATGTTTAATCCATGGCTTAGAGAAAATTATTTGAAAAACAGCAGCGCTAAAGCTTATAAAATTAAGCTACCGGAAATAGGCAGCATTGAAGTAATAAAAGAAAAACTATAATAAACAAAAAAAATTATAGCTCATTTAAATTTTTAATCGAACCGCTGCCTGATTTAAGCCAAAGAACAAGTGATGTGGTGTCACTGTAAAAGTTAACTATCCAATCTGCTGAGTTGCTAACACTTGTGCTGTCTATTGATTTGCTCGGCAGCAGAAACATATCAATTTTAGTATCAGGATTGGTTGTTCTGAAGGTTGAGACATCAGGTCTTGCAAACATTTTTGTTAAAACCTGCGGGCTGTCATCGTAAGATGCGCTAGCATTAATTGCAATAGATGCTAGTTTGCCAACTATTCTGACCATAATTTCATTTGCCCCCTGATCTTTTATGAATGATAACATTGTACCAAAGGTAATTGGTGAACGTATGGGTGTTGATTTATAAACAGGTACATAGAATTGATTTGCATCCGATGGGTTTGCTGCAGCTACGGAATCTGATTGAACAATATAAACAAAAGCATTTGCTGTTGTATTTAGTAAATCAATTTTGCCTTCATTGTTAACATTCAAACCATAAATTGCAGTTAATCTAGAATCTGTTGCAAAATCATTTTTTGCTTTATTAACAACTTCTCCAATTTTTGATTTTGCAGTGATTTCTGAACTACCAAGCTCAGAAACAATATCTTCTACTTTACATCCACTAAAAGCAACAAACACTGTGATAAAAAAATATATTGAAAATTTTTTCATTTTATTCTTCTCCTTCTTTACAACTAAACACAAAATATATTTTCAAAATTGATGCCCCACAAAAGTTTTTAATTCGGGTTGAAAGCGATTCCAAAAATTATTTGCAATAAAGATTTACCTGTAAATATGTTACGAACCGGAGGAAAAATAAATGTAATTACTCAGTAGGCAAAATGCTTAAATTTAACCTGATTTGTGGGTAAGCACAGAACTTAAAAGGTTATAAATTTCATCCCTTCTAAACGGTTTGGACATATAGTGATTGCAGCCGGCTGCAAGTATTTTTTCTTTATCACCTTTCATTGCATATGCGGTGAGTGCAATGATTGGAATGCTGTTGAGCTTTGAAATTTTTCTTATTTCTTTAGTAGTTTCAATTCCATCTATTGTGCCGGCAAGGTCTATATCCATTATTACTGCACCATATTCTTTCTCCATTAACATTGTTAAGGCCTCTTTTCCATTATCAACTGCATCAATACTGCATAAATCTTTTAGAAAATATTTTGTTATTTCCACACTTGCTTTTTCGTTTTCAACAAGCAGAACTCTTGGAATATTGATTTCATCAACTTCATTGTTTGGAATCATTTGCTCCGACCCTTTATCTCCATTTAATACTCTAAAGCAAGGAAACTTTAACGTAAAACAGGAGCCGCTGCCTGGATTGCTTTCTACCGATATTTTACCATCCATCAGCTCTACATACTTTTTAGTTATTGTTAAGCCTAATCCCATTCCTTCGTATTTTCTGGATAAGCCTTCACTTACTTGTCTGAATGCATCAAAAATATACTTTTGATTTTCTGGGTGAATTCCAATTCCAGTATCCTGTATTGTTACTACTGCCCAATCTGTGTTTTGTTCTTTCTCTTTATCAACGGTTAGAATGATTTTTCCCTGTGACGTATACTTAATTGAATTCGCAATAAGGTTAGAAAGAATTTGTTTAAAGAGATTTTCGTCCAACTCGGCTGTAAATTGTTTTTGAATCAACTTTATTTCGATTCCTAAATTTTTATTTGCCGCTTCCGTTTTAAACCACCCTACAACATTTGTAACTGTGCCAGCAACATCCAAATTGGTTTGAGTTAATTCGATTTTTTCGGATTCGAGCTTGGAAAAATTCATTACCGAATCTAACGTTCGCAATAGTCTTAATCCGCTTTGATAAATATTTCCAACAACTTCTTTTTGAAATGAACTTTCAATTTCTTCACCCAGAATTTCAGCAAATCCCAGAATTCCGCTTAATGGAGTTCTAATCTCGTGACTTATGTTTGCAAGAAAGTTTGACTTCAGCCTGTTCATCTGTTCGGCCTCTTCTTTGGCGCGAAGCATTTCATATTCAATCCGCTTCTTTTCAGTAATATCCTCAATTACACCCTCATAAGTAATAATGTTTTCATTCTCATCTTTAATGGACCGTGCACTTATACTTAAATCAACAACGGTATCATCTGCTCGTTTCCACTTTGTTTCAAATCCGTAAGCAGTTCCTTCTGTTTGCAGTATCTTTTGAAATCGAATTCTGTCATCTGGGTTCAGATAGCCTTCCTCAAGATTAATTTTTAATAGTTCATCTAATGAAGAATATCCTAAAATTGCTAACGCCGCAGGGTTGGCAATAATAATTTTTCCTTCGGGAGTAGAGCGGAAAATTCCGATTGTTGCATTTTCATAGAGTTCTTTAAAAATTCCTGATTCCCCTTCGTTTAAAGTCTCTCTTGTTTCGCTGTTTCCCTTCTCAATAAATTGTTCAATTACATTTTTAACCTCGCCATTTTCATCAACAATAGGATAAGCGAGAATATCAAAAAATGCTGTATGGTCGTTATTAATCACGTGTTTGTGTTTCACTCTAACCGGCAGCTTTGTTTTAACAACTTCTTTTATTGGGCAGGGATGATCGGGGCTTTGGCAGGGTTTTTCAAATCCATATGCTCGCGAATAGCATTTCGAAATATCTTTAGCATTACCGGATATTGATGCATCATTCGCTTTTATAACTTTATAATCTTTTGTTCGTAATACTATAAATGGATGGGTAATAGAATTGAAAAGATTGCCGAACAATTCAATCTGCTGGTAAATTGAGTGGAGATCCCTATTGTTTTCACTAAAATCTACAATTGAAAATGCAATTCCCGGAACGTTGTCTTCTGTGCTGAGAATTGAAAAATAGCACACAACTTCTTTACTCTCACCATTTTTTTTCCGAGTTTTAGTTAAAATACATGTTGAACCACTATCGAAAACCTCCCTCAAAATTTCAACGCGATCAAACTCTCTGCTGTCTGCAAAAAGCAATTTTAGATTTTGTCCAATTAACTCGCTTGATTTGTAGCCGGTTAATAAGCAAAGCGAACTATTTACAAACTCTATTATGCCAGCAACCTCTGTTCCAATTGCAATTGAAAGTGAGTTTAAAACACTGTTTTCGGGAATGTTTTCACTGAAACTATTTTTAATATTGGTTGTCATATAAATTTGTAATAAAAACTAATAACCAGTAATGTGTTCCAGAAGACAGTATTATGAGTATAGAATTTCTGACTGCTATAGAAAAAATGATTACTCACTACTCTGAAATAAAATTAAAAACTAATCAAATTGAACGGTATAGGCTGGTTTCTGATAAGCATGTAATACAAACTCTTACAATTCTAACACTAAAAGCTAGGTGGGGGAAGATTAAATTGAAGTGTTTATTATTCAATTAGACTATTTTTAATGGCATAAAGAGTTATTTCGGAACGGCTATTTAGCCCGGTTTTTTCGTAGATCCTTGATTGATATGTGCTTACTGTTTTAACGCTAAGAAATAGAGATTCTGCAATGTTAGAAACTGTTTGTCCACTTCCAATCATTTTAAATACTTCAAACTCACGATCAGAAAGATTTTCGTGTGGAAGTTTTGGTGAAGACAGATCGTAACTTCCGGCTAATTTTTCTGCAAGTGATTGAGAAATATATTTTCCCCCCTCCATAATTCTTTGAACAGCTACAACCAGTTCTTCTGGTGCACTGTCTTTTGTAATATATCCGGCTGCACCTGCTTTTAATGCTCTAATAGCATATTGTTCTTCTGGGTGTATGCTTAATATTAATACACGAATGTTTTGTTTTATTGTTTTAATTTCTTTTAAAACATCCAATCCGCTTTTACCAGGCATAGATATATCCAAAACAACTATATCGTACTCTGCTTCATTCAACCTATCAATAAGCTCATTTCCATTCGCAGCCTCAACTACAGAAGTTACCTCCTGCATGTTCTTCAGTATCTGGCTTAAGCCTCTTCTTACAACAGCATGATCATCAACTACAATTGCTTTCACAAATATTTTTTCAAATTATTTTTAGAGGAAAATAATTTACTAACAGAGCCAACAATAAACATTTCTGTTTTACCTATCAAGTTTTCAAGCTACAACCTGTCTCAAACTTTTTAAACAACTGATAGAAAAATTACGCAACAATATTTTTACGCAGAGGTATTTTGATCTGGACAGTTGTACCCTTCCCCATCTTGCTGCTTATATCGAATTCGCCACGTAAAATATGTACTCTTTCTCTCATCCCTAAAATACCGAGTGACATTGGACCGTATATTTGTTCTTTACTAATTCCTCTTCCGTTATCCTGTATTTTCAGTATTAACTCTTTATCGGAACAAATAAGCTTTATATCTGTCTGTGTTGCATTTGAGTGCCTGGTTATATTTGTTAGTGTTTCCTGAAAAACTCTAAAAACAGCGATCGATACTTCATCGTCGATAATATCCAGATCGCCCTCTGTTTTTAACTGACATTTGATTTTAGTTCGGTTTTGAAACTCTTCTGCTTGCCACTCAATTGCAGGAAGCAAACCAAGATCATCGAGTATGCCTGGTCTTAATTCTGTTGCTATTCTTTTTACAGTTTGAATTGACGAATTAATTAATTCAAGCATTTTATCAGTTCGCTCATTCAATTCATTTTGTTTTATATCTTTTTTACCTTGCATCGATGAAATATCCATCTTTAAAGCCGTAAGTACCTGGCCAAGATCGTCGTGAATTTCGCGCGAGACCGCTGCTCTTTCTTCTTCTCTTATCAATTGCAATCTCTCTGCAAGACTTCTTAGCTGGTTGTGTGATTCTTGTAACTTTCTTTCTGCAAGCTTACGTTGTGTTATATCAGTTAAGGCACCAACAATTGCAATTGTTTTACCATTTTGAACAATAGGGGCTTCGTGAACTTCAACCCAGCTAAGGTTACCGTCCTTCTTCTTTAGCTCCAGTTCGTATGGTGGTTGAGGGTTGCCTGTTTCTATTGCCTTAACTGTTGCATTAAAACCTTTCTGATTAATTGGATTATCGGAAACGAGTTGCGTCCATTTAATCATTGCTTCTTCCGGTTCATAGCCAAAAAAGGTTTTTGATTGGGGACTTACATAAGTTAAAATATGTTCAGATGTGTGAGAGTAAAAAAGATTTGTAGTGTGCTCAATTATATTTCTAAGCTTCTCTTCGTTTCTGCGCAGTGCTTCTTCTGCCTGTTTGCGTTCGGTGATATCCTCATTATAAACTACAACATTAAGAATTTTACCATCTATATTTTTGATAGCATGTGACGAAGTACGCAAACAGCGTTTTTTACCTTGCAACCCAGATTTAGCAGGATCGAACCAGACTTCGTCCAATACAATCTTCTTGCCTTTGAAGGATTTAGCAAGTTCTTCCTTTATGCCCAGGGCTTCAATTTGAGGATCCAGCAATGCATTGTATGTCCCCGGAGGAGGCGGTTCAGTGTTCCATAGTTTTTTCCATGCACTATTTACCTTTAATTGATATGCATTGGCATCGAAAAGTTCTTGGGGAATTGGTGATTGTTCAAATAATAGTATAAATCGCTCCTCACTTTGACGCAAAGCTTTCTCAACCTGCTTACGCTTGGTAATATCAATACCTGAAGTAAGTAAATATGACTTATCCTGTATGACAATAATTTCACCGGATATTAGTGAATCTCTAATTTCCCCTGACTTAGTTCTAATTTTTATTTCATAGTTAGAAACGCTTTTATCCCCCTTAATTTTCTTAATGTATTTTCCACGATCTTCAATATTAGCCCATAAGTTTAAGTCAAAAACGTTTTTACCTATTATTTCCTGTTTCGAATACAGGATCAATTTTTCAAAACTTTTATTTATATCAACTACTTTTCCAGAATCAATTTCAGAAATGATCATGGGGCTTGGGCTTGAATTAAATAATTTGCTAAATTTTTCTTCACTTTCCAGTTGTGCCAGCTCTATTTGTCTACGGGCAGTTATATTCTCAACAATTCCCTGATAATGTGTTATATTATTTTTTTCATCTCGTCGAACGTAAGTTTTATCCTCCACCCACTTTATCTTACCGGATTTTGTAACTATCCGATAAGGTTCATGTGAAAATCTATCCGTGCCCTCTTCTGAGCTATGTCTTGTAACTTCATTTCCAACTCTTTCCAAATCTTCCGGATGAATTGATTTTGAATAAGAAACCTTTCCAGACATAAATTCTTCAGCAGTGTATTCAAATAAATCCACAACATTTTCTGATACATATTCAACCGGCCAGCCCTCTTCGTTTTTCCACAAAAAGGGGATGGCTGGACTTTTGTTAATAATATCATGTGCTTCTTTCAATGCTTCCAGAGCTAATTTTTTTTCGGTTATATCTTCAATTATTCCTTCCAAAAGAGGAATCCCGCCCAAATTTTCTTCAATCTGAACACCGCGTTCCCATACCCACCTAATTGAACCGTCTTTTTTTGTCACCCTGTATTCTAATTCAAATTGCTTTTTAGTATCAAGAGAGCGAAGTACTTCCCGCCTAACCATTTCTCTGTCATCAGGATAAATTAAATCTTCGTAAGATAAATTTTTGTTATCCAACAGATCCAGTTGAGTGTAACCGGTTATTTCTTTACAGCCTTTGCTAATAAATTTCATCGTCCAAAATTCATCCATCAAACATCTGTAAGTCATTCCCGGGATGTTATCTATTATTGTGCTAAGTTTTCTTTCGCTCTCACTAATAGCCTCATCCGTTTTTTTTCTTTCTGTGATGTCACGTGCAACACCCTCAATCGCTAATAAATTTCCTTGGGAATCATAAATGGGGGTGAATTGATCTTCTATCCAAACAATACTGCCATTTTTATGAACCCAACGAGTAATATGGGGTGATTTGGGAAGTTTTCCATTTAATAGAATTTGAAGTTTTGGCTTTTCATCTGGATGAATTATGCTAAAACCTAATTTAGGATCTTTATAATAATCTTCAGGATTGTAACCCGCAATTTTGGAAACAGCGGGGCTAAT
>JABDPB010000131.1 GCA_013042995.1 Ignavibacteriaceae bacterium | reverse complement strand
TATTCAATCTGACGGACCAAACGGAACTCCTGTTCACAGGAGAACTGTTCAGCTGGACGTTCTTATTCCTGTTGAGCTAACTTCATTCTCAGGTATAACTGAAAAGAATGATGTCATCTTAAACTGGGCTACCGCAACTGAAGTTAATAACCAGGGATTTGAAATTCAGAGGAAAACAAACGGTGAGTACAAGCAGGTTGGATTTATTGAAGGTCACGGTACTACCACTGAAATTCAGAACTATAGCTTTAGAGATAAAAATGTTCAGTCGGGTGCTTATTATTACAGGTTGAAACAAGTGGACTTCGACGGCTCATTTGAATATTCCGGCGAAATCGCAGTTGAAGTATCACAGCCCGCGGAATATTTCTTAAGTCAGAATTACCCGAATCCTTTTAATCCTTCAACAAAAATAAGTTATGCAATTGCTGAAGATATTGATGTTTCATTAAAAGTATTTGATGTTTTAGGCAATGAAGTTTCAACATTAGTAAATGAAAATCAGAATGCAGGTACTTATGATATTACATTCGATGGAAGTGCTCTTTCCAGCGGTGTTTACTATTATACATTACAGGCAGGTGAATTTACATCTACAAAAAAATTAATACTGATGAAGTAATACCAAAAACTCAGTGTTAGTTTAATTTTAGCCCCGTTTTATGCGGGGCTTTTTATTTTCTGGAGCAGGGTGATGTTAATTTATTTATATTGAAATAAGGATTTTATAAAATTTCTTTTGGGGAAAAGAAATGAAACTTTTGTGCACATTTTTTTCTGCTGCTATTCTATTGCTGCCTTCAAAGCTTCACTCACAGCTATTAGATGACGATTACTTTAAAAACAACATTGAAACCTATTTAAGTTTTCAAATTTCCTCCTCCGAAATATTACGTACTTTAACTAATGTAATATCGATTGATAAACTCGATGAGGATATCATTTATGCTTACGCAAGTGAAAAAGAGTACAATGAATTCCTTTTGTTTAATATTGATCATAAAATATTGACTAAACCCGGCAAGTTAATCATTCCTGAAATGAGTGAATCAATTGATGAAATAACTGATTGGGATACATATCCAACTTATGATGGATATGTAACTTTGATGAACCAGTTTGCTGCAAACTATCAATCTATCTGCCAGCTAGTTGATGCAGGCAATTCTGTGCAAGGAAGAAAAATTCTATTAGTAAAAATTTCTGACAACGTAAATATTCGTGAGGCTGAACCACAGTTTCTTTACACATCAACAATGCACGGTGATGAAACAACCGGTTACATTTTAATGCTAAGATTAATTGATTCTCTTTTAACATCTTACGGAAGCAATGTACGTATTACCAACTTAATAGATAATTCTGAAATCTGGATTAATCCTAACGCAAATCCTGACGGAACGTACCATGGTGGCAACGGCACTGTTTACGGTGCTACACGTTACAACGCAAATGGTTATGATTTAAACCGTAACTTTCCTGATATTTTAAACGGTGTTCATCCAAATCAGCAACAAGAAACAACTGTTTTCAGATCACTTGCAGAAGAAAATAATTTTGTTTTGTGCGCAAACTTCCATGGTGGAGCAGAGGTTATAAATTACCCCTGGGATAGATGGAGCAATGGCTATCCCGATTATGTTTCTCACGCAGATGAAACATGGTATCAATTTATTTCTCATCTGTATGCAGATACCTGCCAAACTTACAGTCCTTCTAATTATATGAATGGTTTTGATGATGGCATAACAAATGGCGGTGCGTGGTATGTTACTCATGGCAACAGGCAGGATTACATGAACTGGTATATAAAAAGTAGGGAAGTAACAATGGAAATATCGGACACAAAACTTCTGCCAGCGAACTTACTATCCGCTCATTGGGAATACAATAAAAGATCTTTCCTAAATTACATTGAAAGTATTCTGTATGGAGTTAGAGGAGTAGTAACTGATAAGGTTGGTACACCGTTAAATGCATTTATCAGAATCTTGAATCACGATACACTCAATTCTGAAATACGGACTGATTCTTTAAACGGAAATTTCCATCGAATGCTGGCTGAAGGAACTTATACATTTGTTTTTAGTGTAGCCAACTATTTTCCGGATACCATAAGCGGAGTTACTGTTAATAATTTTCAAACAACCTGGCTTAATGTTGAGCTTGTTCCGGAAGATCCTGTTCCGGTAGAATTATTTTTTTTCACGGCTGATATAGGAATAAATAATGTAATCCTTTCCTGGCAAACAGCAACTGAAGTAAATAATAGTGGATTTGAGATTCTTAGATATGCTCAGGATGACAACGCATGGAAGAACATTGGATTTGTAAAAGGAAAGGGAACCACCACAGAAATGCAAGATTATTTCTTCACCGATCCAAACGTTACACAAGGTATTTATTCTTACAGATTAAAACAAATTGATTACAATGGTTCCATTAATTTTTCTAAAATTATTGAGGTTGAAGTTAACCCTCTCTTTGAATTCGTATTAGAGCAGAATTACCCTAATCCATTCAATCCAATTACAAAAATCAATTTTCAACTTGCAGAAATTAGTTTTGTTAAAATTGTAATTTTTGATGCTTTGGGAAGAGAAATTGTTACACTAGTGAATCAAGAAAAACCTGCAGGAAAATATGAAGTTGAATGGGACGCAAGTGAAGAGCCGAGTGGAATTTACTATTATATGTTAAAAACAGATGAATTTACTCAGACTAAAAAAATGATATTAATGAAATAAAAATTTTAATCTTTAATAAATCAAGGGAGATGCTTATGCAAAAGTTAAAACCAATTCTAGTTCTGCTGCTGTTATTCTTTAGCAGCAATGTAATGCTAGCTGGTACTCTTTTAGAAGCCTACCAAAGTGCTTTGCCAGGCATGGGTTATGATAAGCTAATCATACTCCATCCCGATTCTGTCTATTACGGTGGCATAACAATAACAAATGAAAAAGTTGGGATTAGAGGTAACGGTGCAACCATTGATTTAGCAGGCGGCAGTTCTATTCAGGTGAACGGAGAATCTGTTATTGAAATAGATGGCTGCGTGATAGTAAAAGGTTCATATGGTTTGCATTGCGAAGGTGAAGTCTCAGCTTACGTTACTCAGTGTACTTTTTTTGGCAACACAACTGGCATAAGTTATATGTCAACAGTCGGTACAATTGAAGTTTACAATACGATCATATCGAACAACTCACAATATGGTTTTGCTTGCCATGAAAACTCGTATAGAATTTTGCATTACATAAATTCTTATGCAAATGCGGGTGGTGACTATGTAGAATTTTGCCCTGGCTGAGGCGGCACGTGGGAAGCTTTTCCTCCACAGCCTGGTTCAGGTTGTCAATATGTAAACCCTCAATTTGTTAATCCTGCTTTGGGAGATTTCTCATTGCAGAGCACATCAACTTGCCGTAACTCCGGCAAGCATCAATATGATTTAGGTGCAATTTATTACGATGATATTTGTGCTTCCTCTTCGTTTATGGAAGTAAATGATGGCACTAATCAAAATGAAGTTAAAATACGATGGATAAACAATAACCAAACTGTACGGGGCAATCCTGTTGATTCCATTCAATCAGTGCAGATTTGGAGAAATAATGAAATGGTTCATGAAGTTTTTTCATCGAATTTTACAGATACTCTTGAGTACATCGACGTAATAAACTCACAAAACTATTACCGCTATTTTGTTTGTGTTAAAGATTTAAATGATCAATTTGGTCAAATGCAGTATCACACACTAGAGTGGCTCGGCGGACCAATAGAAGGAATTGTAATAATTGAATTAGATACAACACCGATAACCGGGCCTGCAATTAGTACAAGTCTGCAAACACTTGGCTATATCAAACCCATCCATCTTGCTCAAAATACTTCACAATTTCCTTTGCAGGAAACGCTCGATGCTGTTTTTGTTTGTCTTGGAATCTATTCAAACAATCATGTGCTGGATGATGGGGAAGCCCAGGTTCTGAAAGATTACCTGGATGATGGCGGAAATATTTATATGGAAGGCGGAGATACTTGGTATTTTGATCCACAAACCGTTTTACACTCGATGTTCAATATTAGTGGTGTTGCTGATGGAACAGGTGACCTGATTTCAGTAATTGGACATGCCGGTACTTTTACTGAAGGAATGGACTTCGGTTACAATGGTGAGAACAACTGGATAGATCATTTAAATCCCATAGCTCCGGCATTTACTATTTTTTCTAATTATTCACCCGCATACGGCTGTGCAGTTGCATACAGTTCAGGTACTTACCGAACAATTGGGGCTTCATTTGAATTGGGCGGTTTAATGGATGGAACACCTCCGTCCACTAAAACAGATTTGATTAGTGAAATATTAGATTTCTTCAATGTAATTGTTCCGGTTGAATTAGTTTCATTTACAGCAAGTAAAGATGAAAAGGATATTGTACTTAATTGGAGTACTGCTACAGAATTGAATAACCAGGGATTTGAAATTCAGAGAAGCAGTGACAACCAAAACTTCAATAGAATTGGTTTTGTTGAAGGAAAAGGAACTACAACTGAAAAACAGGATTATTTTTTTAGAGATAACACACATACTGTAGAAGGAAAATATTATTATAGATTGAAACAGATTGATCAGGATGGCTCCAATAACTATTCTGAAGTAATTGAAATTGAATACAACTGGCTTCCAACGGAATTCAGTTTATCACAGAATTATCCTAATCCATTCAACCCTTCTACAAAAATAGAATTTACCGTACCTGTTACTTTCAGCGGAGCCCAAGAATTACTAATTACTATAAAAATCTATGATATTTTAGGAAATGAAGTCGTGACTTTAGTTAATGAAGAAAAACCAGTAGGTTTTTATGAAGTTGAATTCAATGCTTCTGAATACTCTTCGGGATTTTATTTTTATACCTTAAAGGCTGGTAATTTTATACAAACAAAAAAAATGTTGTTAATAAAATAAAATAGATTACTAAATGGGCTTAATTAAAGGCAGCTTAAGTGGCTGCCTTTATTTTTTAGTGAATGATTGACTTTAACATTTTAGTTCCTTACGTTTAATTATCTTCATAACAAAAACAGGGTGCATCATGCGTAAAATTCTGTTACTGTTAACCTGCATTTTTTTATTTTCGATACAAACTTTCACCCAAACGTTTATAAGTTCTAATGAGAATTCGGAAGACAGAGAATATCTAAAATTTATTCAATCTAAAATATTCACAGAACAAATAAATCAAATAACTCGAGACTGGATTTATGATACTAAAGCTACCATTCTTTCAAGTTTAAAATGCGGCGATTTGAATGCAGATGGTGTTAAAGAAATTGTGGTTTCAACCTATGATACAACTTCAAATCCTTATGGCGGCGGGTTGATTTATGTGATTGACTCCGATGGAAATAATTTAAATGGGTGGCCTAAAAGGATTGAGGGTGTTCCTATTCCTGCTACGGTTGCAATAGGGGATTTAAACAGTGATGATTCACTCGAAATAGTGGTTGGTAACTGGAATCAATTGATGGCATTTGATCATCGTGGAAATATGCTGCCGGGATTTCCACGTAATTTTGGAACAAGCCAGGCAGCCTCATTATTTGATATTGATAAAGATGGTTACTTGGAAATTATTTATCCCTCGAGCAATAAATATCTTTACATTTTTAGACATGACGGAACACTTTTTACTGGGTGGCCAAAACTGCTGCCGGAAATGCCCGGGTCGCCTGCTATTGCGGATATTGATAATGATGATGAGTTTGAAATTGTTGCCGGAACTTTTGAAGGTCCGGTAGGTCCAACACCGTTTAAACTTTTTGCTTGGGAAAATGATGCTACTATTATTAACGGGTTTCCTATTTTACTCTCTGGAGTTATAAAATCTGCTCCGGCAATAGGTGACCTCGACAATGACGGCAGTATTGAAATTGTTGCATTATCCTACGACGACACAAACGATGACAGCTTATATGTTTTTGATGCTTCCGGAAATTTAAAGACAGGATTTCCTGTAGCTTGCAGATACGCACGACTTTCCTCACCTGCTTTAGGTGATATTGATGGTGATGGTGATCTGGAAATAATTGTGGGCGGATTAGATATTACTGAAACACTTTTCGGTTTCCATCACGATGGCTCTGTAATTAACAATTTTCCGGTTCCTTTAAATCATCCCGGTCCATCTTTTAATATAAATAGCTCTCCGGTTATTTGCGATATTGATGGTGATACGGCTACGGTAGAGATTGTAGTCAAAACAAACGATTACATTTTTGCAATTCACGGAGATACAACCACGGTTTCCGGTTTCCCGTATTTTATTGATGATGAAAACAATTCAGGTACACACGCACCTTCGCCGCTTGTTGATGATTTTGATAACGATGGTGATGTTGAATATGTGTTTTCATCCATAGTGGGTAAAATTCACTTTTTTGATGTGCCTGCATTTTACAACAGTAATTTTGGGTTTTGGAATTCGTACAAGCACGATGAGCAGAATACAGGGGCAATTCTTCCAATTCCGATTTTTGTGAGTGTAGATGAGTCCGAAACATCAGTTCCTTCTGATTTTCAATTAATGCAGAATTACCCAAATCCGTTTAATCCAGCTACAACCATCAAATACCAAATTCCAGAATTAAGTTTTGTTTCGGTTAAAGTTTACGATGTTTTAGGCAACGAAATTGCAGCACTTGTAAATGAAGAAAAACCAGCCGGCACTTATGAGATAACTTGGTATGCAGAAAGTTTACCAAGCGGCATTTATTTCTACCAGTTACAAGCTGGTGATTTTGTTGAAACAAAGAAAATGTTGTTATTAAAATAATCTAATTTAATCTTTGAAGGAGTAATAAAGTGAAAACGCTTTACATAATTTCTCTTGTATTGTTGTTTTCTTTATCGGGCTTCAGCCAGATTGATACCATCCCTACGCAATTTTATGGTGTAACTGAGAATGAAAACTATACCTACATATCCAGTAATACAGGTCTATACATTTTAGAAAGAGATAGCAACAATGTTTTTGGAGGAATTCATAATGTGCAGGATTCCTTGGGATTCTTGCATATACACAAAAACTATTTAATTTCAGGTCGAGATCATAGACTTAAGATTTATGATATTATACAACCTAATGATCCTTTATTATCATTGGATACACTTTTAAGTTATGAGATTAGTGAGTTCGAAGATTTCAATTCGTATTTTGTTATTCGATTAGATTTGGGCAACTATGTTGATAAATTTTATTTAGCAAATATTGTAAATGATGATTTGCAAATAATTTTTGATTCTGATTCAACCAATCCACCATTAAGTGGATTTCAAAGAAATTCAGAATTCTACTATCCGTATGCATTTCTCTGCTTTGGCTCCTGGAAGGACACATTAAGGGTTTATAGATATAATTATATTCAGAATAATTTTTGGCGCACTCTCTACAATTTTATTTTTCAAAAATATTTAACAGGAGCTGCTGCTTATTTTGAAATCTTGTTTACATCAGATACATATACAGATATAATGGGCGATCCTGTTTATAATCAAAAAAAGTACGAAATCGACACATTAAATAATATATTCAATTATCTTGATTCTTGGGATTATTTTGGCACAGGTGCAGATGATATTAACTCTTTTACGATATTATCGCTCTCTCAGGGTGCATTGACGGAAAGAAGATATGACTTCTCACC
>JABDPB010000129.1 GCA_013042995.1 Ignavibacteriaceae bacterium | reverse complement strand
ATCAAGTGCAATTTTATTGATTGTAGAATTCGAATTTCTATATCGTTGATATTACAATTTAAATAGCTCTATTTATTAGCAATTATTCAATAATTAGCATATTTTTAGCCTGTTTAAAATTGGAATTGATTAGCGTACAGTTATAAATTTTTTAATCAAAAAGGGAAAAAGGAATTGCTTAAAAAAATTAAGGACAAAAAAATAGTAGTTGGAATAATTGGCATGGGTTACGTTGGATTGCCATTGGGATTAGCATTCGCATCAAAAAAAATAAAAGTTATTGGCTTTGATTTAGACCAAGAGAAAATATCTGTACTGAACAAAGGAAAAGGATATTTAAAACATATTCCTGCAAAAAAAATAAGTTCTGCAGTTAAATCAGGCTATCTTAGTGCAACTTCAAATTTTTCAAGACTAAAAGAAGTTGACGCAATAATTATTTGTGTACCGACCCCATTAACCGAACACCGCGAACCGGATATGTCTTATGTTAAAAATACTGCTAAAGTTATTGCTGAATATTTGAAAAGGGGACAGCTGGTAGTCTTAGAGTCTACAACTTATCCGGGAACTACAGAAGAATTAATTCTTCCTCTTTTGGAAAATGCAAAAAATTCCGATAATGGAAATTTTGTGGTTGGAAAAGATTTTTACCTTGCATTTAGCCCTGAGAGAGAAGATCCAAATAATCCCGATTATTCAACTGCAAGCATACCAAAAGTTATCGGCGGAGTTACTCAGCAGTGTTTAGATGTTGCCAAGGCTTTATATGATCAAGTGATTATTAAAACTGTTCCGGTTTCTTCACCAAGAGCTGCTGAAGCAACAAAGCTCCTGGAAAATATTTTCAGATCGGTGAATATTGCATTAGTTAATGAATTGAAAATGGTTTTTGATAAGATGGATATTGATGTTTGGGAAGTGATTGAAGCTGCTTCAACTAAACCTTTCGGTTTTACAGCATTTTACCCGGGACCCGGATTGGGAGGGCACTGTATACCGATAGATCCTTTTTATCTTACCTGGAAAGCCAGGGAATTTGAACTGAATACAAAATTTATTGAATTAGCAGGAGAGATTAATACTTACCAGCCACATTATGTTGTAGAAAAATCGATGGAAGTGTTAAACAAATTTAAAAAAGCACTTAACGGTGCAAAGATTTTAATTCTTGGTGCAGCTTATAAAAAAGACATTGATGATATGAGAGAATCACCCTCACTTAAGCTGATTGAAATTCTAAGGGAAAAAGGTGCGGAAGTAGAATACCACGATCCGCTTGTTGCAAGCTTACCGCGGATGAGAAACTATAATTATGATATGGAATCTGTTGATTTATCTAAGAAAAAAGTAGCAGATTATGATCTGGTTATTTTGAGCACTGATCATTCCTCATTTGATTATAAACTTATTGCAGAGAATGCAAAAATAATTGTAGATACCAGAAATTCCTTTGAATCGCGCTCAATTAATTCAGATAACATATTTAAAGCATAACATAACAAGTTAAAAAGAAGTATACCGTTTATAACTTTTCTATTTCACAAACAGCATTCATTATCATCCCGGAAGTTATTTTTTCCATGCAAGATACTTCTTCAGAACAAGACTTATTGTAATAACACTTACAATCATCCGGTGCGGTAATTTTTATTCCACGTCCGAATAAATTAATTTCACTTATTGATGTTGGACCGAATAGTGCAATTATTTTTTTATTTAATGCAGTTCCAATATGAAGTGCAAGAGTATCAGCAGTAATAATAATATCGCAAAGGTTAACAATAGCTGCAAACTCCACCAATGAATTATTATAACCGGTGTTAATTAAGAATTGATACTTTCTGCAAAGTCTTGCCATTAGCGTCTTTTCATCCTGCCCGCCAAGCAGTAATAAATTATAGTTTTTTGAATTCAGAATTTCAATCAACTCTTCCCACCTTTTCGCTGTCCATCCCTTGCTGGGCCACTTTGTACCCACGCCAACATTTAAGCCAATAGTTGGGCGCTTCTTGCTCAGTTTCCATTTTTTTGTAAGAGCATTTCCTTTTTTTATATCAACATCAGATAAATTTAAGATTGGTTTTGAAATTTTAGTTTTATTCAATTCTAACATTTCGTACATGATTTCCTGGTAGGTTTGCTTATTCTTTTTTTTCAGATCATCAAATGCACTCATTTCTAACCACTTCTCTGCTACCTTAGAAGCTGCCTCCACATAACCTTTTTTATTCAGGACAAAACCAATTTTGTTTTTTCCCCGTGCTGCTGCTGCAATGGAAGAACTGATTTTTGATGTATCCAAATTTATTACAATGTTATACTCTTCTGCGCTGATTCTGAAAAGTGCATCATCTTCAAAAGTTATTATCTCATCAACAAAATCATTATTAACAAAAAGCTGTGTAGCATTACTTTTTGTGCACCAGGTTATAAATGCATCAGGATATTTTTTTCTTAAGGGTGGTAAAATGGAAGTGGTTCTTAATACATCACCAATTGCATCAAGCTTGATAAT
>JABDPB010000128.1 GCA_013042995.1 Ignavibacteriaceae bacterium | reverse complement strand
CGCTTTTACTTAAGAATACAGCCGGTGTAATCTTTCCTTCATTGATCATTACAAGGTAACGCTCAAGTCTTCTTAAATTAAAATTTGAATCCAGCGACTGCATAATTATCCCGGTATCTATATTCGCTGCAATTAACTGGTGTTCAACCTTTTTACCGGGTGTTTTTCTTTTTAGTAATGATTTGCGCGGAAGTATATCGTGAATGATTGCAAGGGAATCATCGTCAAATAACTGCGCGTAAACCCAATCACCAACAGCAGGTAAATCCAATGAGGATTCAGAATTAAATAAAAATTTTCCTGTTAGCTCTGCGTAAATATCTTTTGTGCCATTCGATACAAGGTAGCTGTTCTTGCTAACACTTATTACTCTTACAATTGTGAAGTTATCAGTTTTAGATAAATCGATTTTATCCTTAAACCAACTATCAAAGCCAAGTTTTTCAATATTGTTCATATATTTTTAAGCACTTGATTACTTTTCAATTATTATAGTCCAAGCTAAAAGCTGATAAATTCAATAGCCGTCATTGGAGCGCTAGTCACGCGCGAAACACGCAGCAGTTGTAGCAACCTGGCTTAGCATTATGGATGTGTAGATAGTTCACGTTTACATTGGCAAAGAGATGTTTGATGATGTCCTTTAGTTCGCTACCATTCACGACCTCCGCTCCTACCATCATGGCCGCCGCATCGTAGGCGCGAATGGACAGTAGGCGATGTCTGAACATAGCTGGGATTTCGTCCACAGCAGGCTTCGCTGTCGTTACGTTACTGCGAACGAAGATTGGTCCAGATGCCCGGTAAGGAGATGATACATCGTGATGAGTGAATGGAAGAGACAGAATAGTCTCACCAATTTCGGCATCAGCAAGGCTTACCCGACATGGGAATCCCGGTTTCTCATCAACAACCATTCGTTGAGCACCTATTGCCTGTAACTCTACTTCGCTCTGGTTGAAGAGTGATGAGAACTGCTCGAAATCTAAAGCGATGAATTGAAATGCATTGTTCATTTTGTTATCTCCATAATTTGTGTGGTAGCCTAACTATTAATTACACTGTACACTTTTGTTAACTAAAAAACTTATAATCCCATTTCGACCACCCGCCGAAGCCTTTGGGAAATTATGAGATCGAGTGGAAAACTGGTTATACACTATTGAATTCTGAATCAAAATATCAATCTTTGTAAATCATACTCTTTAGTTATTCAAATCTGTCCATATACGTTTTCTAACTTTCCATTCGCCCAACTCATTTTTCTTATAAATTGTAATGGCATGCGATTCGGCCTTTCGATCCAATCTAAAATTCTCTCTTTCATATGTAAAAGATAAATTCCCATGCTCATAAGTATAGGCAAGATCTATTGAGCCACTTAAATCTAATATTTCCAGATTATAGTAATGAATTACTGTTGTTGATCCATCATTTGGGAACCAAAATTCTTTAATCGCTTTTTTCCCTTGAATTGGAGAAAGTCCACTTGGAATAATAGTAGCTGAATCTGAGTATAACCCAAGTACTTTTTCGGCATCATTTTCTAACCAACCATTAGTATAATCACTATTTATTTTTTTTATCTGTTCTATATCATCATTAGATAGATTAGATAATTGTTTTTCGGCGCAGCCGCTGAATGTAAAGATTGTAATTAAGTACAATGTAAAGTATCTAAATTTTAAAATAATTGTTTTCTCAAAATTATCCATATTTAATTCCTTCAAGCTAAAAATCAATTAAAACACTTTTTTAAAAGCGCATAACTATTACTTATACCGCAAAATATTGTTTATAACAAAACTTACAACTACCGCCCAAGCCAGTGGTTAATACATCAATTTTATCATTAAACCAAATATCGAAGCCGAGGTTTTCTATTTTGTTCATAATTAATATCTTCTCGTCCAAGTCTTTGGGAAATTATGTTGTCACTTGAGTTACTTATTAGCTGACTTACCAGCTTTTTGCTCCTCTTCAATTATTTTTATGGCTTCCGTCCAATCTGCATAAACCTGCCACAGCTTTATTTTATTATTTTCTACAATAGCTTTCCAGGCGGCTGACCATTTAATCCGGTTTTCCGGAATTAGTCCAC
>JABDPB010000122.1 GCA_013042995.1 Ignavibacteriaceae bacterium | reverse complement strand
GTCTCCTTTACAATATTTATGCTGGCAGATAGTATTAAAATAGCATCAATGAAGCCATTCTGCGAGATAGCTGAAGAATAGAAAAGGTTGGCCACTCTAGTTTTTCTTAAAGATTCGCATTTCTTTTCCAAGTATTTGATCACTTCTGAATATTGTTTTCTAGAATCAGCATCGGGTTCCATACTAAAATTATATTCGTTTAAATTTGGATTAGAACGAAAAGTTTTAAGCCTTCTCTCTATCAAAGTATTTTCAAGTGATTTGTTTCTGCAGGGCCCGAGGTTTTTGGGCAGTTTAAGTATTTGATAAAGTGGAATGATAACAAAGTATCCAATGATAAGAATTACTAACAATATAAAAAGATACGTTAGTATTGGATTGATGTTTGATAGATAATAATATAATTCAAGAAACTCGCGGACGATAATGTATAATAACCCTATTGAAAAAAGCAGAAGAACTCTTTTTACTATTTTCATATTATATCCCTTCTCGATTTGTTTTTATTTCTGCTTACCTACTTAAAATTTTTTATTGTGATATGCAAAAAATACTAGGAGGGTAATAAGATATAACTTGCTGATTAGTAATAGACCAGGTAGGAATCTTGTCGTAATATAGAATACGGTGCAAAATGGGTTTTACTCTCGTCATCCATTATAATTCTCCTTATTCAACTTTCATATTCAAAGATTTAGAATAAGTGTACTGGGAGAAAATTAAAATGTTAGGTAATATCTAAAATTCGCCGGTATACGTCTTCCGTCTTTTATAGCTGGAGTAAATTGAATGTGGTCTATAAAAGCATTTCTAACCGTTTTATGAAATGTTGTCCATTCAATCGAATCCATCCAATTCGCTGGTTTATACATACTTCCAACACTACTAACAAAACCCTGTTCATCAATATTTACATAAAGACTTAATCGGTAACCTGATAAATTATAGTAGTCACTACCTAATTCATTTAGCAATATTGAGCGGACCTGTTCCTCTCCTCCAATTGGAGTTATAATATTGTCAAACTCTTTGGAACCACTGCATCCTAAAAGAAGGATAAAAAATACTATTGATAGATTTTTCATAACTACTTCCTACAGATTTTCTTAATTAGTCACTCCAACCCTCAGGAAGATTATATGGTAAGAATATTCTGGAAAGTGCTATAGTCTGCTCCACTAAATCCTCCTCAAGGTGTGGAGAGAAAAATTATTAAGTTAAAATAAGGTTAATTATTTTACCCCAATAGCAATGTTTAATGAATGGCAAGTGAAAAATAAAAAACCCCACTCTACACAGCTAAAAAAATCATTTGTAGTAGAGCAGGGCTGACCACCTTGAGAGTGTGGAAATTATTTTATTATGTCGAAGGTTTTTTCTTATACAGCATTTTGCTAAACACTCCGTAGAGCCAAGCAATCAATACTCCAGCAATAAATCCATCAACAAATCCCCAAATGAATCCAATAAAGCTGCCTCCCCAGCTTACACTATAACCCAAATATAATCCACTCAGATTACCTAGTATTTCCCCCTGATATCCCATTATTATAAACCACCAAGTAGTCAATAATATAGCAAATCCCCATACCAGTCCAATTGATAAGCCTAATGCTCTTTTCCTTAAATCCATTTTACCTTCTACTTTTATGTTAGAATTTGAAAATCACTTCATCAACACCATCTTCTTCGTTTCTACAAAATCTCCTGCTTTCAGTTGATAGAAATAAACTCCACTTGGTAAATTTTCAGCATACCAAGTTGTCTCATAAATGCCAGTTTGTTTTTCTCTGTTTACTAAAATTTCTATTTCATTGCCGATAATGTCAAAGACTTTTATTACAACATTTGATGTTTGTGGAATTGAATATCTAATTTTAGTTGAAGGATTGAAAGGATTAGGATGATTCTGCTCAAGTGTATAAATATCAAGTGCTGTAACCTCGACTTCTATTTCATCAGTATAATTATGACTACCCTCAAAATCAATTTGTTTCAACCTGTAGTAATAAGTACCACCTGCTACTTGCTTATCAGTATAGGAATAATATCTTGGTTCCACTGTAGAGCCAGCACCGCTTACAAAGCCAATAGTCTCACTAATAGAATTAATTGATCTCTCAATTTCAAATCCAAGATTATTAATTTCAGTAGCTGTAGTCCATTCAAGTATAACACTATTATCAATGATAGAAGCTGCGAAAGAAGTTAATTCAACAGGTATTGGATCATCTGTTGTAAGACGAACAATAGAGAAATTTGCCTGAGATCCAGAGTTTGCATTATACCCATTGCCCCAGCAAGCACTGAACAAAGTATCGTATCCACTGGTTGAAGTTGTCACAGCATCGTTACTTCGGTTACTACCTGTGCCAGTTAATCGAAGCTCAATTAGCAGGTGGCCCCCTGTGTAAAGATACAAGCTATCAAATGTTATCTCCGGGCCCCAATCATTGGGAGTATTGCCGAAAGTATATGAGTTCATAGGTATGAACAGGCTCCCAATTCTTACTTGCTTCTGTGGTCCTGCAACGTTTGAAGAAAAATCTGTTGTGCTTCTGTTAGCAGGTGCAACACTCGGACTTAACCAAAGGTCATAATCTGGAACTGTAACATCAGTAGGAGGCCAATTCGCACTTGCACTTGTTGGTAGCCTCCAACTAATGGCCTGGATTTCCTGACCAATAATTGCATTTAGTTGATCTTCATGAATTAGGAGTTGACAAGTTCGTGCCCCAGAATACAGTGGTCCAAGAAACCCTCCATTACCAGGTGAGCTAGTATATTCGGTTGGAAGAATGTGAAATAGGGCATCTTCCTGTGCTGTTACACTCAAAGAAAAAAGCAAACAAAATGGTAAAACAAAAAAAGTGAAAAAAGATTTCATAGTACCTCCCAATTATTTGAAAAAATTATTTTAAAATGGATTTTTTTAGCTTCCTTTGAAAACTCAAAATGATTTTTATGATATGCATAATCTGGTAATTGCCTAATTCCACTTTACCATCTCCTCCTAAGGTGTGGAGAGAAAATTATTGTATTAAATTAAGGTATTCTTAGTTGACAAAGTAGCAACTGTTCGTAAGCGGCAAGTGAAAAGTTAAACAATGTTTCAATCCCCATTCTCAATTTCTAATTAAAAAGCGCAGCACCTTTAATCAATCTTGATTTGATAAGTCCATAAAAAGAATATTTACCCACATATTTCCATCCGAGATGATTACTGCAGCGGCTGCAAACCGCAAAAGACCAGGAATGGCCTTTAAACCAAGTGAATTCCAAAGTTGGTTCTCCAATCTCTCTACATCCATCAGCACTTTCAAAAGTTATAAGATCAAAATAAAATCCGCCCGGATTTATAAATTGAAATTCAGTTTGATTATTATATTCAAATCTTTCTTTGTCAGTAGTAATTTTTTTATTGCAAGCAATACATAACCAGTCATCCGGCTGAAGTTCTGTCTTAACTTTTACTTTCTCTTTTAGTTCAGCATCCACATAAATCTGTTTAATGGTATGTTCTTTTTCCTCCATTTTATATCTCTCCAGTGCATCTACAACTTTTAAATTATCAATTTGTTACCTGTTATTTAATATCAGCACAAATTCACCTTTTAAGTTTTCTTTTTCGGCAACTTCTAAAACATTTTTTGTTTTTCCCCTGTAAAATTTTTCCTTTGGTTTCGTCAGCTCGTAAGCAAGTGCGCATCGAATTTCGCCACCCATAATTTTAACTACGTCTCTTAAAAGAGTTTTTAACCTGTAAGGAGTTTCCATCAGTACTATTAATTCTTTCTTTTTTTTAAGGTCGAGAAGCTGCTTTCTTCTAA
>JABDPB010000112.1 GCA_013042995.1 Ignavibacteriaceae bacterium | reverse complement strand
AAATTTTAATAATTAAACATATATATTTTTAGATTGAGCACAATAAGCAAAAATAACCATCTTAACAATGTTTCCAGCTTCACTGAACTTTATGTTTAAGCTGAACGTTGTAGCGTTATGAAATACATATACCATTCATATAACAAGAGGAAAGATAAAAATGTTCAATAAGAGTGATTATTTAATTTTACTTGCCGCCTTCATATCTTTTATTTTATCGGTATCACTTTGGTTTACGGGCCAAAGAGAAGAAGGATTGTATGTTGGTATCTGGGTCCCATCGATACTTGCTTTTGGAGGATATATTAAAACCGTACTAAGGAAACTTTAGCATGAGTACATTAGCAATTTTTATAATTGGAATATTAACAACTTCTCTTTGTGCCCTTTTTGTAGTAATAACTATAACTGAATTAAAGAAATTAGGCAGGCAAGCGGAAGAAAAATTAAATCGGTGATATTAAGATCAGTTAATCAGGCAGAATGTAATGATTTGAAAATGTATTTTTAAGTATCCCCTTCCTGAACTCAAATATTTCTTTTACCTTCTTGCCGACCAAAATATTACTCAACGGTCTACTAAAAGGGTCAAATGGCAATGCATAGTTAACAATATCTTCCATCTCAACTCCATCTTTTGTTTCTTTAAAGTGATGCTGATGGTGCCAGAATTTATAAGGCCCGAATCGTTGCTCATCAATAAAAAAACTTTTTTCTTTTACAGTTGTAATTTCAGTAACCCAGTTTGAAGGAATGCCAAGGACAGGATAAACCTTGTAAGTAATTATCATTCCCTCGTACATTTTATCTGGCAGTTCAGATGTAATTTTAAGATTTAACCAGGGGGGAGTGATTTTGGGAAGATTATTTGGGTTTGAAAAAAAATCCCAAGCTTCGTCAATACTAATTGGTATAATTTGCTTTGCTTTAAGTGTAAATATTTTCACTGGGTTTTCAGGCGCATATAAATTGAAGTGTGGTTAATCATACTTGTTTTTCCTTATTGAGTCCAGCTCAAGTCTTAACCGCTTAGTATCCTTTATATGTGTTGCACCAATTTCATCAATTATGTCTAAATAATCGACTGAAGCTCTTCCACCAATAATCAGAGAAGTATTTTGAGGTAAAATTCTTCTCAAGTTTTGCAACTCTAATTTAAGCTGCTGATCATCCCCGGGATACACAATGCTAAGTGCTACAACTTTTGCTTCAAGACTATCCGCTACAGCAGCTATCTCTTCAACGGGTAAATTAGGGCCAAGGTATATAACTTTCCATCCAAGCGGGGCAGCGGTAACACCTACAATCATTGCTCCAAGTTCATGATCTTGTCCACGCGGTGCTGCTGAAATTAAAATTGGGGCGTTTTTGTCCGGCTCATTCTGATCAATTAAACTAGCAAGGAATGATCTAATAACAGCCGTAGCTAAGTGTTCATTAGCAACACGAATTAAACCCTCGTGCCAAAGTTCACCAAGTTTATAAACGAGTGGAACTATCAGATTTTCTATTAACTGAGGCTGGCTAAGTTTTGAGGAAGCTTTTAATAAAATTGTTTCGAGCTCCTTAGCATCGTATGCCTTTACCGCTTCTATACAAACATCCAATAAAGAATTAATATCTGATGGAACTTCCTCTGAAAGAAGCTCTTTCGTAGTACTATTTTGCTCTATGATTGACTCAAGGTCAGTTATCGTCAAACCTGCAATTCCCCCGATGTTATGTCCTATTTTTACCGCTTCATTTAGAAGTCGTAATTTCTCGATGTCCTCCTCAGAATAAAGCCTCCTGTTAGTTTCAGTTCTGGCGGGAACAACAGCTTTATATCGCTTTTCCCAGGCCCGGATAACGAATTCGCTGAGACCAGTCATTTGGCTAACTACTTTTATAGGGTATTTATACACTTTTTTCACTTTCTATTCCTAAATTACAATTCTGTCTAATACAAGTCAACAAAGTTGATTTTATTAATTTTTACTAATTTCTCCTAATTTCAAACGAAAAGAGTATTTATTAAGTTCCATTTAAGTTTTTCAAAAAAATATTTTAAAAAAGACTTGACAAAGCTTAGACATTTTATTATTATTGTATAGACAATTTTTAGACATTTAATAAACAAAAAAAATGGAACTAAAAAAAATCAATAACAAAAACACAAGGAGTAACAACATGTTACATTCAATCTCAAAGTTGACAATAGCAACTTTAATACTCGCCCTCACATTCGTTTCTATCTCAATAGCAGATGGACACAAAAAGAAAGGTTCTGACAAAGACATAGTAACAATAGCAGTTGAGAACGGAAATTTCAAAACTTTAGCTAAAGCTCTAACTGAAACTGGTTTAGTAGAAGCTTTACAAGGTGATGGACCATTCACAGTCTTTGCACCAACAGATGATGCATTTGCAAAACTTCCTGAAGGAACTATCGAATCATTACTCAAGGATAAAGAAACTCTAAAAACTATTCTTCTTTACCACGTAGTATCAGGTAAAGTTACTGCAAAAAAAGTAGTTGAGCTTAATGAAGCTGAAACACTAGCAGGAAAGAATGTAGATATAAAAGTAAAAGATGGTTCTGTTATGATAAATAACGCAACAGTAACGACTGCAGACGTTATGGCTTCTAACGGAGTAATTCACATAATAGACACTGTTTTAATTCCTGAATAAATATTTCAATAATTAAAGAATGGATAGTGCAATGTATAACACAGAAGATAAAAAATTAAACGAACTAGAAATTGAAAAACATCAAAAGTTTGAAAATGAAACCGTGCCTCATCAAGATGCATTATACAACTATGCATTAAAGATTGCAAGAAATGCAGATGATGCGCAAGATCTTCTGCAGGAAACATATTACAAGGCATATAAAAACTATCATCAGTTTGAAAATGGCACAAACAGCAAAGCCTGGATGTTTATGATTTTGAAGAATACCTTCATCAATAATTACAGAAAGTCAAAAAGAGAACCTGCCAAGCTTGATTATGATGAAATAGAAGACATTTATGAAACTATAAAATCAGACCAGGCGAAGGATAATAATCTTGATCTTGATTTTTATAACAATTTACTAGATGATGAACTTTCTGAAGCGCTCTTAAAAATTCCATCAAAAATGAGAGAGGTTTTTCTTTTGTGTGACTTGGAAGGTTATACCTATGAAGAAATCGCAGATATAACTGAAATTCCTATTGGCACTGTCCGTTCACGTCTTCACAGGGCTCGAAAACTTTTACAGGACGAGCTCTTCGGTTACGCCAAAGTGAACGGTTACTTAAACTAATAATAAAACATTTTTACTTTGAAAGGGAAATAATGAAACCAATAAAGGCACTTTTACTAATTTTTATTTTAACGGGGATGACTAGTTTATTCGCACAAACTGCAAGACTGCAGGTAATTCATAACGCTGCTGATCCAGGTGCAGTTTCAGTGGATATTTATTTAAACGGAACTTTGCTTTTAGATAACTTCGGATTTAGAGAAGCTACCGATTATATAGATGCACCTGCAGGTACACCGATTAATATTGGCGTTGCTGGTCCTAACAGCACATCCGCTGCAGACACAATTAAAAATTTTACCGTTACCTTAACTGAAAATGAAACTTACGTAGCTATTGCTAACGGTGTTTTAGATCCTAATTCTTTTGCTACAAACCCAGACGGAAGAAGCACTGCATTCACTTTATTTGTTAAGGCAATGGCAAGAGAAACAGGAACCAGCAGTGATGTTGATTTCTTTGTATTGCATGGTTCTACCGATGCCCCTACAGTTGATGTGCTTGCACGAAGAGTGGCTACATTAGTTGATGATGCAGCTTATGGCGACATAACAGATTATGTAACTGTTCCGCCAGCATCATATATTCTTGATGTAACTCCCGGCAGTGACAATTCAACAATAGTTGCCTCCTTCGAAGCTGATCTTAGTGGATTGGGTGGTGGAGCTGCAGTTGTGTTTGCTTCGGGATTTTTAACTCCTGCTAATAACCAAAATGGTCCAGCTTTTGGAATTTTTGCTGCATTGCCTAATGGTGATGTTGTTACATTTCCATCTGTTCAGCTTGCAAGATTGCAGGTTATTCACAATGCTGCTGATATTGTAGCAGATCCAGTAGATATTTATTTAGATGGAACTCTTTTATTAGACGATTTTGCATTCAGAGCCGCAACTCCTTTTATAGATGCACCAGCTGGTGTTGAAATAAATATTGGTGTTGCACCTGGTAATAGTGGATCTGCAAGTGATACCTTAAAAAACTTCAATGTAACCTTAGTTAATGGTGATACATACGTTGCGATAGCAAACGGTGTTTTAGATCCAAATTCTTATGCTGCAAATCCAGATGGAAGAAGCACTGCTTTTACACTTTTCATAAATGCAATGGCTCGTGAAACGGGAACCAGTAGTGACGTAGATTTCTTTGTTCTTCATGGTTCAACTGACGCGCCTACTGTAGATGTAATTGCCAGAAATGTAGCAACTTTGGTTGATGATGCTGCTTATGGCGATATTACTGGATATATAAATGTTCCTCCTTCAGCTTATACTTTGGATTTAACATTGGCAGACGGTACAACTTTAGTTAATTCATATGTTGCTGATCTTTCAGGACTAGGTGGTGGAAGTGCGGTTGTATTTGCATCTGGTTTCTTAACACCTGGTAGCAACCAGAATGGTGAAGCTTTTGGTTTGTACTTTGCTCTTGCAGATGGAACAGTAGGTGAGTTTCCAGAAGGTGTTGCAAGTGTTGAAAATATTTCTGAAGTATTGCCCAATAATTACTCGCTTTCACAGAACTACCCAAATCCGTTTAACCCAAGTACATCAATTAACTTTTCAATTCCAAATAGTGAATTAGTATCTTTGAAAGTTTACAACATTCTCGGCAGCGAGGTTGCAACTTTGGTGAACGAAAATCTTTCAGCAGGTTCTTACAGGTTTACTTTTGATGCTGCGGAATTAGCATCTGGTATTTACCTATATGAATTAAATGCTGGGAACTTTAGAGAAATAAAGAAAATGAATCTTCTTAAATAAGCCCGAATCAATGAGGAAAATTGTCTGCGACACGATATGCTCCAATCAAATGTTAAGCATGACACGAATTGTTAGCGAGGATAGTCTTGTAAAGATGCAGACAATTTCCTCATTTAATATAAAATTAACAGAATCTTATACACGAAAATTGTATCTTATTATTACCTTCTTAGTCCCAAAATTATAAAATGAAAAAAGCAATTATCATAGGTTCCGGTTTAGGCGGTCTTGCAACCGCTTTAAGGCTTTCAAGCAAAGGTTACAGTGTAACAATTCTTGAAAAACATTCAACTCCGGGTGGAAGAATGAATGTGGTTGAGCAAGATGGTTTTCGTTTTGATATGGGACCTTCCTTTATGAGCATGACTTATGAACTTGAAGAATTATTTAATAGTATAAATACTGAAATACCAATAGAACTTGAAGAACTTGATCCAATATATCAGGTGTTTTTTCAGGGACAGGAAAAACCACGATTAATTTATAAAGATCTGAAAAAACTGGCAGAAGAGTTTAATGATATAGAACCAAATTTAGAAGAGAATGCTAAAAAGTATTTGGACCGTGCGGGTAATTTCTTTCATGATACTATGGATAAAGTTGTAAAAACTAATTTTAGCAATAAGCTAGATTATGTTTTAAAATTAAGCCGTGTTCCTCTAAAACACCTTCCCTATCTTCAAAGAAATATGTGGGGGGAAGTAGAAAAACATTTTTCATCAGAAGAGGTTCGGGTAATTTTTTCACTTGTTGCTTTCTTCCTCGGTTCAACACCGTTTCAAACTCCTGCTATATATTCATTACTAAACTACACAGAAATGAAACACAACGGCTACTGGAGGGTAAAAGGTGGAATGTATCGGCTGGTTGAGGAAGTAGTTAAAATTTTAGAAGAAAAAGACGTTGATATAGTTTATAATACAGAGATTGTAAGTGCAGGCAATAATAACGGCAGATTGTATGAAGTTTTAGATCAAAATGGAAAAAAATGGGAGGCAGATATATTTATCTCCAATTCAGATGCTGCATCATTTCGAGGTAAAATATTGAACAGGGAAAAGTTTAGTGAGGATAAATTAGATCAGATGCATTGGACGTTAGCACCATTTACAATATACCTTGGCATAGAGGGTAAAATTGATAAACTGATGCACCACAATTATTTTCTTGGAAGCAACTTTAGAGGTTACGCTGACACGATTTTTACATCATCTATCAGTCCGCAGAAACCATACTATTATGTAAATGCACTGTCAAAATCGGAATCAAATTGTGCGCCTGAAGGATGTGAAAACTTATTTATACTTTGTCCTGTTCCCGATCTACGGTATAAAAAATCTTGGGAAGATAGAGATGAACTTGCAAACAATATTATTGATGATCTTTCAATTAGGGTCGGTTTTAATATCCAAAAAAATATTCTAACTAAAAAAATATTAGCGCCTGATGATTGGGCAAACATGCTTAATCTTTACAAAGGCTCTGGTTTGGGATTAGCGCATGATATAAATCAGGTTGGTGCTTTCAGACCAAAAAACAAAGACGAAAAACTTTCTAATTTATATTACGTTGGCGCATCCACAACTCCAGGAACCGGGTTGCCAATGGTAATCATAAGTTCGAAATTAGTAATGGAGAGGATAGAAAATGACTTTAGAACAGTACAGTAAAACAAGTTATAAGCTAAGTAAAAAGCTTACTGTTGCCTATAGCACCTCGTTTAGCTGGGGGATTAAAGTATTCAAACCTGAATATAGAGACCCCATCTTTGCAATTTACGGCTTTGTTAGAGTAGCCGATGAAATTGTAGACACCTTTCACGATTTTGACAAAAAAGAATTACTTAAAAAGTTTGAAGAAGACACGTGGAATGCAATTGAAAATAAAATTTCAACCAATCCCGTTTTGCATGCTTTCCAGGAGACGGTTAATAATTATGATATTGACCACAAGCTAATAGTTGCATTCTTGAAAAGTATGGAGATGGATTTATCAAACGAATCTTATGATAGAGAAGTTTACGATGAATACATTTATGGATCTGCTGAAGTTGTTGGTCTTATGTGTTTAAAAGTTTTTCTCGATGGAGACAAGATAAAATATGATGAGCTTGAACATTCAGCAAGAATGCTTGGAGCTGCTTTTCAAAAAGTAAACTTTTTGAGGGACATTCAAAGCGATATTAATGACAGAGGAAGAATTTATCTGCCCGGTGTGCATCACTTTGATTTTATCGATAACTCCAATAAAGCACTTCTTGAAAAAGAAGTGGACGTTGAGTTTAAAGAGGCCTTTAAGGGTATAGTTAAGCTTCCAATTGCTGTTAAGCTGGGAGTTTATTCTGCATATCTTTACTATTTAATGCTCTTCAAAAAAATTAAAAGATTGGATGTTGAGCAACTGAAAAGTAAACGAGTAAGAGTATCAAACTGGTATAAATTTTACCTCTTGTTAAAATCTTATCTTGAAGTAAAGGTTATCAAGACTACTTAGAATAAAGACTAGACTATATTTCAGATTAGATTTTTTGTCTGAGTACAATTACATGCATATTTTATGACAAAAAAAGTTGCTGTAATCGGATCTGGGCTTGGTGGTTTAACCTCTGCCTTATTACTCTCTAAAAAGGGCTACAAAGTTACAGTTTTTGAAATGGGCTCCTTTCCCGGTGGAAAAGCTAATTCCCTTCACATTAACAAATTCAGGTTCGACACAGGGCCATCCCTCATTACAATGCCTTTTATTCTCGAGGAGATTCTACAAACGGCGGGCTATAAACTTAAGAATTATTTAAAGCTTCAAAAACTTGATATGCTCTGCAAGTACTTTTATCCTGATAAATCTGTTCTTAATGCGTACAGTGATGTTGAAAAATTTTCAAATGAAATTGAAAACAAGACTTCTGATACTCCCAGTACATTAAAAAAGCACCTAAATTACTGTAAAAAAATATATGATCTGACAACAGATATTTTTCTATTAAACTCACCAACAAACCTAAAAAATCTATTAAGTGCTAAATCAATAAAGTCTTTATTAAACCTAAAGAGTATAGATGTTTTCAGAACAGTTGATGAGGCAAATAAATCTTTTTTTATAGATCCGAAAACTATTCAATTGTTTAATCGGTACGCAACATACAGCGGCTCTAACCCATACCACGCTCCTGCCACACTCAACACTATTCAGCACGTTGAATACTCACTTGGCGGGTATATTTGTGAAGGCGGGGTATATAAAATAGTGGAGGTTCTTTTTAAGCTTTGCAAAGAAATGGGAGTTAAATTCCATTTTAATTCCGTGGTGAAAAAAATTAATCTGAATGGGAATAAGGTGAATGGTATTAGTTACATAAATAAAAATGAAGATGATCTGACAGAAAATTATGACATTATTATTTCAAACGCAGATGTAAATTCCACTTATAAAAACATGCTAAGTGATAGTGCAAGCAGGGCTTCTAAAAGATACGAATCATTGGAGCCTTCATCATCAGCAATAGTTTTTTACTGGGGCATAAAGGGTGATCATCCTGATCTTGAAATCCACAACATTATCTTTTCGGGCAACTATGAAAAGGAATTTGAAGAAATATTTGATTTGAAGAAATGTCCTGAAGATCCAACTATATATATTTATATTTCCAGTAAGTTTAATAAAAGCGATGCACCCGAGGGATTTGAAAATTGGTTTGTTCTTATTAATACACCATACATTTCAGGTCAGGATTGGAAAGAAGAGATAAAAAAAACAAGAGAAAGGGTCATAAATAAAATTAATTCTATACGTGAAATAGATTTAAATAAACTGATTGTCGAAGAAGAAGTACTAACACCAGAAAAAATTGAATCCCAAACCGGTAGCCGGCTTGGCAGTATATATGGTATTTCATCGAATTCAAGAACAGCTGCTTTCTTAAGACAACAAAATCGATCAAAAAAATATAAGGGATTATATTTTTGTGGTGGAAGTTCTCATCCAGGCGGCGGAATTCCACTTGTAATGCTTTCCGGTAAACTGGCCGTTGATCAAATTCTTAAATACGAAAAATGATAATTGAAGCAAGACATAACAAAGCAGCTCAGTATGTGTTTAAGGCTTATTCAAATAGATTACTAAGAAAAAACTTTTCCAATTTCTTTCTAGCAAATCTTCCCTCTGAACTACCAAAAGAGAAATCGGTTATTCTCGCTCCAAATCATTTCAGCTGGTGGGATGGTTTTTTTATTTACAAGCTTAATTATGATTTATTTCTGAGAAAAATATTTATTATGATGCTGCAAGAGGAGCTGGAAAGATACTGGTTCTTTAAATACGTAGGTGCATACTCAATTGAGCCGAAAAATCCGGTAAATATTTCTAAGGCATTAAAGTATACACAAAAACTATTTAAGGGCGCCTCAAATGCTATTGTATTTTACCCACAGGGAGAAATTGAATCATTCGACAAAAGACCGTTAAAGCTAAACAAGGGATTGCAACTATTTATAAGAAATATAGACGACAATTGCATGGTACTACCCGTAGCCTTTAAGATTCAACACTACAATAAAAAAAATCCGTCGATTATCTTCAGAGCAGGAAGATCTATTAAAGCTCCAAACATCTTAGAGGACTTCAGGCTATTCGAAAAAGAATTTTTTGATAATATCGATGCCTTGAATGAATCTGCTTTCAATCAGAGCTTTGTAATGGATCTTTTTGAAAGTAGATAGCATATGGCTGTAGAAATTATTTTCTATTCTGCCCTTTTCTTTAGCACAATCACAACTATTGTTTCAATTTATAATTTCTTTACCGTACCAAGGATTAAGCAATCAAAAAATGAACTAATAAGCGAGCCGCTAGTCTCGATATTAGTTCCTGCAAGAAATGAAGAACAAAATATTGCAAATTGTATCTCAGATGTTTACAACCAAACATATCAGAATTACGAACTAATAATTCTAGATGATGAATCGGAAGATAGAACAGCAAGTATTATTAAAAATAAAATCTCCGATTTTGGAATTAGTCAGAAAACAAATCTTATTTCGGGTAAACCAATCCCAAAAAACTGGATAGGAAAAAATTGGGCATGCCATCAGCTTTCTCTTGAAGCAAATGGCAAATACTTAGTATTTATGGATGCCGATGTAAGGCAGAGTTCCCATGTTATAGAGTCTTGTTTAAAGCTAATTGATAAACATCAAATACAACTTTTAACATGCTTCCCCACTCAAATCATAGAATCATTTGGTGAATGGCTGATCGTACCGCTTATGAATTTTTTACTTTTAACCTTTCTACCTTTGATAAAAGTCTATTCTTCAGAAAAGAAATCTTTCGTTGCTGCAAACGGGCAGCTCTTATTGATTGAAAGAAACACTTATGATAAAATTGGTGGGCACAGAGAGGTTGCAAGCAAAGTTGTAGAGGATATGGAAATTGCGAGAAATGTGAAGAAATTTGGTTTTAAAATGATGACTTATTTAGGAGAAAACTCTATTTCTTGCAGGATGTATACAGGCTTCAGACAAGGAGTTATTGGTTTTACAAAAAACTTTTATTCTGGATTTAATCTTCCTCCGGTTGTTTTTGCACTATTTCTTGTTTTTCTATTATCGTCATTTTTTCTTCCTTTTTTAATGATTTTTGTGAACTCAAAGTTCATTTGGGTTGTTTTAATTATAATAATCGGAAGAATATCTACGTCACTTTCCAGTAAACAGAATCTTCTAATTAATGTTTTAATTCACCCTGTACAGATCATCCTAATGATAGCAATTGGTATTAGTTCAGTCTACAAAACATCAAAAAAGACGCTGAAATGGAAAGGAAGATATATTTAAGGGAAAAGCCGGTGATAATCCTGCTAGTGCTTATATTTTTTGTAGGCATTGTGGGGCATACGATTTCGCAATTGCGTGAAATTATGCTATTTCTTACTCCTTTCACATTAGTTGTTACGTCACTGGTTGTTTTCATATCATTTTTTCATCGCGTGAATAAAAGCTTTTATTACTGGTTTTTTATAACCTTCTTTTTAACCTTTATACTTGAGGCAATTGGTGTAAAAACCGGACTGGTTTTTGGAGATTACACTTACGGATCAGTACTTGGGCCCAAATTATTTAGTGTTCCTGTTATAATAGGTATTAACTGGGCGTTGATTATTCTGGGGGCAACAATAATCTCAGCAAGCCTGACTAAAAATAAATTTCTGCTTCCCCTAATTGCCGGTTTGCTATCTGTAACTTTTGATTTTATTTTAGAACCTGTAGCCATAGCGTTAGATTATTGGGATTGGGAGGGCGGAATAGTACCAACTCAAAATTACATTTCATGGTTTGTAATCGGAACTCTCTCTGCAGTTCTTTATAATTTTTTAAAAGTTAAAATATCTGATGATGTACCAAAATATTATTTTATTATGCAATTCTTGTTTTTCGTGGCATTATATTTAATTCTCTGATTTATTTAACTACTCTTCAAAATGAATTTTGAATATCTAATTTTTAATCTAATTGTGATAAGTGGTCCTGCATTTTTTGGCTCATTAAAATGCTGCTATATCTGGCATCACCTAAAAACACTTTTAATTGCAATTGCAATTCCTGCAATTCCTTTCTTACTGTGGGATATTTTTGTCACAGGAACTCATTGGCATTTCAATCCAAAATACGTTTCCGGGATTAAAATTATCAACCTTCCAATTGAAGAAATTTTATTTTTCATTACTGTTCCGTTTGCCTGTTTGTTTACCTGGGAAATGATCGTCAGACGGGTAAAAGAAAAAACTCTTAATCTGAACTGGCTGAGAACATTTCTATATCTCACCTTACCAGCAGGAATTTATTTCTTCTCAATAGGAAAGCAATATACCGGATTAACACTATCTTTCATCTTTCTTGCAAACATTGTTGATCAGTTTCTGAAAACAAATCTACTTTTTGATAAAAGGTTTTACTTTTACCTATTACTAATTGTTATTTTTACATTAATATTTAATGGGTTTTTAACCTGGCGACCGGTTGTTACTTACGGTGTTGAGTATCAGCTTGATTTTAGAATAATTACAATTCCTGTTGAAGACTTTTTCTATGGAATATCTTTGCTCTGGATGAATACAAGTCTTTTTAAATTTTTATTAAGAAAAAACAGTGAGTTAAATGTTAGTTAATAAATGGTATTTAGTTTGTCCTTCTAATGAACTAAAAAACGAAATTAAAAAATATAAGATACTTAGTGAGGAAATAGTTCTGTTCCGTAATCCTGATAAATCTATAACTGCTTTAGAAGATAGGTGCTGTCACAGGAATGTAAATCTCTCCCTGGGATATTTAGATAAAGAAAGAGTTGTTTGCGGCTACCACGGCTGGGAATATGATAAAAGTGGTTCCTGTGTTAAAATACCTTCGCAGCTTGAGGGAGATAAAATTCCTCCAACAGCAAAAATAAAGTCATATCCTGTGCAAGATTTTAACAGATGGGTTTGGATATTTATTGGCGAGCCGGAAAAAGCAAGCGAAGTTAAACCAATAAGCATTCCCGAGATGAATGAATGGCCTTTTACGTATAAATCATACACTTTTAAAGCAGATCTCGAATCAACTGCAGAAAGTTTGATTGATCCATATCATATAGCTTACGTCCACCGCAACTCGATTAAATCTTTTATGGGACAGATACAGGAACATCCTGCTGATTTCAATCTTAAAATTCTTGATGACGGTGTTGAGGGATTTTATAAACGTGCAAACGTTGGAACAATAGCAGAAAAAACTTATTTCGGCAAAGAAGAAAATATCGGAACAATAATAAGGTTTTATTATCCTAACATTTCACGACTTGAAATTCACTTTAAAGATAGAATATTATTAATACTTGAACACGTTTATCAGGTTGATGATGAGCATGTAAATATGATGCAAATAACTTTATGGAAAAATATTTTCTCAAAGCTGCCGGCTTTCGCAAAATATTTTATGGGGAAAAAGTCCGAAAAGATAGTAACAGAGGATATTGATTTTCTCACATCAAATCAAAAAATACTTGAGCGTGCAAACGGAAATCTTCACGAAGTCAGTGTGAAGGGAGATGAGGTTTCTCTCAGCTTCAGAAAATTCTGGAGAAAAAAACTTAATGGGGAATGATGACCGAACACACATCTGATACCTTAATCCAAAACAAAAAGGAAGTACCATCCGAATTTAACAGGATTGCAAAGCGATATGATATTGCAACTTCTCTGAGCCAGGGATATCAAAAAGATTTAGAGACTAGCGTTGAAAGATTGAATTTGAAAGGTAACGAATACCTTGCTGATTTATGCTGTGGAACGGGGAAATCAACCATTGCTTGTTTGAATAATCTTCCCGAAGGTAAAGTAATCGGTATCGATAACTCAGAGGGGATGCTTCAAGCGGCGAGAGAAAAGCTCATTCAAAAATTCAGCGAAGATAAAGTCACTTTTGTTCAGCAGGATGTTATGAATCTGGATTTGAGTGAAGACAGCTTAGATGCAATTTTTATGGCTTATGGAATCCGCAATATGCCTGATTTTGAAAAGTGCGTTAGAAATCTCCACAGCGTTTTAAAGCCCGGTGGTAAAATCTGCTTTCACGAATACTCAATCAGTAAATCTTTTGTCTCAAAACTTTACTGGAAATTTTTAGGAAACTTTTTGATAGTCCCTTTTGCCGGACTAACAACCGGCTCAACAAAAATTTTTCGTTATTTGATTAAAAGTGTTGAGACATTTCTATCTCCAAATGAGTTTACAGAACTGCTGAAAAAAGCTGGCTTTGAGAATGTAAAACATACACCGCTCGAAAGCTGGCGAAAACCTATTCTTCACACATTCACAGCACAGAAACCTCAATAAAAAATATGAGTATCAAATCAATTATATCAAAAAGAATTGAGAAGAAGCTTGGCGGGTACAAAATCCAGCTAAACAAAATTGACTCTGTTCTTCCGGAAAAACTCTCAAATGAAAAAAGTGTTGGGATTATTGGCGGTGGATTGGCTGGAGTTTCTGCAGCAATTTTTCTGGCTGAAAGAGGCTTTGCAGTAAAGATTTTTGAAAAGGAAAAATATTTAGGCGGCAAAGTTGGATCTTGGCCAGTAAGTTTTGAAGATGGTTTTTCAACTAATGTTGAACATGGGTTCCACGCTTTCTTTCGACAGTATTATAATCTTCGTAACCTCCTTAAAAAAATTGATGCATTCAAATATCTCATTCCTATTGATGACTATTTAATACTTACTAAGGATTATGGTAATTTTGGTTTCAAAGATATCAGCACAGTTCCCATTCTTAATATACTCAGCATGGCAAAAACGGGGATTTATTCATACAAAGATGCTATGCTGAATCCGGGCTTCAGGAAGATGACTTCGTTGTTGAGTTACAATCGCGAAAAAACATTTTCAATATTTGATAAAGTTTCATTCAAAGATTTTGCAAATGAAGTTAAGTTGCCTCCTGAAATGCAACTAATGTTCACAACGTTTTCGAGAGCTTTTTTTGCGGAACCGCAATATATATCAATGGCAGAGTTGATAAAAAGTTTTCATTCCTATTTTCTCAGCAATGATCTTGGATTGTTATACGACGTTCTGAACGATGATTTTGAAGATACACTCTGGAATCCAGCTAAAGAATATTTAAGCAAGTATAAATCATCTATTTTACTCGATTCGAAAATAACTTCCTTCAGAAAAGATGGTAATCAATTTATAATCAATAATGAGCAATTTGACTATGCAATTATTGCTTCTGATGTGAAAGGAACAAAAAATATTATTCAAAATTCAGATTACTTTAAGAATGAGCATCATGAATTCTATAATCAGATTATAAATCTTAAGCAATCACAACGTTATTCTGTTTTGCGGGTTTGGATTGATAAAGATATCAGACAAGGTGTTCCTTTTTTCATATTCACTGATGCATTAGAAATACTTGATTCAGTTACAATCTATCACAGAATGGAAAAAACAAGTGAAGATTGGGTAAAGAAAAACGGAGGTGGAATTTTTGAGCTTCATTCCTATGCACTGCCGGATGATTTCCCTGAAGCAGAAGTAAGAAATCAATTCCTTAAAGAGTTTGAAGAATACTTTCCTGAAATAAAAGGTTATAAGATAAAATATGAATACCTTCAGGTAAAAGACGACTTTACAGCGTTCCATACAAATCTATACAAGAATCGTCCAACGGTAAAAGCTAATGTAAATAATCTTTTTCTTGCTGGCGATTGGGTGAAGCTTGAGAGCCCAGCAATGCTTATGGAGGCTGCAACAACATCAGCACTTTATTGTGCAAATAAAATTATTGAGCAAGAGGGGTTACAACAAGAAACAATATTTTCAGTGCCTTTGAAGGGTATATTAAGCTAATTTAAAATATCTATAGTTTATTGAACCTTATGTTATCTACTTTTGTTGTGAAGAGAAAAATTTTACCATAATGATTTATTACTATGCAATTCATTTTAATTTTCTTATTGTTTCAAACATCGTTTGCACAAAATTTGAGTGACGACCCGGGCGGAATGGGTTCTATAAGTATAAAAATCACAGGCTTTTCAAATGATATCGGAGACTGCCGTTTTGCTATAGATAATTCAGAAGATGTTTACGAAAGCGATGATTCGGTTTATATAGGAAAGGTTTTACCAATTATTAACAATGAGGTTATTCTAAAGATTGATTCTCTCGAATATGGTTACTATGCAATTAAGGTTTTTCATGATGAAAACAGCGATGGTGAGATAGATACAAATTTTCTTGGTATCCCTACTGAAGATTATGGGTACTCAAATGATGCAAGTGGGTGGTTTGGCCCACCTAGTTGGGAGAGTGCCAAGTTCTTATTAGATAGACAAGATATGTCTGTGGAAATAATTGTTGATTAAAAGTTAAAAGCCTTAAATATTTGTTATTCCTTCATCATTTAATATTTTACATAATGAAAAGGGGACATTTATTAAACGAACCTTATACAATTAATAATTTAAGGATATGTAAAATGAAAAAACTCATAATTTTTCCTTTGCTGCTTTTTTCAGTTTCTCTGTTTGGGCAAATAGAAAGCTTTGAATCTGATTACGTTGAAATGATAAAAAAAGATATTCAAGCAGAATCTAAAATGATTGTAAAAGAATATCTTGAGTTAACAGAAGAGCAGGCAGAGGTTTTTTGGCCTCTATATGATGAGTACGATGCAGCTTACGATGCTCTTATTGATGAAAATGTTAAGTTGATTGAAGACTACATGATTAATTACTATGGAATGGACAATGAAACAGCAAAAGGTCTACTTGATAGAGCGCTGGAACATGATCAGAAAATATTGGATACAAGAAAAGAGTATTTAGATAAAATGTTTGAAGTATTACCGGCACCACTTGTAGGTAAATTCTATCAGATTGATAATAGAATAATTGCTTTAATTGATGTTGTAAGAATGTCGACCATTCCTCTGATGAGAACTGAAGAGCAATAAAGAAATTTAAAAAATTAAGCCCCCGTTTTTCAGCGGGGGTTTTTTAATTAATATATCTTAATTCAGTCAAATCAGACTCTTTCCAAAAGATTTTACAGTAAACACCGGGCAACTTGCCATTCTAACTACTTTTTCCGTTGTGCTGCCTAATAGCAGGTGCTCTAATCCAGTTAAACCGTGTGTTGCAATTACAATTAAATCCATTGTGTTGGTTTTTGCATAATTGATGATTTCGTTTGCAGCCTGTCCGCTGACAATTTTTATTTCTGTTTTAACTTCATCCCCGATTGTTTCACTAATCATTTTACTCAATCTTTTTTCACAATCTTCTTTAATGTTAGGTACGATATCAAAAATTGATGATTTGCCCGATAACGAATATGCAGGATGAATAGTCTCTTCAATTATGTGCAGAAGATGAATTTTTGCCTGGTAAGATTTTGCAATTTCTTTTGCATTTGCTAATGCATTTCGGCTATGTTCAGAAAAATCAACGGGGACAAGAATATTTTCCTTTGCCTTAGGATGGGTCGGTTTTTCTGCCTCGCGTATTGTAAACACAGGGCATTCAGACATCCGAACAATTTCTTCTGCAACACTTCCCAAAAAAAAGTGTCCCAAACCCCGTCTGCCATGAGTTCCAATAACAATGAGATCAATTAAGTTTTCAGATGCATAATCTAATATCGCTGGCGCAGCAGAAATTCCTCTTGTTTGAGCTTTTATGATTTTAATATCATCATTTTCATGCGCATCGGTTACTTTATTTAACTGAATTTCAGCAATATCCTCAAGCTTTTTAATCATCTCCTCAGTTTCTTCGAACTCATCATTTACAACTCCCGCCTGATCGTTGAATAAAGTAACAGCATGCAAAACGTGAATTTCAGCATCGTATTTTTCAGCAAGAAATACAGCATGCTCTAATGCCTGGTCTGCACATCTGGAAAAATCTGTTGGGAAAAGGATTTTGTTTAGTTTAATCATGTTACCAATCTTTATAATAAGTCCACCTAAAGTTTAATAACATTAAAGAATAAAAACCAATGCTGTAAGAACAAATTTAATTCAATGATGAAAACAAAAATAAATTTTTCTGTAAGTATCTAGACAGTACTAGTATGCTCAGTGAACTCTTCCAACTCTTTCATTGTATTTATATATCTCTGGAAATATACTTTTGCTAAGTACGACATAATTACGAATTCACTTCTGTTTTTCCTGATAATATGTAGAAATCTTTCAGCATCAATCATCATAATTTTTGAGGGTTTTTTAACCCTTGCTCTGGTCATATATCTTTTCAACCCGAACAACAAGTTAGGGCCGAACAATTCGCCATGGTTTGAAATAATTTCTATTTCGAGTGAGAACTTATCAAAACTCGTGTCTTGCTTACTGGGTATTCTTAATGATACCTCACCTTCCAATAGAATATATAAATCTCTTGCCGATTCTTTCGGATCATAAATTATTTGACCTTCTTCAAAGTCTTTAATTACGGCAAACTCACTAATCTCAGCCACCTGCTTTGAAGTTAGGAGAGAGAATATTTCCTTCTCTTCAATATTGAGCTTTTTCATTACAAGCCTCCTTTATTTTTTAGTATGAATAATTACATTCAACGTTTTTCAAAATAATCGTAAGATTTGTTTTTGATTTTTGTGCTATTTAAAACGATTTCTAGCCTATAGATTCTTTTTTCTTCAGCAGTTGTTCTTTTGTCTCTTCGTAATCCAAATTAGGTTCGATGCAATCAACGGGGCAGACACTTATGCACTGTGACTCATCATGATAACCCACACATTCAGTACAAAGATCAGGATTTATAGCGTATATAGGATCTCCTTCTGCAATTGCTTCGTTAGGACACTCGGGTTCACAAGCACCGCAGTTAATGCAGTCTTCGTTTATTAAATAAGCCATTTTAATCTCCTTATTAGTTGATTCAAAAATTTATTTATCTGCTGCTAAAATTTTATTCTAGTATCTAAGTTGAGTTTTTACTAAAATTTCTTTGAAGGTATTTTTTACCATTGTATTCTACTTCAACAACTTTTCCTTCATGCAGAAGCTTTTTTAGAACCGATTGGTCTTCCATACCTTCAGCAATTAAAGTTTCAACCGCATCTTCCCTCATCGGATGTACAGACAGTGTGCTTGACAATTCTTCCTCAAGATCACCGGTATATGTAAAATCATTACCTTCGTATCCGGATATTAATTCTACCTTGTTTATTCTCTCGTTAAAAATTTGAAAGGCTTTGTTAATTACTTCATTCGAGGGTGGTATAACCCAGCTTTCGGCAGGTGGTCTTGTTGGAATAAGTAAGTAAGCTGTTGCAGGTTCAATCCAATTTATTAATTCTGCTGTTCCAACTAGTGATTCCTCAGTGTCATTTATACCCCCAACAAGCATTGTTTCGGTTAATAAGTTACCTTTAAAATGGCGACAAAAGTCATCAATTCCTTCTATTAGTTTGCTTAGTGCAAGTTTATGATGCGGGCGATTAATCTTGCGCCAAATTTTTTCAATGACCGAATCGATCTTTATAGATACAAGATCTGATTTGAACAAATCTTCCCGAACATCTTTTTTCCAAAGAAGAGATCCGTTAGTAATTACAGCTATTTTTATGTTTAATGATTTTAGCAGATCAATTATGTACCCAAGGTTTATATCTAATGTGGGTTCTCCGTCGGGAACAAATGTTAAATAATCTATTGGCTTATTTAGTTTCTTTAATTGGGCAACTTTTTCAGCAGCTTCATATAAAATTTCTGCGGGTTCATAGAATTTCTGTCTTTCTATGTGCATTTTATTTGTTCTTCCCACCTGACAATAGACACATGAGTAGCTGCAGGTTTTGGGTGGAATATTATTTATCCCCAAACTCCTGCCAAGTCTTCTTGATGGTATTGGTCCAAATACATTCATAGCCCTAATTATTTCCAACAAATTCGTGAATCATTTTATCTCTAAAATACTGCCCGATCGCATCTTCAATTTTATTCTTAAAGGTTATGTAAACTTCAACTCCTGATCTCTTAAGTGTGTTCAACATTTTTCTATCTAAGCTATGGGATATAACTGTTGAACAATCACCTATTTCTTTAAACATATTTTGGGCATCACTTATTCTTCCTATAACCCGTATTTGTCTTTTGTTGCCAGTCTTAGAACCGGCAAAAGAGAAATCTTTCGGTTTGTTTTTATCATCCACTTCATAAACAATAAAATTCTGCAGAAGACTAAAGGGAGAATCAAGTTTAACTCCATCGGTTGTTTCGACAGCGATTTTCATTCCCAACTCCTTTCTTTATCATTATTTAGTCAGCAAAGTGTTAATAAAAACTCTACAACATTGCAGTATCAACCAGATCGCGGTTATAAGTGATTTCTTTAAGTGGAATTTGCACTTCTTTCAAACGAGTTGCATCTACTTCAAAATCCTGAACTGTAAATACCTGGAAAACTTTTATGTTCTGTTCTCCTCTTGTTTGCAGATTATCTATCCTTGTTTGAACATCTTCTAATGTTCTAACGTATTTATTTTTATGATTTGATACTATATGATAACAGGTATGTATCATGACTTTCTCCTTTAAGTTTATTCAATTATTTAGTTTATGCTTCAACTTTTTCTGCTGCTGGTTCAAATTCAGCCAATGCTTCCAGTAAAGGAATCATATACATTAAAGCTGGTCCGCCGTGCATTAAAACAGCAAGACTTGAAGCATCTAGTATTTCGCTCCTGGTTGCACCAGCTGCAAAAGCATTTTTAACATGAAATGCAATACACCATTCGCATTGCGCACAGATTGATAATGCAACGCTAATAAGTTCTTTTTGTTTGGTGCCTAGTACTGATGGCTTTTCAGATGCTGCAAGAAATTTTTGAAAAGCTATTATTTGCGCTGGTAGTTCCTTTTTAAGATCACATATGACGCGCTGTACTTGCTCTAATTTATTTTTCATTTTTGTTATCCTTTAAATTTTAGCAGCCATTTCCTTCCATCCATCAACAGTTTCACACTAAGGGATAATTTTCGAAACCTAAATTGCTTGTCCGATGACACATTTCGCTCATTTTAAAATCCAACCTTGCTCCTTCAATGTCGCCTATCTTAACTTTTACTGTTGCTCTGGCAAAGTATGAATTTGCATCTTTAGGATTTAAGCTGATTATCTCTGTAAATTCATCTATTGCATTTTCATATTCACCAATGTCTGCTTTTTCAACAGCTGAAATGCTGCTTAAACCATTTTTGTTTTTATTAAATTTGTTTTGCTGCATCAGCCCATAAATTGAATCACTCCTGTTCATAACGTTTCCTTCCTTTATTCTATTTTTATGTTCGTCCTTTTTGTTCATAGTTGATCTCGGAACATAGGGAAGTGGCCCTTCTTCAATCATTTTACTGCCACAATTAGGGCAGTACTTTGAACCTTTATCTTTTGGTTTTCTTAAACCACAACGCGGACAGAAAAGAAATCCTGTTGTTGTTTTAGCATTAATTCCGTTTCCTGCTAAGATTTCTCTGTCTTTGCCTTCTTCTGTTGCGATTATATTTCCTGTTCTCATTATTTTCTTCTCTATGTATGTTTGTACTTTTACATTCCGGGCATTCAATTGGTCTCGGAATTCCATATTCAACATCCCAGGTATAGCCGCAGTCAAAACATTTGAAATTTCTTTTGTCCATTTGTATTACTCCTATCATTCTAAATCAATTTATTTTTTCACTTGTTAATTCTGTTTCAGAAAGTCTGCCTTCTATAAACTCTTTTAAAACTTCTTCTGTATTTCCTTTTACCCACGGTATTACATTTATTTTTGAATTTTTCAATTTGCTATCACACAATTGTGTTAGTCCACCACAGATGAGTACATCCGGATTAAGCTCAAGAATTTGTTGAATTTTATCCAGCGGGCTGCTGGGAATGATTCTAATAGTTTCAGTCTTTTTAACTAGTTTATCTTTAAGGGTTAGAATTTGTATCTCATCAGCCGAATCAAGACGCGACGAGATTCGGTTATTAAAGGTTGATAGTGCTATTCTTTTCATTGAAAAACTACGATTTATTTAATTAATTTATGTTATTCTGTTATCCCGGCTTTTCAAGTGAGCAAATAAGTTTTTTGATTTGTAAGGTTTAACTGCCCGCAAGCTCAATCCACCCATTACCAACAGGGTCCCGACAATTAAAGTGTTCCATATGCATAAGTTGCCTGAAGCTGTACAGGGAATAAATATTGACATAACTAACCAGTAACCAAGAATTACTGTCATCCAACCAACCCATAATTTTTTGTTCATCAGTGCAGCTCCTATAATAGCTGCGAATACGCCTACAAGCATGTTATTCATTTTAACCCATACAGATGAAAAAATTGATAGATCTGATATAATTAACCAGGTACCTAATACTATATTTGTTCCTTTAAAAATCATATTTAAACATTTAGGTTTAATTCCTGTTTAATGCGGTTTCAAGTAACATACCACCTTGTAAACTGATTATGATAATTCAAAATTGTGTTTTTTTACATATTATTTAATGAAAACAGCTTTCTGTGTTTTGGAGCCTGTTGCACAGTGGAAGCTTTAAATATTATGTGTGTTGCGGAAATGAGACGTTCTAAGCGTTGGGGGATTTCATCCTTAAGAAAAAATATAATTCTTACTAAAGTCAAACCAATTCTATAAAGAGATATTTAATTATATGCGTAACCTGCAGCGCGAGCTCATGTTATGATGGATTTAATAAGATTAGTTACCGAGTGAGTTTGAAAAGGTTTTAATCCCCTTAGGTGTGCCTATATTATTCACTGCTATCTCGAAACTCTTACCCCCTGCATTTAAATTTTATGAAGCAGAATAGAATCATTTATACTTGCTATTTTACAGAATAAAGCTCTGAAAGTGTTTTATCAGCATAGTAACTGCCTTCAATTACGGTATTCTCTAAACAAAGAGATAAAATATTCTCAACATTTCCCTGAACCCAAGGTATAAGTTTTATATTACTGTGTCTCAATTTATATTCACACATCTTTGTTAGCCAACCACAGATTAATAAATCAGGTTTTATTTTAAATATCACATCAACTTTCCTTAGAGGATCTTTTTCTCTTAACAGAACTAACTCCCTTGACTTAATTTTTCCATTATCTACAGTAACCAAAATTAAGTTATCTGCAGAATCCAACCTGGGAGCAACCCGTTCATGAAATACTGTTATTGCAATCCTTCTCATCTTTGATAATGCTCATTCTCTTTTTGATTTTAATTTGTTGTTAATTGGTAGATTATTTCCTACCATATTTCCTATCTTCAATCTGTTTTGTAAGTTATAGCACTAAACAAACAATTAAATGTTGATTGCAGCAACCACCCTGATAATCTGAAGCTGCTGTCCAGATACAGTTATCCTCTGTAACTATAAAAAACAATATACCTTTCACCTTTCAAGCTTAAATTGTTTACTAATCGTTACGGGTGAAGGCCAGGTCTTTGCAACGCCAGCAACCCTGTTTCATTAGATCCTTTTTCGGGTCTATGCCTTTGTCACACAGCCACCAGCAACGATCCTCAGCAACGTAAACTTGCATTGGGCGAGCACCTGGATGATATATGCCATGACCCAATACCGGTTTTTTTTCTTCCCTTTTCGTTTCCATGATTATAACCTCCTTAATTTGTTTTAATATTTATTATAGTTAAGAGACAAGTAGAAACAATTAAACTGGTTACGCCATAGGTTTCCAGCCTGCTCTATCTGCTCTTGCTTCTATTAAGCTTATCACACTAATATCTCTAAGACAATTAGTCTGCCATAATCAGATAAGTTAAGTAATTGATTATTTTGCAAGTAGATAGGGTGTTTTTTAATTTTAAAGGAATAGGAAAAGATTTGTAATAGTGTCGCAGGGCTGCAACAGTTTTGCATTTTAATTTGCAGATATAATACAAACTAAGCAATTTATTAAAGGTATGATCACACTATCTAATTTATCGTTGAATAATTATTTTTCAACCTGCTTTTTAGGTAAAATAAAAATAAAAGGTATTGATACGAATGCCAGCACTGCACAAATTTGATAGGTTAACTCAAGCCCAATCTTATCACCTAATATTCCTACAATCAACACCATTAAAGAATTGATCCCAAAACTAATAGACATATAAATACTATTTATAAAAGCCGGTCGTTCTGTGTTGGTCTCCTGTACAAGTGCTAATATGACCGGTCCGGAAGCAAAAAGCAGGAATCCCATAATAATTAAAAGTGGAATCATTGTAACAGTATTAGAAGTAATAAATGCCCACATTACCAGAGGGCTAGTGATTGCTGTAATAAGCAACAAATTTCTATGACCTATTTTATCAGAAATATACCCCGCTCCAAATGTACCGGCAACACCTGCAAACTGTAAAACTGACAGTGAAATTCCTGCCATCCATAAAGATTCGCCGCTTCCTATTAAATATGTTGGCAGATAAAGTGTTAATGCCGATTTCATCCCACCTCTAAACAATTGAAAACCTATGACAAATAAAAAGAATGGGATCAATTCTTTGATCGTTTCTCTAGCACCTTTTACTTTTCTTTTATTGTTCTTACTATTAAGTGATGATACATCCTTCAATTTGAAGAATAGAACAATCGATGCAATTATACCAATGGGCATAACACGGTAAGACCCCTCCAATCCCCAAATAGAAAGGGCAGCCGTAATTAGTAACGGACCTAATGTTCTTGCTAATTCTCCTCCAAACATAAAAATACTCATTCCTGTTCCTGTTTTAACACCTGAAAAATTTTTTATCATCACAGGAGAAGGAATATGAAACAGAGCTGAACTTATTCCAGTAACAAATAACAAAATGAATAGTATAGTATATGAGGGTGATGTGCCAAGCAAGCTCATAGTTATTGCAGTGATCCCAGGTGTAACTATGACCAGATACTTCATACAAATCTTATCAGCGAGCAACCCAATAAAGGGGTTAAATAAGGAGGGAATTCTTCTAACTACATCTAGTAATCCAGCAACTGATAAAGAGATTCCAAACTTCGTGATTAACAATGGAAGCATCGGTGCCAGAAAGGCGGTGTAAATATCATGAAAAAAATGAGCTGCTGATATTGTAATTATTTTTTCAGTCTGAATAGATTTTTTCAAATTAAAAGAGGACTAGATAAAGTTTAATTTATTAACGCAATAGTTAAGATAACCATTTCCTTAATCCACTAGTGAACTTCAATACTTCTATTTAATGTGGGTTTTGTAAGTTTTTCCAGCTCATTCTTAAAAAACTTTCCTAGTGCTTCTTCAGCTTCATGTTTTCTTGCTAAATAGACTTTACAATTTTCTTGGTTCAAAACACTAAATGCATTAGGTCCAATATTACCAACTATAAAATTTTTAACACCCTCATTAGCTAAATCAATTAAACTTGAATGATTATCATCATGTCCAAGATTAATCCTGGCTTCCATTTCCTTCGATTCATTATCATAAATCAGATAATAATTTGCGTGCCCAAATCGTTTAGCAATTTTACTTTCCAAGGTTTTGCCATTGGTTGCTAATAATACTTTCATTTTAATATTTTTCCCAAATTATTTTTATTGTTTATTATTTTGTACACAAAAGTGTGTTCATCTTGAAAATTTATTATTTACATTCCTAGTTGTGAGCATGTAAAATTTCCGTCGATATTTCTCTCAAGTCAAATTTGTTTATGATATCACAATCACATTTTAATCCAATACCTTTAAAAAAATCAATTGTTGAATTCACTTCCTCATCTGTATGTTTTTCCTTCAAATACCATTTTGTGTTGTCAAAGTTCTTTTTACAATTATTATCTAATGTAAAAACTTGATACAGATATGCTTGAAGATAAGCTAATCTATGAATTGGAATAGGTAATTCTAAATTCTTCATTTAGATAAGATCCTTATTGAATTTGATTGATGAATTATTTTTTTTATTTCATTTTTAAACTGCTATTAATCATACGCTGACCGGATTTGCTCATCAACTAGTGTTGGCTCAATGAACTCTTTCCATTCCTTAGAATCCCAGGTACCCAAAGCTTTGTGAGTTATATAATATTTTTGCGGTATAGGATGTGTTCCAATAACAACTTTTACTTTGTATTTTTCTTCAATAAATTTCTTAAAGTGATCTATATACGGGCAGGGCGGATAACCAACAACAAAGCCTGTTGCGAAGTGAATTACTTCTGCACCGTTCTTTATCATTTCTTCCGGACTGTATTCGATATTTCCTCCCGGGCATTCACCGCAAGTTGTGTATCCAACCAATTCGAGATTATTAATATCTTTATATATGCTGAATGCACCTTCTTTGTTTTTCATAGCTCTAAAACATTTTCCCCCGGTGCAGGCCTTATATCTATCGCAGATGATAATTCCGATTTTTATTATTTGTTTCATTTTTTAATTCCCTAATAATAACTGTCAAGTAAATACTTACTAGAGCAAACAATTTTTATTAATATCAACCTGTTTACTAACGGTTACTGGTAGTTTCATAAACACACTTTTGCTAATTACTTTATCAAAACTTTTGGTCTATTCACTCCAACGACACTAATATTTTCAATCATTTCAACAATTTTCATCATAGCATTCGAAATATCAGTGGAATCATTTTGAAGGACTATCGGATAACCTTCATCTGCAGCTTTTCTTGTTTCAATATCTATAGGTAAAGAACCTAAAAATTCTACACCCATCTCTTTAGCCTGTTTACTGCCTCCTCCTTTTCCAAATAATTCAATATTGCATCCACAGTTAGGGCAAAATAAACCCGACATATTTTCAACCAGACCGATGTTGAGAATTTCCATTTTCTTTGCCATTGCAATAGCTCTTTTTGAATCTATTAGAGAGACCTCCTGAGGAGTAGTTACAATTATCGCCATATCAGGCTTCAGTTTAGTAGTCATTGTTATAACCTCATCGCCAGTTCCCGGGGGAAGATCGGCTATCAAAAAATCCAAATTACCCCATTCAACATCACCGATGAATTGATTCAATAACTTCGAACGCAATGGTCCACGCCAGATTATTGCTTGTTCTTCGGGTACCATACTTGCCAATGACACTACTTCAACACCATTTTTTTTCTGAGGAATTATCCTGTTGTCTGATGTAGTTAGTTGTTCACTAACTCCCAGCATTTTAGGTACGTTGGGTCCTGTTACATCAGCATCAAGGATCCCTGCCGTATGCCCTTTTAATATAAGTCCACAAGCCAGGTTTATACTGACAGTGGTTTTTCCCACACCTCCTTTTCCGCTGAATACAACAATTCTGTTTTCGATATTATTTAATGCTCTGTTTATTTTCCCATTCTCTATTTCGATTTGCTTTTTTTGCTCTTCGGTTAGCATTTTATTCTCTTATATTTTAGTGAGTTGTATGACACTCCAAAAGATCATTGATTTTATTAGCAAAGTTTTTAGTTCCTTCTGGTCCATTAGCAGTTATAATGTTTTTTTCATGTTCAACCGGTCTTGATGTGTATTTTACCCCCTTGAGCTTTAGATAATCTGAGGCGGATGGATGAGCAGTAGCTCTTTTTCCTCTTAACAGACCCGCGTTGGCTAGGATTACGGGGGCAAGACAAATAGCACACAAGAGTTTTCCGTTCGAATGTGCATTATAAAGAAGAGTGTGAATCAATTCGTTATGCCAATATTCTCTACACCCAACGCCACCAACTAAAAGAAGAGCATTGTAAACACTTGTATCCAGGTTTTTAATTTGAAAATCTGGGATCACAATTGTTCCATCCAAACCGATTGCTGGACAAAGGGTGGATGAAGCTACCTCGCAACCGATACCGAATTTTTCGAGTGTTTGTCTTGATGATATATATTCTTCATCACAAAATTTATTCTGGGATATGATCATTAAAACTTTTTTATCAATCAACTTTAGTCTCATTATTTAATTGATTAAACTTTTTATTTCTGTAATAGAACGAATCACAACAACTAATCTGCGAGCAATAATAACGACCCCACAATATTCTATAACAATTCTGCTGTAGCCAAAGTGTGGTTAATATTTATATCATCGAGCGGGATTTCCACCTCATTCAAATTAATAGTATCAAAATCTTCCTCCGTGAATACTTGTGAAACTTTTATAACATTTTCTCCTTTTGCACACAATTCAGGTATCTTTGCTTGAACTTCCTCTAATGTTCTAACGTATTCATTACTATGGTTTGATACTGTATGATAACAAGTGTGTCGCATGATAGTCTCCTTATAAACTTTTTATAAATGATCACCCTTATAATCAAATATTTATTTCCCATTACTTTTTGCTTCAACAACTGCAATCGCGGACATATTTATTATATCTTGAACTGTTGAATCTCTTTGCAATACATGTATAGATTTATTCATACCCATCAAAATGGGACCAATTACTGTTGCGTCTGTTAATCTTTCCATTAACTTATAAGAGACATTAGCAGCACTTAGGTTTGGAAAGATTAAAACATTAGCACTTCCTTTTAATATCGAAAATGGGAACTCTTCTTTGCGGATGTCAGGAACTATTGCTGTATCAGCCTGCATTTCACCATCAACTTGTAATTCAGGCCGCAATTCATTTACGATTTCAACTGCTTTTTTTACCTTATTTGATTCTGGATATTTAGCACTTCCAAAGTTGCTAAATGATAGCATTGCAATCTTTGGTTCAATATCAAATTCTTTAACTGTATCAGCTGCACTTATTGCAATTTCGGCAAGCTCTTCAGCAGTGGGATCTACATTGACTGTTGTGTCGGCAAAGAAATAGACTTTCCTCTGTATAATTACAATATATAGACCTGATACTACTTTAATACCTTGTTTTACCCCTACTGTTTCTAAAGCAGGTTTTATAGTGCTTGGATAACTTTGACCCAATCCCCCTATTAAAGCTTGAGCATCATCATTGCGAATCATCATTGCACCTAAATAGTTTTGCTGTCTCATCAAATTCTGCGCACGTTTTTGTGTAACACCCCTTCTATGTCTTAATTCGTAAAACTTATCAATATATTCTTTACAACTTTCACATCTAAGAGGATCAATTATTTCAAAATCACTTTGGTCATAACCATACTCATCAATTTTTCTTTTTATTACTTCTCTATTTCCTAGTAGAACAGGTACACCAATGTTTTCGTGTACAACAGCATTGGCCGCATGGATTATTTTATCTTCCTCGCCTTCGGTATAAACGATTTTTTTAGGGCTCTTTTGGGCTTTGTGAATCATTGCTCTAATTATTTCCTGAGAATAACCCAATCTCTCCTGCAACTCTTCTTCATACAGATTCCAATCTTCAATAATATGTCTAGCTACTCCTGTATCAATTGCAGCCCTAGCAACGGCTGATGCAACTCTCCACAAAACACGTGGATCAAAAGGCTTAGGAATTATGTATTCTGAACCAAATGAAAACTCTTTGCCGCCATAAGCACGAATTACTACTTCGGGAACTTTTTCTTTTGCCAGGTTAGCAAGAGCATTTACTGCAGCAATTTTCATCTCTTCGTTTATTGCTTTTGCTCTTACATCAAGTGCACCTCTAAAAATAAATGGAAAACCAAGTACATTATTTACCTGATTAGGGTAATCGCTTCTTCCTGTAGCCATAACAACATCATTTCTAACAGCAGTTACATCCTCATAAGTTATTTCAGGATCTGGATTGGCTAATGCAAATACGATGGGATTCGAAGCCATTGATTTCACCATATCCTCCGATACAATGTTTCCTTTTGACAATCCTAAAAACATGTCGGCACCCTGCATCGCATCAGCTAAGGACGAATACTTATTTTCTGTTGCAAAGTTCATTTTATATTCATTTATATCCTGCCGTTGTTTGTGAATAAGTCCTTTTGAATCAAACATAGCAATGTTCTCTCTCCTTACTCCAGCTCTTAAATAAAGAGTACAGCATGCAATTGCTGCAGCACCGGCTCCAGACACAACTATTTTTATATCTTCTAATTTCTTCTCAGTTATTTCTGCTGCATTTATTAGAGCTGCGCAAGAGATAATTGCAGTCCCATGTTGATCATCATGGAAGACCGGTATATTCATTGTTTTTTTCAATTCTTTCTCAATTTCAAAGCACTCCGGTGCTTTTATATCCTCTAAATTTATACCGCCAAAGGTTGGTTCTAAGAGTTGACAGGATCTTATGATCTCTTTTGGATCTTTGGTGAGTAGCTCAATATCAAATACATCAATATCTGCAAATCTTTTAAATAGAACCCCCTTACCTTCCATGACCGGCTTACCAGCATGCGGACCAATATCTCCCAACCCTAAAACTGCTGTGCCGTTACTAACTACAGCAACCAAGTTTCCTTTTGCAGTATAATTAAAGATATCGTCTTCATTGTTATAGATCTTGCGGCATGGCTCTGCAACTCCTGGTGTATATGCCATAGAGAGTTCTCTTGATGTGAAACATGGCTTTGTGGGCCTCACTTCTATTTTTCCATGTCTACCTTCGCTATGATATTTTAACACGTCTTCTATTCGAACACTCATTATATTCACCCTTGATTAGTTTACTCCAATTGTATGAATATGATATAAATTCATTTTAAAAGTTGCATTGTCTTTCTCCAAAAAGTTTTGTTCCAATCCTAATAATATTGGCGCCTTCCTCTATCGCAATTTTATAACTGTTGCTCATTCCCATTGATAGATATTTAATATTCACATTTGGGATGTCTAAATTTTTCAATCTATCAAATGCTTTCTTTGTTGCTTTAAAGTAAGGTCTTGCATCTTCCGGATTGCCGAAACGTGGTCCCATTGTCATCAACCCCTGCACTACTAAATTAGGCAAATCAATTATTTTCAAAATAAGTTCGTCGACATCTTCAGGCAGGATCCCTGTTTTGTTAGATTCCTTTCCGCTATTTATTTCAATGAGCACAGTCATTTTCTTTTTGTTTAATGCACATTGCTCATCAACTATTTGAGCTAACTTTACTGAATCAATCGTTTCAATCATATCAAATAGTTTTACTGCTTTCTTAACTTTATTTCTCTGCAGGTGACCGATCATATGCCACTTAACTTGATTACCGATAACCTGATGCATTCTTTCAGCTTCCTGCACATAATTATAGCCGATAACTTTAATGCCAGCACTGATAGCTGCTTGCACTTCTTCAGGTGTTCTTGTTTTTGATGCTGCAACCAGCAATATATCCGAGGGAATTGAATCCAGGATTTTCATTACTGAGCTAATAATACTTTGTTGACTCATTTAACATTAATTCCGAATAGATTATCTTCTAAATGTTGTCTGATAAATATTCCAATCTAAATGCCAAGAACAGTATTAACTGTAACTAGTTGTTCTATAAGTAATTCGGGGGATAGAAAATGATATAAATAATTTCAAGTTAGTTGCGATGGGGAAACGTTTTAAGTTATAAGGTTGCAATTTTGCAATATACACCAGAAGGATAAAATATTTTAATGATATTCATTATATAGATTTTCAATCATCTTGATTGACCAATAAATAAGATTAATATGGACCACTACCGACACGATTTCTATCGTCGAATGCACACTCACCATTGGCAACATGCCCTTTATATTGTTCCTCCATTGTTTGTTCAAAATGTTCCTCTAAAGACTTACAAATATCCGGTCTCTTCAACCATTTGCCATCTTCTGACAGACAATATTTTTTCTCTAACGGAATTTCTTTATTTAAGTAGATTCCAAAAATCTCTACCCCTTCCGGAGTTATGTTATTTGCTTCTAAGTATCCAACTAAGCCGCAGATAGTATCTGAATAATAATAGCTATACATTGGTTCTGCCCCTTTCCAACAAAGCACATCAATCTGTGCTTCATACGTGTAAGGCAGGCTCTTGTCATATTTGGATTTTGGCCCAAATAATTTCCTAATGAGACTCATCTGTCTTCATCCTTTAATTGTTCTCATGATGTTTTATGAGTTCTTCTCCGCTCTTATCACCACAAACGATCCTTCCCCAAAGCCTACTTTTACAGGTTCAACATCCTTTATCTCCGACAGATTGTGAAAAATAGTCTGAATGAAATGCAAATTGTAAAAATCATTTTCTAAGAGATAAACTATTACTCCATACACAGAATAAAATTTAGCTAATTTATAGAAAGGATTTTCATTTTTACGAATTTGATATTGATGCCCAAGGAGGCTTTCCTTATCAATAAATCCAACTATAAAGAACCCATGTGGCTTTAGCACTCTATAGACTTCTTTAAATGCCATATCTACATCATCTAGAAAGCAAAGGGTAGTTACCATTAGTACGAAATCAAATTGTTTATCATTGAAAGGAAGTGATTCCGCAAAACTATCAATTATATCAATTCTTCTTGAGTGGGCAATCATTCTCATTTTGGATGACGGATCCACACCGAGATTGATTCCCAGTGGTTTAGCAAATCGTCCGCTACCCATACCAATTTCTATACCCACACCGCTTTCCGGTAAAAAATCTTTTACTGCGTGAAGCTCGGATTGATAGGTTAGATAGTTAGTACTAAACCATTCATCGTATAAATCAGGATATTTTTCAAAGGGTTCAATATTTGCCATTTCATAATCTCCTTTTAACCTAATAATGGATCCCAAACAAGCAAAATAACTGCACCATTTTTTGATTCGAACGGTCCGTGATCGACACCAGCAGGAATTAATTGGTAAGTTCCTGATCGATATGTTTTTCCCTCACTTTTGTATGAACCCTGAATTACAAAGTGTTGCTCAGTGGTTACATGACAATGGGAATCCATATAAAAACCTTTGGGTAATTTTAGCAAAACTGTCTTGGCATTACCCTCATCCCGAAGAGTTTTGATTCTGGTGCCTCTGGGATAGCCTTTAGCTTGTTTCCAACCAAGTTTGTCATATATATCTGATATTTTTATCATTTCAACATCTCCCTATGTGTGTTTTTTATTTTCAACTTAGCTAATCTCTATTCCTTATGTTTTATACTGCATATATTGAATTTATCTTTAGATATTCCCAGCTTAAATGACAGTAAAGCCGCTTGATGATTCAAACAAATCTGCTCAGGGTTTTCCGGACCAACCAGGATGACCGGAGAAATAAAGTCATTAGCGAATTCTTCTATTGGTTTTCTTATAAAATTTGCACCCATTTGGGTATAACCTAAAATGAGAATTTGAAATTCACTGATCATCAGGCAGCGATGTAACTCTGTCCAGCTATCCTCGCAACATTCGCGGAAACCAATATTGAGATATTCTCCTGCAAGTTTATCATAGTACAATCGAAGTTCCTTTTCTTCAGCAATAGCCATTTTTTCAAACCCAGAATGTGATAAATGTTTTGGTTTCGCATAATTCGGATCGTATGGATCTTGTAGAAAATGGAAAACATTCAGTTGTACATTGTGCTTTTGAGATAACTGTAAAGCAAAACTAAAAGCCCAATCACCCTGCTTTGAATAATGAGCACAGTATCCAACTGCATTAAATGTTGGTATGGCCATAAGTCCTCCATATTTTCATAGTTATTATAATCATCTCCTACATCTCATTTATCTCTTACTCTGAACCATAATTACGATAGCATAGATGTTTATCCATTTTTTTTAAATGATGAATATGCTTCCTTCCATGAACTAAAATTGCAAATCCAGTTGTTGTAATGAGTAAACCCACAATAATATTATTTAGGTAAATACCCATGCCGCTTACTATAAAAGGAGCAATAGCAATAATAATCAACCAAAAACCGAGAACGCCGGCAATCCATGATTGTCGGGGTTTTCCATGAATGAGAAAAAAACTAACGCCTACCAACACAACGCCAACAATGAAGTAATTCCAGACAGAGCCGTTTGGATCAAAACCTAGGAAAGCTGAAACCAACAGCCAAAGTCCGAGAATTAATTCTACCAAACCTTTAATTTTCATTGTTTTCACCTCCTTATATTTCATAATCCAATGAAATAAAACGTACCACCCACCAAAAGGGCGGCGCTTATATTAAAAACTTTAATCAGAAGTGTATCTCTAATTGTATAAGACACAAGCGGTAACATTCCATGGCCATCCTGAGCAATGGAGCTGGCTAAAAGTACTGAAAAAGGGATCAATCCATTTGCAAACATCATCACAAAAATTAAATGAGGACCTGATTCGGGAATTAGACCGATCAGAACACTAACTATTAAAACCAATCCCATATACTCGCTAACAAAACTTTCAAGTTTCCAATATTTTAATCCAAACTGAACAATGAGTAACGCAAAAAATGTCCAAAGAAACACCTTCCAGATATGGTGTTTTATGATATGTTTCCAGACGTGTTCTTTCAAATAGTGTCCACGCTCCTTCTCTTCCGGGTGAATTTTATGGAGTTCACAATCTTTGCACGGGATTATATGAAATAATTTAGCAGCTTTATCCGTCAGGTAACCAATAGGAATAGCAACCACGAACAAAATTGCGAATAGAATTAGTGCCTGCTCGGGAAATTGAGCTAGCATCACAAATGCTTCATCACCTGAGGTAGCAATCATACCAGCGACTATCGCACCAAATGTTAAGAAACCGTGAATGTAGAGTGTCACATTCATAAAAGCCCCAAGACATCCAGGCGTAGCACCTAAAAATGATGCGATAGTATATTGTCGCCAGATATTTCCCTTAACAAGTTCTTTTAATCGTCCACGTGTCCTTACATCTAGAAAATCGATTGCTATCATCATCAGAAAAACCAAAAACGTAATTCGCACGGAATGTTGTAGTATCTCCAGTACAAACATTTTTTTCACTCATATAATCATTTCACTTATAATAATTCAATTCGCCTGCCAAAATGGAGTGGAAGGATTATATATGATTTTCAATAGAATAAAGGGTTGTAGGTCTAATGAGGTTGGTAAGCAAGTTGAAGTGTGTTGCGGTGACGAGACGGTATTTGATTAACTGTTGTAGTGGTGAAACACTTCAAAACATTAAATCAAACCATACTTTTTCATTTTCCGCCATAGGGTGGAGCGATGTAAGCCTAACTCTTTTGCAGCTAGTACTTTATTTCCGTTATGCTTTTCTAAAGTTTCACTGATTAGATGCTTTTCAAATGACCGTAATGGCAGACGGCTTTCTTGCTCTTCAATTTTTAAACTGTCTTTTTGGGGAACAAGTTCAGGTGGGAGATGAATAGTTCTTATTCTTGCAGCCTGACACATGACACAAGCATGCTCAATAATATTCTCCAGCTCTCGCACATTACCCGGATAATCATATTCCATCAAAATATTTAATACGTCTTTTGAAACATCTTCAATTGACTTACCCATTCTCTTATTAAATTTTTCTATGAAGTGATTTACCAATAAAGGTATATCATCCCTTCTCTTTATTAAGGGAGGTAGTTCAATCTTAACAACATTTAAACGGTAGTACAAATCATCCCTGAATTTTTCTTTTTTTATAAGCTTAACCAAATCATTCTTTGTTGCTGCAATAACTCTAAGATCTGTTTTTACCGGTGCAGTTGCTCCCAAGGGTTCAAATTCTTTTTCCTGCAGCACTCTTAATAATTTTACCTGTGTAGACAAGGGTAGGCTTTCAACTTCATCTAAAAATATTGAACCGCCTTTGGCAAGTGCAAAGCGACCGGGCTTATCTTTTTTTGCGTCCGTAAAAGCCCCTTTTATATATCCGAATAGCTCGGACTCTATTAATGTATCTGGTAGCGCACCACAATTTACAGCAACAAATGGTTTCGCTTTTCTGCTGCTTAAGCTATGGATTGCTCGTGCAAATAGCTCTTTTCCCGATCCACTTTCTCCTTGAATTAAAACTGTGCTGTCGCTTTGTGCAATTATTGGCATTGTTTCAAAAATATTTATCATTTGGTGATTCTTAGATATAATATCTTCGAACGTATAACTTTTAGTTATTTCTTTTTTTAATTCTTCTATTGTTGATAGATCTCTGAATGTTTCCACTCCCCCAATTATTTCACCTGCTTCATTACGCAAAGCAGATGTACTGATACTAACCGGTACAAGAGTGCCGTCATTTCTAAGTATATCCTTATGCTTATCAATTATTTCCTCATTTGTAGTAAAACTACACCGCAGGGGACATGTTTTTTCACATATGTTAGATTTTAATACATCAAAACAATGTTGACCAACAGCATTCTCTTTTGAAACTCCAGTGATTTTTTCTGCAGCATGATTAAAGTATGTTATAATCATGTTCTCATTAACTGTAAACACACCCTCTGTTATGCTATCAAGAACTATATCTGTGTGTGCAGGTTCAAAACTACTTTTTAATTCGTTTTTACTTTTCATTGATTTACTTTCAATTTTATGTTGCATTGCAAATATAAATAAAACAGGTGATTGTTGCACAATTGCAACGCCCTGTATTTATTAATTTGAAATATGTGTCCAAAATAAACCAAAAAAAAGCTTTGTTACTGGTCTTTATTTTGCAGTATAAGTATTGAAACAATGACAGGAAGGAGATCAAAAATGGAATCTCTAAAAAACATCCGCAAACCAGAGATAAGATATCACTACAAACTTGTTTTTGAGACCAGTATTATTTTATCGCTGTTAATAATAATTTTTGCATTTAAATTTTTTCCTGATGTTGAAAAAAATCCAATTGAATTGACTCCTCCACAAGAGCTTTTTACGGTTGAAGATATTCAGCAAACGAAGCAGGAAACCACACCACCACCTCCACCGCCAAAGCCATCAATGATAATTGAAGCAGTAACGGAAGTTGATATTGAAGAGATCGAATTCAGCAGCACTGAGATTGATCTCAACCAGGAACTTTCAGCGCCCCCGCCACCGCCTAAAAAGGAAATGCAAAGAGTAGTGGAAGAAGAACCTGTTTATTTTGTTGCGGTAGAGGAGATGCCATATCCAATCGGAGGCGTACAGGCCATTCACGATTTGATTATATACCCCGAAATTGCAAAAAGAGCTGAAGTAGAAGGCAAGGTATATGTTTTGGCTTATGTAAATGAAATTGGGAGAGTAACTAAAACTGAGGTTATAAAGGGAATTGGTGCGGGCTGCGACGAGGCAGCAGAATATGCAGTGAAGCACACAAGGTTTTCTCCCGGCAAGCAAAGAGGAAAACCGGTTAAGGTTAAAGTTATGGTCCCTATAGTTTTTAAATTAGAAGATGGACCGGCTTAATGGATATTAGTGAATTTAAATTATGGAGTTAAAAATGAATTTTGAAATATTCACATTACTTATTGCAGCACTTATTACAGCTGGTTTTTTATTGTGGCTTGAAATTGCAAATCGGAAGCTAAAAAAAAGATTACAAATAAACAGTAATAGGAAAATAAAGAAATAATTTCAGATGTATTTTTAGCCATTCATCTTTGTTAAAATAAGCCAGGCCATCATCACCTAGAATTTTTTAATTTATCTTTAAATACCTTTTCAAACTTTTCAAGTTTGGGTGCAATTACAAATGCACAGTACCCCTGGTTGGGATTGTTTGCATAATAATCCTGATGGTAATCTTCGGCTTCAAAATAATTTGAAAGGGGTGATATTTCTGTAACAATCGGTTTATCCCATGCCTCTGACTTATCCAATTCCTCTTTATATTTTTCCGCAAGCTGCTTTTGCTCTCCATCATGATAAAAAATAACCGAGCGGTATTGCGGACCGACATCCTTACCTTGCTGGTTTAAAGTTGTTGGATCGTGTGTTTTCCAGAACACTTCTAATAGTTCATCAAAAGTAATTACACCGGGATCATAAGTGATTTGAGTTACTTCTGCATGTCCGGTTGTCCCCGTGCAGATTTCTTCATAGGTGGGATTTTCAACTGTTCCGCCTGCGTAGCCGGAAACAACTGAGTGAACACCAGTTAATCTTTCAAACACTGCTTCCGTGCACCAAAAGCATCCTGATCCGAAAGTTGCCTTCTTTAATTCTGACATTTTGTTGCATGCTCCTTTTACGTCTTGATTTTCTGATTGAGAATAAGCTAGGCTATAGCTTTGCCCAAAGAACACCATAGTTAATAATGTAAACACAGTTAAAATGTTTTGCATAAAATTTTTATGAATATCTTTTATTAATATTTAAGATGAAAATTGGATATTATTATATGAATATCAACAGAAATTTAACTATCCTTCCGTGACTCCTTGAGAACCCCAGAGATTGTTGCCACAATAATTGAAGGATAAAATTTTAATAGATATATTTTTTATGAGTCAAACAGTATTATTAATAATATAAGGAGGATAAAATGAAAATTGTTTGGGGTTTAACAATCGCATTTCTATTCTTTGCTGCAATTATTTATTTAAAACCAATAAGAGCATCAGATGAAAATGAAACCATAAAGCAATTGGCTCTATCACCAAGTCTTGATCTATCCGGTTTAACCAAAACAGCTTTGATCGACACCACATTAAAAAGAGACCCGAATAAAAATAAAAAGAAACAAGATTAAGGTTTAATAAAAACAGAAAAGGAAAAAACTCAAAAACCTGAAATAGAAAAAACGAATGCCCCCCAAAAGAAGAAAACTAAAAACCCGGATAAGATAAAGACCGAAAAAACGAATAAGAAAATTACAAATGTGAAAATAAAGAAGAAATGATTTAGATTGAGGATATGAAATAAGTACTAGTAAGTTTAGATACAAACATTAGACCGGAATTAACTTAAGTTGAAATGGTAACTGTTCTACCCCTGCCTAATAACATAGGTGGGGTTTTTATTGGGTGTTGATTTTGGGTATAAGGATTTGGTTGTCGTAAGGATTAAATATGGATTTGTGGGCATGTGCAATAATTGCAGGTATTGATTAATTTAATACTGTAAAAATATTAATTATCAATTAAATGTAGCCTTACAATGAAAACATTAATATTCGGTGCCGGTCCCCTAGGTAGCCTATATGCTTATCTATTACATAAAGTCGGAAAAGATGTGACTATTTTAGCAAGGAATGAACATTATCAATTTTTGAAGGAAAATGGTGTCGTTATTGTTAATGAATTCACTGATGAGAAATTTAATGCAAAAGTTACTGTTGTTGACACACTAGAAAGTGAAGATTCCTATGATCTTGTAATTGTTTTAATGAGAAAGAACAGTATTAAAAATGTGCTCCCCATTCTAAATAGAAACAAGAGCATTCAAAACGTTCTTTTTATGGGTAACAACACGTTAGGATTTGATGAGTATTTGGAGTATCTACCAAAGGAAAAAGTGCTGTTCGGTTTTCCCGGCGGAGGAGGTTCAAAAATCGATCACATAGTTCATTACATTGATAGTGAAAAACCTACTGGTAAGAGACTGCCTATAACAATCGGTGAAATTGATGGCGAAATAAGAGAAAGAACCAAGCAGATTAAACATTTATTTGAAAGTGCAAATGTCCCTGTAAATATTGTTGAAAACATAGATGGCTGGTTAAAATATCATGCGGCATATATCATCCCATTAGCGGGTGGGTTATTAAAGTCTGGTAACAATTACAAACTGGCAAAGGATAAGAATACTATCAGAACTTATATACGTGCCGTAAAAGAAGGGGGGCGGGTACTTAAAGCATTGGGATTTAAAAATCAATATCCTCTGAAGATAAATACGTTTTACTGGAATCCCGAATGGATAACAATTAATATTTTGAAACAGGCTTTTAACTCTAAGTTTGCAGAAGTAGCAATGATGATGCACGTTAATGATGCTAAAGATGAAATGATTGAACTGGGAAATGAATTCAGAACCCTTACGAATCAAACCTCTATAAAAACACCAAGCCTAGATGAATTGATAAATTGTATTCCTTTGAATTAAGGAGATAAAAAAATGGGAAGCAAAAATCCATACAATGTCCGTGAGTGGGATGGGAAATGCCATGAGCCTTGTTAATCTACTTTTTATATATATGAATAAAACGAATATTCGCCTGATTAAATATTCATAAATATGATAATCAATTTTTATTCTTTTAATGAGAAAAACTAAAATTATTAACTCTTAATAAGACTTTTGTTATGGAAAATTCAACTAATAATAGAACCATTGTAATTACTGGATCATCAACCGGTATTGGTAAAGCCTGCGCTCTTCATTTGGATAAGTTAGGATATAAAATTTATGCCGGAGTTCGTAAAAAAACTGATGGTGATAGATTAAGGGAAGAGGCATCTGACAGACTAGTCCCAATTATTCTCGATGTTACAGATACAGATTCGATTGCAGCTACAGTTAATATTATAGAAAGAGAAACGGGGGGTAACCTATTCGGACTCATTAATAATGCAGGTATTGGACGAAGCGGTGTGTTGGAGGTAACACCTGTAGGTGAGATTAGAAACGTTATGGATGTAAATGTAATCGGGTTAATGGCAATGACTAAGGCCGTGATTCCGATGCTCCGTAAAAACAAAGGGCGCATTATAAATATCGGTTCGACTTCAAGCTTTTTAGCCTCGCCAGGGGCAAGTGCTTATGCTGCATCAAAGTTTGCTGTTCGAGCTGTTACCGATTCCCTGCGCCTTGAATTGAAACCTTTCGGAATGTCTGTAATTCTAGTGGCTCCCGGTGCTGTGGAAAGTGAGATTTGGGAAAAAGGAACAGCCTATAAAAATGAAATGCGCAAATCAGTTAAACCCGAGATTGCTCAACTATATGCAACTCTTATTAAATTTGGTGAAAAGTTGATTAAGGAAATAAAGAAAATTCCGGCCGAAGAAGTTGCCATTTCTGTTGCTCAAGCCTTAACTTCAATAAAACCAAAGCCTTACTACATCGTAGGTAAAGATGCCAAGGCAGGTGTAAAAGTAGCCAGATTACCCAAGAGTCTCTTGGATTGGATATTCTTAAAACGCATACAAAAATTGGGGAAATAGAATGAAAGTAGAAGAATTGGAAAAATATGGCGCAGCGCTCGAAATGCCCAAAGAAGCAGTAAAAGAACAATCGAAAATAATGTTTCGTGCCTTGCGAAAACAATTTGGTTTCTTTGGTATGCTCAGCATATTCAAGGACACTTTCTTTAATCAATCCAAATTAAGGAAAGAAAATCCCGTTACCTTAAGGAAAGCTGCTGCAATCAGTAAAACAATTGAAAAAGAATTGTTTGAGTTTTCCGCTATGTTTTTGGCAATGGCGAAGAGACTGGGCAGAGCAGAAGCGTATGAATTCTTCAAGAATGAGATTATGAATAAGATTGCAAAAATATCTATGCCTGCTATATATCAATTAGATGATCTTAAAAAGTGTGAAGGCGATGTATTTGACAATTTCAAGAAAATGAATATTGGTTTGTTTGAGAGAACAACAAAAGATCGTACATGGATTATGGAAGAGTATCAAGATCAAAAGGATAAATTGACTATTAAAATAATATCTTGCGCTAACGTAGAATTATTTGGTGAACTAGGAGTACCTGAGCTTGGGAAATTTGGTTGCGATCATGATTTAGCTGGATACTCAGCGATTGAGGGTGATGTTAATTGTGAATTTAGAAGGTTATGTACAATTGCAAAGGGAGATGATCAATGCCTCTTTGAATTTTATCGGAAAGGTACTGCACCGAATAATGCACATTTAAATATTTAGATTGTAACAAAAGATGAGTTATATTATTCAAGAACTGTAAGACAATTATCAATTCACATTTCTCTTGATTTCTTTCCCCAACCCCTGCTTAATAACATAGGCGGAGATTATTTGTTCGCACTTGGCATGTATGAATCCCGATTTTCATTGAGCCGGGCCACAACTGATGTGAACAAATCATCCTCTGATTTATCTTTAAACAAAGATTCGACTATTTGGTCGTCCCACTAAGCAATTTGGTCGAAATAGAAATTAATTCATTATAAAAACTTTCATGTCTGCCCCAAATCAAATTATAGCAGCTGGCATTTACTTTGTTGTCTTCTTATTAGAAAAAAGAAAATGAAACACTTAATTACCATATTGTTTATAATAGTTGCCTTTGCATTTAGCTCAGTTTATGCGCAAAGCGATAGCTCAAAAGCACCTACTGATGACAAGCCGAAGAGAAAAACAGAAGGACAGATAATTCCTTCTTTGGAAAAACCTGAAAAGAAAAAGGACAAGTTCATTGATAAAGACGGTGACGGAATTTGTGATAACAGGGCTGAAGGCCTGACCTTTCAGAAAATGAGAAAACGAAAGCAGCGCGGTAAAGAAGGAGAAGGACACGGTGGAAAGAAATAGCAGCCTAATGTCCGGTGCGCATCTTCTTACTCTACTGCTCTTGATTTTTAGTTCGGTGCAGCTAAAAGCGCAACTAAGTTTTTATACGGGCTTAGATGGTTATTTAGATGATAACATTTACAATAACTATCTTGGTGTGTCGGATATGATAAACAGTTTCTCTTTAGGTACCAGTTTGGATTTTGAATCATCACAGAACGATTTTGGGGTATACTACGATGGTAATCTCACCCTGTTTAGTGAAAACACTTTTAAATCATCAAACACACATAAGCTCGGGCTTGTTAATTCCTTTTACTTTAGTGCTGTAAATCCGTTAACAATCGGTGCTAATTACAGCTTCAGAAATTACGATAATGGATATGATGTTTATGATTGGAAGCAGATATCGTTTTATGCAAATTACAGGCAATATACTTTTGATAATGATTTTGTTTTGGCTGGTTATATATTTAATCGGATTGATTACCCAAACCTTGAAACATTTTCATATAATGAGCACAGGGGATTTATAAAATACAAAGCATTATTTAACAGCAAAACTTCTCTTCTTTTGGGGATTGAGGGTAATTATAAAGATTATATTCAAAAGTTTAAACAGTCAAGTACAATAAATAACGCAATACAATTAAGTTCATTTGTTCAGATAGCTCAATCCCTGGGTGAAAGTACTGGGCTAAGCCTTTTTGCTCAGGTGAGGAAAAATATTAAGGATGGAAATAGATCGGCTAACTGGAATGATTACATTTACTACGAAGAAGAAATGCTGAATGATAGATATTCACATGATGGATACGACGGTGGTGTAAAACTTACACAAATGCTAACACCATCATTAATATTGAGCGGTTATGTTAATTATGCCAAAAGAAATTATACTAATCTTCCTGCTGCTGATCTCGAAGGAAATGATTTTGAATACACAAGGGAGGATGATAATTTTAAATACGGATTGCAGTTAGAAGCAAGTCTTGGTTCGATTTTATCGGGATTGTACGGAGATTTAAATTGGGATTATGTTCGTAACACTTCAAATGATGAGTTTTATAATTATTCCAATCAGGTCTTTTCTGCTGGGTTTGAGTTTAATTTTTAACAATTCTTATGTAATTCTGAATTTACTTTTTAATATCATACTTTTTCATTTTATATCGCAGGTTTCTTTCTGTTAATCCAAGCATTTCCCCTGCTTTTGTTTGAATACCGTTCATCTCTTTTAAAGCATCGTAAATTAATTTTTTTTCAAGTGCTTCAACCTGTTCAACTAAGGTGACATGTTTCGTCTGTAGAACAGCGTCTTCCTTTTTTAATTCTCTTACACTTAATGAAAGATCATCTACAGTTATAACGCTACCTCGGGAAAGAACAACTGCTCTTTCAATTATGTTTTCAAGTTCTCTAACATTTCCCGGAAAGTTATACTTCATTAAACGATCCACAGCTTCTTTGGATATTTCTATATTCTCCTTACCGTTTTCTTCACCAAACTTTTTAAGGAAGTGATCAATAAGTGGAAGGATGTCTTCTCTTCTTTCTCTTAAAGCAGGAATGTGGGCTCTAACTATATTCAGTCTGTAAAATAAATCTTCTCTGAAAGTCCCTTCAGAAATTTTCTTTTCAAGGTCCTGATTTGTTGCAGCAAGAATTCTAACATCGATAATAATACTCTCGGTTCCGCCAACCCTTTCAATTGAACTCTCCTGCAAAGTGCGTAGCAATTTAACCTGTAAATTTGCGTTCATATCGCCAATCTCATCAAGGAATAAAGTTCCACCTTCGGCAATTTCAATTCTTCCTTTTTTCAATTTATCGGCGCCCGTAAAAGCACCTTTTTCATGCCCGAATAGTTCACTTTCAACCAAGTTTTCTGAAAGAGCAGGAATATTAACAGCAACAAATGGTTTATCCTTTCGTGCACCTGCAAAGTGAATTGCCTTTGCAAACACTTCTTTTCCGGTTCCGTTTTCTCCAGTAATCAGTACTGTGGCTTTACTTTCCGCTGCACGCGCTGCAATGCTTAATACTTCTTCCATATTGGGAGATTGTGAAATAATCGATTTGAGCTTATGCTTTTCTTTAAGCTGCTCTTTTAATAACTGATTTTCCGATTTAAGATTTTTATGTTCAATTATCCGCTCAATTAGTAAATCGAGCTCATCCAGATCAACTGGTTTCGAGATGTAGTTGTACGCACCAAGTTGCATTGCTTTAACTGCATTTTCAACTGTGCCAAACGCAGTTATAATCACAAAACTTATTTCGGGATTTATTTTCTTAATTTTTTCCAATACTTCCAGGCCGGTCATCCCAGGCATTTTATAATCGGATAAAATTATATCAACCGGATTTTCAGTTGCAGTTTTTATTCCATCATCCCCAGATTGGGATGAGTAAACTGTGAATCCTTTTTTCTTCAGGTAACCCAGAAGAATATCACTTTGTGATTTCTCATCATCTATAATTAGTATGTGAAAATTTTTCATCCTACTGGTAATATTATTTTAAATATTGTACTGTTTTTATTGCTGGCAAGTTCAATTAAACCGTTGTGTTGCGAAACGATTTTTTGCGATATGCTTAAACCCAACCCGTTGCCTTCCTGCTTGGTAGTATAATAAAGATTAAAAATCTTTTTTTGTTCTTTCGGTTTGATGCCTTCTCCGTTATCTATTATTGAAATTACTAATTTATCATCCTTCTTTAAAGAGGTTACAGATACCCTACCTTTGTTATCAACTGCATCAATTGCATTTTGAATTATATTCATCATTGTTTGTTTTATCAGTTCAGGATCGAAATTGGCAAAAAGATTTTCCTCGGTACTCACCGTGAATGATATATTCTTCTGCTCCGCCTGGTCTTTATACAGCTGATAAATTTCGTTTATAAATTTATTAACATCAACTCTTGTTTTTTGAAGCCCGAGTGGTTTTGCATATTGCAGAAACTGTGTAATTATTTTATTTATCCTACTAACCTCAGTTTTCAACAGATTTGTGATTGATGTATACTCGTCCTCAGATTCTTTTGGTTTAAATTCCTTATTAAGTCTTTGTGCAATCATGCCGATTGAATTGATTGGGTTTCGAATTTCGTGAGCGACACCCGAAGCAAGTTCACCCATTGCTAAAAGTTTCTCATTCCTTTTCGCCTGTTCTTCCAAATTTTTGTTTTCAGTTACATCGGTTATAACAATTGTGTGACTTTCGAGTTCTCTGTTTAGGTTATAATTTGGTGTTATATTTATTTTAATATGTTTTTCCTTTCCTTCAATTTGTATTGATCTATCAATATTTCTAAATCCTGTTTTATCAGATATAAACTCTAAAAGAAAACTGATGTTGCAGTCTTTCAATTTGGATAATTTTTTACCTATGATATCGTCTCTTTTCATTTCAAACACTTCTTTTGCCCAGTTGTTAAACATTTTGATGGTGCTATCCTTACTGATTATTATAACTGCTTCATTCATATTTTTTAGGATGGAATCAGTGAAGTATTTAAACTGGTTAAACTCATTGGAAACAGATTTAAGATTCTGATTAGTAAAAATTATGCTTAGAACTATAATGCTTATTGCCGCAAGAATAATTGATATAATTATAGCTCGTCTTATCATTCTTGTTTCCAGGTTTCTAACTTCATCAAGTGTAAGCCCGATTCGGTATATTCCGATAAACTCGCCATCAAGGGTTAAGCTTTTTACAACCTCGTAAACTTCTGTGTCATTAAAATCAATCACACGTGTTAAGGTTGAATCCATAAGAATTGTCTTGAGAAGAAAAACATCGGTAGAGATTGAACTTATCTCTTTCACCGAATTACTTGCTGCAAGTATTCCCAGAGAATCCTGCAGAACTATATACTCGATGCCTTCATTATCACTTATATCCTGGACAATCTTTCCGATACCTATTTTTTTCCTGAATTCCAGAAAATCTTCTGCATTTAAGTTGAGTACAATAGCTCCGCGATTATGAGCCCTACTAATAGCGATTGCGTATCTTAACTCATCACTGAACGAGGCTTCTTTCAAACCAATAATTAACTCATCGGTTTTACTTGTTAATATTGGTTCAAGTTCTTTGTGCCTATTAACCATTCCTTCAGGATGATCGTGACCTTGTTCGGGGATCCTGTTTGAAAGAATTCTATTACCTGCTTTATCAAATAGATTTATCCTGAAAATATCATTCTCTTTACCAATTTTGATCAACGTGTTTACATTCAGTGCGCTCAAGCTGTCCAACCTTCTAACCATTTTCGCATTATTCAGTAATCTTTCTGTAATAAGATTTTCAATTTCAAAACTTGAGTTGAATGTATTGACACTGCTCCGTGTAACGACTTCTGAGAGAGATTTTGCCTGCTGTGAAAGAAGGTGAAATATTTCATCTCTACTTTGCTTCAGTTCGAAGTATGCGGAAGCAATCATCACCATACCGATGATCAATGAAATAATAATAACAAATTTTGGTTTTAACCGAAGCTTCATTTTATACAAATCGTAATAGTAAGATTAGCTTTCCTCAAATCTTCAAATCAATTTTATGTAAGATTCCCTGATCGAATGAATATAAAGTTCGAATCGAGCCTCGTCCTTAAGGTCGCTTCTAATCGCCCATAAGGTCGAAGAATAAGATAGCAATAAAAGAAATATGTTGTTTACTAAACGTTTTCAGATCTTTTTGAATTGGCACATCACTTGGATAATATGAATCAAAATCAATTAACAATAAGTAACATAAATAAAAGGAAAGCTAAAATGAAAAAGTTAAAAGCAATCTTGGTTTCAGCACTTGTGTTTTTCACGGCACTCGTATTTTCCAGCAACCTTTTTGCACAGGAAGATCCCCCGCAGAACAAAGAACAGGTTCAAACTCAGTTAAAGGAACAAACCCAAACACAGGAAAAAGTTCAGACAACAAATCAGAATCAGGTTCACGGAAACCGGTTTGTTGATGAAGATGGTGATGGTTATAATGATAACGCACCTGATGCTGATGGCGACGGAATTCCAAACGGAAGAGATGAGGATTATAATGGTCCGAAAAACAGAAAAGGAAATGAAGGACATAAAGGATTTGTTGATTTGAATAGTGATGGTATAAATGATAACGCTGTTGATTCAGATGGCGATGGAATCCCTAACGGACAGGATCCTGATTTTATTAAACCACAGGATGGAACCGGTCAGCAATCTAAGAATGGAAAAGGAAATAGAAATAAGGGCAATAGATGGGGTCCGAATGATGGAACGGGTAATAAAGGCATGGGTCCAAAAGATGGTACGGGTTATGGTCCGGGTACTGGAGACGGTAACAGTGATGGTACAGGTCCTAAGGGTAACCGTGGCGGAAGAGGTGGAAACGGCAAGGGTTAATTAATAAACATATAGAAAAAATTAAGAGACGGTGATGTTCATCGTCTCTTTTATTTATAAAAGGAAAAAATTGAAAATGAAGAATACATTTATAGTCTTGCTGGTTACGTTTGTTAGCTTGCCCACTTTAACATTTAATACAATTGCTTTTAATAAGAACGAAAAAGATAGTTGTATTACTGTACTAAATAAAACTGATCTTAAAGAGCTTAGTATTGAAGAGCGAAATGGATTGATTCGTATGCGAGTTGAAGAAAAACTTGCTCGTGATGCTTATATAACCTTGGGCGAGATTTGGAGCGTACGTATTTTCCAAAATATCCAAAAGAGTGAACAAAGGCATATGGATGCAATGAAAAGATTAATAGATATTTATGAGATTCCAGATCCTGCAGAAAATGATGCGGTAGGTATATTCTCGTTGATCGAATTTCAGAAATTGTATGACGAATTAGTTCAGAAAGGAACAGCTTCATACAATGATGCAATGCTTGTAGGTAGAGAGATCGAAGAGCTGGATATTTCTGACTTGGAAAATCAACTTTTAATAGTTGATAATCCTGATATTAAAATAGTATATGAAAATCTTAAAGCTGCATCCGAAAGACATTTGAAAGCTTTTAATAGGCATATTAAAAAGAACTAACTGAATCCCATATGACTTTCTTTAATCTCGTATCAATGAAAGTTGGCGTGGGTTTTTTATTAGTTGCCAATCGTTAAGTTTATTTTTCTTGGTATTCTTATCTCTAATGAGCAGGTTTAAAAGTCAATGATAAATTTATTGGGAAAAAGGACGAGGTGTCTTTTAATACATCCAAAATTTTCGCCCTATAGTTTTTGGAATTTTGTTGATGTAAGCAAAATTGTTGGGGCTAAATATCTGGCAGCGCCTCTCGGATTAATGACCGTAGCTGCATTGCTGCCACAAGAATGGGAAATAAAACTAATTGATACCAACGTTGAACCGCTTCTGGATGAACATTTCGAGTGGGCAGATTTGGTTTTTACTGGTGGAATGCTGCCGCAACAAATTGGTATACTCGATATAATTACTTTATCTCACCAAAGAAATAAACCAGTTGTGGTTGGCGGTCCCGATCCCACATCTCAACCAAATCTTTATCAATCTGCAGATTACCTTGTACTTGGAGAAGGCGAGATTACTATCCCAATGCTTCTGAATGATCTAGAAAAGGGCTGTAAGAGCGGTGAACATGTATCTTCTGATCTTGCTGATATGACTAAAGCAGTTGTGCCAAGATTTGATTTAATAAAATTCAACAATTATCTCCATCTAAATATTCAATTTACCCGTGGTTGCCCATTTAATTGCGAGTTCTGTGATGTAATTGAACTATATGGTAGAAAACCACGCTCTAAAACGCCTGAGCAAATAATTAAGGAGCTGCAAAGCCTGTATGATCTGGATTATCGAGGTCATGTTGATATCGTTGATGACAATTTTATTGGGAACAAGAAGAATGTCAAAACAATCCTGCAGGTAATAAAAGGTTGGTCTGAAATAAATAATTATCCATTTTATTATGGAATTGAAACTTCGATTAATTTGGCAGATGATGACGAGCTTCTACAAATGATGAAAGATGTTGATTTTCGACTTGTATTTATTGGCATTGAGACTCCGGAGGATGATGTTTTAGAAAAAGCAAATAAGAAAATAAATATGAACAGATCCATTATTGAGGCAACAAGGAAAATTAGTTCTTACGGTATAATAGTCAATGCGGGATTCATCATAGGCTTTGATAATGAGGGTGATCAAACAGCACAAAAAATGATTGACTGTATACAGGCGTCTGGAATATGCGTTGCAATGTTTGGATTAATGTATGCTTTACCCAATACTCAATTAACGAAGCGATTGAAACTGGAAGGAAGATTATTTAATGAATTTTCGATTTTTACTGATAATAAAACACAAATTGACCAATCCTCTAGTGGATTAAACTTTGCAACATTGAGACCAAGAATAGATATACTAAGGGATTTTGTTGATGTTCTAGAATATATTTATAAGCCTGAACATTATTATGAAAGAATAATTCGCACTTGTCTAAATTTAAAAATAGATTATAAACACAAACATAGTTTTATAAAAATTTTAAAGAACTTGAGATCGTTTATAAGGATTACTAATCAAGTTGGATTTAATAGAGTAACTGGAAAGCTATATTGGAAAATGTTATTTTGTTGTTTTTTAAAAAATCCAACGGCACTTGAATGGGGTATAAGTCTGTCTGCAATGTTTATACACTTTTATAAACACTCCAAATTCATTATCAAACTTACAAACCAACAGATTAATTTTATCAAAAAAAACGGAGAAGATATTTATAATCAGCGTAGGCTTACAATGACTAACAGTCAAATTATAAATTAATTAAAGAGAAATTCTTTAAAAAACCACATTAAGATAAATCGAAATACTTAATAGTAACCACAAAGCAATTGAAGTGTTTAGAACAATACAAATCAATCAACAAAAAACATCAAGGCTCTTAGATTTAATTCTAATTGCTCTTTCACCTTTCAAATAGAATGAGTGTTATTCTTTTTATAAACAACACATACTTTTATCGATTTGTCAAGCATTAGCATTCACTCTCTTTTTTCTTAATGTCATAAAGTTTCCAATAGTAATAAGTATTACACCAAGTAATGCCAATGCATTCCAATTGTAATCCTCAAATATGGTTGACAATACTAATGCAATTATGGGGAAAACAAGTGTCACATATGCAGATTTGTCAGCCCCAATCTTGCCAAGGAGAGTGAGGTAACTTGTAAATGCAATTACAGATCCAAATATTGCTAAATACATTAGCGAACCAATGTAAGGTAAAGAAAAATCAAAAGTGAAAGACTTACCTGTTGCTAAGGCTAATAGTAACATAAGTAGCGAACCATACAACATTCCAAAAGCATTTGTCTGAATAACCGGCAGTTTGTTTTTTTGATTATATGCAGAGGTAATATTACCAAATGATGCTGTAATCACACTTATTCCTGCCAATATTAAGGCTAAAGACTCTCCACTTGAAAAGGTAAAGCCAAACAATTCCTCTTTGAATACTAATGCAATACCAATAAATCCAAGTAGTGAATTAAACAGAACATTTAAGCGAACCTTAGATTTAAGAAATAAAGCCCCATTAAAAATGTTTAGGAAAATTATTGTTGAGAATAAAACAGCAACCAATCCACTTTTAAGATGAACTTCCGCTAAATACACGAGCCAATAATTAATACCAAATAACAATAATCCCTGTAGTGCCATAAAGAAATGTTGCTTAGCAGAATATTTCAAGTTTATTCCAAGCGAACCACAATATGCAAAAAGAATTATTGCTGCAATTAAAAACCGATAGAATACTGATACTAATGGATCAACAATCCCAAGCTGATATTTAATTGCAAGCCAAGTAGAACCCCATATTAGTGCTGGGATTGAAAACAGAATAAAATTTTTCATGAAAATTTCTCTATTATACCAAATATCCTAATGTTATTATATAATCATTAAAAGTTAAACAATTAAATTTTGGTAACGTTTTTTCTGATTCCGAATCTGATTACGATTATTTGATTTTTTAAGATATGGTTGGGATTGTAGCAATAAAGTTGGGCTTGATAACTTCCCCTTTTTAATCTTTTTTGTGCACCCTGCCGGGCTCGAACCGGCGACCTGCTGATTAAGAGTCAGATTCACATCCTTGTAAGTCGTTATTATTCAAGCACTTAAAAATCACTGACGTAGTCTTTGACGTAGAGAATGAAAATTAAGTTGTAATATAAACCCCCGCCTATGTTATTATTGCATTGTTGCAAGGTTGTATCAATTCCTTTTATTCTTGATTACATTCTCTCTGTCTCTATGGACTTTGTTCATATCTTTTCGTTTTCTATTAACGATCTCCAGCCATAAAAAGAAGCTAGCGATAAAAACCCAACCCACAAATAATGAAATTATTTCCTCATTCATTTCTTCACCTTGCATTTTAATATTCGAGATAGTATTCTTCGTTTAACATCTTACTCATATCCCCAAAAACAACACTTGATAAAACACCTAACTATGTATTATAGATGATTTTTTTCGTTATGATTAATTTTGTCTTCTTTTCTGCCTGCAATTATAAGTATTGTTACAAAGAGAAGCCCTAATCCCCAAACTGTTATAAATGCAATAAGCCAATCAGGCATAACTTTTAGCTATTTTGAATATCTTATAAATTAATTCCTATATCTCATAATATTTCAGTTTTTACAACAGTGCCTTCTTTATTTATATAAGCCAATAATCGGTTAAGTTGCTTAATCTCATTACTTAAATTATATGTTATTGACATTTAATTTTTAAGAATATCATTGACCTCTTCTTTATCTAATTCTGTAATATATTTGATTCCACTGATTTCCTCAGCTGCGTGAGTAAGAGATGTGATATCATCCCTCGATACATGCTCAAGTGTAAATTTGCGGCTGCCGCACATAAGCTGCCTCAGTCCTTGTGCTAGTCGCTCATAATATGTATAGAGTCCGAGCGCTCCGGTAGGTATCTTTTCAAATTCTTCATTACCCAACTCAACACGAAGATCAGATGCTGTTACAAAAATTTCATCTTTTGTATTTCCAAATCGTTCTATATACACAGGCACCTGATTTTCATTAATCGTTCTGCCTATAGTTTTTCCAACCATAGCGGCAGCAATAGGGCTGCGAGCCATACCGATCAGTTTCACAAACGGTGCGCCTATGGCAAGACCTTTAAATATTTGATCTTCAAAGGTAAAACCACCGGCTAATGCCAAAGCAGGTATATGCTCACCCTGGTCAGAGAGACGCTTAGCGTAATTGTAAAGAAGAGAATGCAGTTCAACTGGCGGCATACCCCATTCATTCATCATGCGCCAGGGACTCATTCCTGTTCCACCTCCCGCCCCGTCAACAGTTAATAAATCAATCTTATACTTTGATGAGAACTTAATTGCCCGCGCCAGGTCGGCAGGTCTATATGCACCTGTTTTTAAGAAAACATATTTTGCACCAGCATTGCGCAACTCCTCTACTCGCTTAGCAAAAGACTCCTCAGTGACCATACCAATACGAGAGTGACGTTCAAATTCCTTAAATGCGCCACGCTCAAATGCATTAATAACATTAGGATCTGTAGGATTTGGCAGAACAACGTACCCTCGCTCATAAAGCATTTGGGCTTTTTTTAGATCTCTAATTTTAACCTCGCCACCTATATTCTTAGCTCCTTGACCCCACTTGAGTTCAACACATTCAACACCTAAACTTTCAATTGCGTATTCCTGAACGCCAAGACGAGTATCTTCAACATTTGCTTGCACAATTATAGCACCATAACCATCACGCTGGTAATCTTTGTAAAGTTTCACCCGCCGTTTGAGATCAACTGTATCAAGTATTTTACCATTTTTAATTACAGATTCCTGATCCATGCCAACAACATTTTCCCCAATTGTTAAACCGGTTCCAGCCAGAGCGGAGCCAATAGCTAAACCTTCCCAATTGTTCTTGGCTATATTAGTTGAACCTATGCCTGGTATAATCCATGGATAGCGGAATTTCAATTCCTTATCGTACCCAAATTTAACTTCAAGGTTTACAGCAGGAAAAACAGCTTTATCACTGTCGGCTTCAATACCATGCGCACC
>JABDPB010000098.1 GCA_013042995.1 Ignavibacteriaceae bacterium | reverse complement strand
GTATTTAACTACGATATAATTACGAATAATTTAGCTGGTGGCAACGGCGGTGGAATCATCTGCTGGCAATCTACATTTACAACTCTTAATTCAGTAAATGTTTTCGATAACTCTGCAAACTGGGGAGGTGGTATCGGAGTTATTAATTGCGAGATGCAAATAAATTATTGCAATATAATTGATAACGCGGCAAGTGGTTTAGGCGGAGGTATTGCTTCAGATTTTAGTGATGTTTATATAAGCAATACAACTTTCGCTAGCGATACTTCTGGATTTTTAAGTGGAGCTATACACGGCTGGCAAAGTGATTTCCAAATAAAACATTGCTTTTTTGAGGATAACGAATCTGATTTCGGTGGGGCGATATTTGCAGATTACAGCGAACTGCAAATAGATAGCTGTAGTTTTATAAACAATGTTGCCCAGTATGGTGGAGCTCTCAGAATCAATAACTGTAATATTAAAGTGGATAGCTGTTTATTTGATGGAAATGAAGCGCAGGTTGATGCAGGTGCTCTTGATTATAGTGCCGATTCATTAATATTCGGTTCACTTTATTCTGTGGAAATTTACAATAGCCGTTTTGTTAATAACATTGCAATCAATGCTGTTGGTGGTTTTAGTATTCAGCAATCGCATACCGAAAGCCCGTTAATAGATCTTGTGATAGACAATTGTGAAATTGCTAACAATTTTGCACACCATTCAGGAGGTTTCAGGATATTGAGATGCTTAAATGAAGTTACTTTTTCGAATTCCATAATTAGGGGTAATACGGTGGAAGCCTGGACAGGCGGCGGTACTTTTAACTTTAATACAGTTGCTGAAATTTTCAATTGTGTATTTTATGATAACCACGCTGCAACTGTTAATTTAAATTCTACAACCGGGGGACTTGGGATAAGTAATGGTTCAAAAGTAAATGTTTTCAACTGTACTTTTTCAAATAACTCATCAGGTGCTGGCGGAGGATTGCAAGTTTGGAGAGGGGGAGACGCAACTGTGACCAATAGCATTTTTTGGCTAAACAGCCCGGATCAATTCGCACTAAATTCAGTGTTTGATTCTTTGCCGTGTTTACTAACGATCAATTATAATGATATTCAATATGGTATAGATTCGATTAAAATCAATGATACTGTTTCCACCTTTATTTGGGGAGATGGTAATATTGATGAAGATCCACTTTTTGTTAATGCATCAAATAACGATTTTCATCTTCAAGATTTAAGCCCTTGCATTGCAACCGGGATTGATTCGATTGAGATTGCAGGATTCTGGCAATACGCCCCACTTATAGATATTGAGGGAAATCCGAGACCCAATCCAGCCAGTACAATGCCAGATATGGGAGCTTATGAATCACAATTTCCTTCAGGAATAAATGCTACCAATCCAACTATACCAACTAACTATGCATTGTATCAAAATTATCCCAATCCTTTTAATCCAAATACCAAAATTAAATTTACTATTCCACCTAATGTCATTCTGAGTGAAGGGAAGAATCTTGTTATACTAAGAGTCTACGATTTATTAGGAAATGAAATTGCAACAATAGTTAATGAAGATTTATCTGCAGGAGAATATGAAATTGAATTTAATGGAAATGGGATGTCAAGCGGAATATATTTCTATCAATTAAAATCTGGCTCATTTATTCAAACAAAGAAGATGATTCTTTTAAAGTAGCTCAGCTATGAAATAGCTATAATAATATCCAAAGGAGTTGACAATGAAAAAAATATTCTCAACCTATGTAGCATCAATTCTTTTTTTAATAATAGCGTTTTTGCTATTTACTGACCGTAGCGTTGCTCAACAACCTGGATGGATTGAGCAAGACCTACCTCAGACAATGTCAGGACAAAGACTCCCCAATAGAGGTGATGATGTGCTAATATTTACTACTCAATATTCTGATGTGGTTTACTTTTTCGATATTCGCATTAATGTTTGGACCGAAGTTAATCTAGGTTCACAACAGACTTTTGAAGATGCACTTGGATCTGGCAACACTGTATTTGCTTATAGCGATGAATACATCATTGCTTATAGCTCTATTCTTTCTCAATGGGATACGGTTAAATACGAAGGAACAGTTCTTGATCCTACAGGTATAAGCACCCGCAGAGGGTATGGCTGCGGTGATAAACTTGCATACTTTATTACAAATGCAAATATCTATTATGTCTTTGATTCAGAACTCGCTGAGTGGAAAGAATATGATTTTGGTTTTGTCTCTAATACCAGTGGATTTAATAATTTTTGGGCAGCGGATATTTATGCTGGCGCAATAATACAAAGGAACGGTTATGACTACGCAAAAAATATTACTTACAGTTTAGTAACTCATTCATTTGCTGATTTAGACCAGGGCGGATGGTATTACTACCCTGATCACATAATGCATGGTG
>JABDPB010000095.1 GCA_013042995.1 Ignavibacteriaceae bacterium | reverse complement strand
TACCGCGATAACGGAAATGATTTTGCCGATCTGCTTGCTGCTTGTGCAAAAGTTGATCGCTCTGTAAGAATTCGTTTTACAACTTCACATCCACAGGATTTATCCGATAAGCTGCTAAACACAATTGCAGAGCATAAAAATATTTGCAATTACATTCATCTCCCGGTTCAGTCCGGCTCGGATAGAATTTTGGAATTGATGAACAGGACTTACACGATAGAGCACTATCTTAATTTAATTGAGAAGGCGAGAAAAATAATTCCGGGTGTGAGTTTTTCAACAGATATTATTGCAGGATTTCCGACAGAAAGTTATGAAGACCATGTTAAAACTCTCGATGTGATGAGAGAAATTAGATACGATGGTGCGTTTATGTTTAAGTATTCACCGCGCGAAGGAACTAAAGCTTTCAGAATGGAAGATGATGTGCTGGAAGAAACCAAATCAAAAAGACTGCAGGAAATTATAAATCTTCAGCAGCAAATTTCTTTTGAGCTGAATCAGCAGCTTATGGGGACGGAAGAAATAGTGCTTGTTGAAGGCTTCAGTAAAAAATCAGATGAGTTTTTATCGGGTAGAACAGATAGCAACAAAGTTGTAATTATTCCTGTTGATGAAAAAATAAATGCAGGCGATTACTTGAGGGTGAAAATTAATCGCGCAACGTCCGCGACTTTGTTCGGGGATTTTATTAGCTTCGAAAATAAAGTTGAAGAAGCAGTTTCTTTAACCGGCTGAATTTCTAAAAAGTAATAAATTTTTCCGGAACTAAAACCGGATGGTAAAAATGCTAATGCTTAAACTAAAACTATTATCCTTTCTTACAATTAATTTCATTTTTTTCATTTCTGCACATTCTCTTTCACAGGAAATTGATATTGTTCCTTACCTAAAAAAAATTGAAAGCGGTAATGTTGAAAAAGTAAAAGAGGATTTAGTTGATTTGAAAGAAGACCATCCCAACGATCCTTCTATTTTGTTTTTGGATGGTGTGCTGACAGAAAATGGGCAGCAGGCTGTTGTAATTTACCAGAAGATAGTTGATGATTATCCGCGCAGCAAATATGCAGATGCCGCACTATACAGGATTTTTTCTTACTACTACGCTTTAGGTTTGTACGAAACCGCAAAAGAGAAATTAAAATTATTGATAAATAATTATCCTGCCTCGCCTTACATTAAAATTGCTGAGCAGAGTGTTCTGCCAAGTGGTGAAACCATTTCAGTCGATGAAGAACCTATTGATGACGGAGAAACTCAGCCCGAACAGAATTATCAGTTTACAATTCAGGCTGGTGCATTTACAAATTTTGAAAATGCAGTTTCACTTAAAAATGATCTTGAAAAATCAGGAATACTTGCACGAATTGCTGAAAAAAATGTTGGCGGTACTACTTTTCACATTGTTTACGCTGGACAGTTTGTTACCTACGAGGATGCCGAAAATTTTCTGCAGGTTATGAACACAAAGTTCGATCTTACCGGAAGAGTTGTTCCAATTAACTGGTAAATAAATTGAAAGTAACTTTTTTAGGAACCGGAAGCGGTAAAACCTCTCTTAAAAGATTTCACTCCTCTTTATTATTTTCTTTAAATGATTATAACCTGCTGATTGATGCAGGTGATGGTATTTCTCGTGCACTCCTGAATGCAAATGTGAATTACAATTCAATAAACGGAATTTTGTTCACACATCTTCACCCCGATCATTTTACAGGCTTGGGTGCATTGATAGTACAAATGAAAATGTTTAATCGAGTAGGACCTCTTGAGATATATATTTATGAAAAATATGTAGAAGATGTGAACAGCTTTTTGTTGCGTTGCAATATAATTCCGGAAAAAATGGACTTTAAAATTTTATACAAACCATTTTCCGATAAGGATGAATTTACAGTTAATGATGAATTAAAAATTTTACCGCGTGAAAATTCACATCTTTCAGGATTGAAAAGATACATTCAATATTCAAATCGAACATTTTATGCAGCGAGCTTTTTGTTTTCACATCAAAATAAAAGAATATTGTACACAGCCGATATTGGTTCAGCCGATGATCTCGGTCTTTTTAAAGAATTTGAAGTTGATGTTTTAATTTCCGAAATCACTCATATCACCATCTCTGAGCTATCAGAAAAAATAAAGTTGTTTCGTTTCCCAAAAACTTATCTCACACATATCACAGATGGGGACGAAGCAGAACTTGCACAATCGATAAAAAATCTTATAATAAGTGAGATAAAAGTTGAACTTGCTACCGACAAACAAACTTTCGAATTCTGACAGAATTTCTACACCTTTCTAGTTGATTTTCTATATTTATTTTGAATTATTTAATGATTATTTTTGCCAGTGCGTCAGTTTGTCATTCCTTTAAATAAACGTTTTGAGATGAACAGAGAAGAATTTAAGAAAAAACATGGTATTATCGGTGTCTCTCACGAGATAAATGATCTTGTGGATGTAGTGATGCAGGTTGCCGGCTCCGATATTACAATTTTAATTTATGGTGAGAGCGGAGTAGGTAAAGAGGTATTTGCGCATGCAATTCATCAATCGAGTAGAAGGGCAAACAAAGAAATAATCAGCGTAAACTGCGGCGCCATACCGGAGGGGATTTTGGAGAGCGAACTTTTTGGACACAAGAAAGGAGCTTTCACAGGTGCAGTTGGCAGCAGAAAAGGTTACTTTGAAGTTGCACACGAGGGAACATTGTTTCTTGATGAAATAGGTGAAATGCCTTTAACAACACAGGTAAAATTATTGCGTGCAATTGAGTTTAAAGAATTTATGAGTATTGGTGCTGAAACAGTTACTAAAGTTGATGTAAGGATTATTGCCGCGACGAATAAAGATCTTCAGGAACAGGTTGATGCTGGAAAATTTAGAGAGGATTTATACTTTCGATTAAAAGCAGTAACTCTCCAAATTCCACCACTTAGAAAAAGAAGAGAAGATATTACAGAACTTGTAAATTATTTTCTTAAAAAATATGATGAGAATAATAATGCTCATCAACCTAAGATTACCAAGAGAGCTTTAAATAATTTGCAGGATTATGATTGGCCTGGCAACGTTCGTGAGTTAAAGAATTCAATCGAAACAGCAATTGCACTTAACAATACTGGCACACTTGATATAGATTCTTTTGATAATTTATTTATTGAAAAGCAGGAAAGCAGTTATTCACGCAATCTTCCGGTATTTTTACGAAAATCCCCTGAAGATGCCGACAGGGAATTATTATATAGAGCTCTATTCGAAATAAAAAAAGATTTAATTGAGTTGAAAGATTTGGTTGAACATAACAATCAGTTGAATTTAGCTAAAAAGGAAGATATTAAGCGAGATACGCTTTCGCTAAATGAACTGGAAAAAGAAACAATTAAGGCAGCTTTGGATAAAACCCGCGGTAATAAAAGAAAAGCTTCGAAACTGCTAAATATAAGCGAGAGAACACTTTACAGGAAAATTAAGCAATACAATTTAAATCCATCTGAAGATTAGAATAACATTATGAATCTATTTAAAACCCGACTGCATCTTATTTTTGTTATATTGTTTAGCACTTTGCTGTTAGTTAATTTTAACCGTTGCAGTTACTCTTTTACGGGTGCTTCGGTGCCGTCGCATTTAAAAACAATTGCTATTCCTGTTACCGAGGACCGCAGCCCGGCTGCAATTCCAGGAATAAGAGAACTGCTTACAGATGAATTGATTCAAAAATTCATTGATGATAATTCACTACAGGTAGCGGAGGGTACAACTGCTGATGCAATATTAGAATGTGTAATTACAAACGTAACTGATGTGCCTTCAATTGTTAGTGCAGGAGAGCAAGTTTCTTCAAGAAGATTAACAGTAAATGTAAAAGTTTTGTATAAGGATTTAGTAAAAAAGACAACTGTGTTTGATGAGAATTTTACAAACTATGGCGATTATGTTCCAGGTGGAAGCGTAAATGATCGTGAACCAGCGATTGAAACTGCCTTAGATAAAATTTCAGAGGATATTCTTCTGGCGGTTGTTTCTGGCTGGTAATTAGGAGGAGTTAAAAATGGACGAGATTGTTTTAATAAGTTATTTCATTGCGCTTTCAATTCTTTTTATTTTCGGATTGCATGGTTTCTTGCTGCTGTACTATCACCGCAAATACAAAGACAACAGTTCAGAATCACAACCTGAACTTGATGAGACCCCTTTAGTTACAATCCAACTACCTTTATTCAATGAATATTATGTTGTTGAAAGATTAATAAATTCAGTTTGTGCCATTAAGTACCCAAAAGAAAAAATAGAAATACAGGTTTTGGATGATTCCACCGATGAAACAGTTGATCTTGTCAAAAAAATAGTAAAAGCAAAAAAGGCTGAAGGTATTGATATTGAGCACATCCGCAGGAAAACGCGCGAGGGCTTTAAAGCCGGTGCGCTTAAAGAAGGTTTGAAAATAGCAAAGGGAGAGTTTGTTGCAATCTTTGATGCGGATTTTATTCCACAGAAAACTTTTTTAAAAAATACACTTAAATTTTTTGCAAATGATAAAATTGGAATGGTGCAAACACGCTGGGAACATTTAAATGGTGATTATTCTTTGCTAACACGTGCTCAGGCATTAGCATTGGATGGACATTTTGTAATCGAGCAAACTGTTCGCAACAAAGCTGGCTTCTTTATTAATTTTAACGGAACCGGTGGCATCTGGAGAAAAAGCTGTATTGAAGATGCGGGCAACTGGCATGCAGATACCTTAACGGAAGATTTAGACCTAAGCTTCAGGGCACAATTGAACGGCTGGAAGTTTATCTTTTTAAAAGATTACACATCTCCCGCTGAACTGCCGTCGGAAATAAGTGCATTAAAATCACAGCAGTTTCGCTGGACGAAAGGTGCCATAGAAACAGCAAAAAAAGTTTTACCTTTAGTCTGGAAATCTGCTGTTCCCTTGCGGATAAAACTTTACAGCACATTTCATTTATCAAATAATATTGTATTTCCCTTTATTCTGCTTGCGGCAATTTTAAATGTCCCATTGATTTTTATAAAGAACAGCGGCGGACACGAAATCTATTTTGCTTTTATGTCAATTTTTGTTTTTGCATTTATAAGTACGTTTTTATTTTACCTTTATTCACAAAAAGACATTCATCCCGATTGGCGAAAACGTATTGTGCTCTTTCCAGTATTTATGGCCGGAAGTATGGGTTTTGCACTAAATAACTCACGTGCAGTTTTTGAAGGTTTGTTAAACCGCAAAAGCGAGTTTGTTCGTACTCCTAAGTTCAAGGTTGAAGGTGAGACCGATACGTGGATTGGCAAAAAATATTTAAGCAAAAAAATAGATTTTGCTGTGATAGTAGAACTTATACTTGCAATTTATTGCCTACTTGGAGTGGCATCGAGCATTTATTTTTTAGAAATTGCTGCTCTACCGTTCCAGCTATTGTTTTTTATAGGATTTTCTTTTGTTTCAATTACCTCACTAAAGCATGCATTTGCTAAGAAGTAAAAACCTGATGTAGGAAGTTGTAATTGTTAAACGAATTTGAAAATAAGATAAATTTCATATCCTCATTTAAAAAAGATTCCCCTCTTTTTTTAAGAACTGCCCAAAATTTTATTCTTCAGAATGATTATCAGAGCGCTATAGTTGCATTAAAAAAGGGACTGAATAAGTTTCCCGGTCATCCAGTTGCACATATTCTTCTAGGCAGAGCTTTTTTGCTTAGCAGAAATTATGAACTGGCTGATACAAATTTCAAAATCGCAGCCGATTTAATAAACTCGGAAAAAACTTATGAATACTACTCAAACGAGTTTAGAAATATCAATCGTTTTACCCTGAGTCGTGAAAATTTTTCTAAAAATAAAAGCTCTTTGGATAAATTAGAAAAAAGTACAGCAAACGAAAATCGCAAAGAGCAGTTTGAAGAAGCAAAAGCAGTTGAAGAGCGTTTGGAACAGCTTGCAACAGTACTTTCCACTGCCCGAATTGACCGTGTTAAAGAAGACGGGGCACAAAATTCGGATACTTTGTACAGGATCCCTGAACGAAGCAAGATAATTTCTGAAACACTTGCAAAAATATATGTATCACAGGGTGAACGAAGCGAAGCAATTAAGGTCTATGAACAACTTATCAAAATGAATCCATTAAAAGAAAGCTACTACTTGCAGAAAATTAAAGAAATCGGGGCCTCTCAGGAATTTTAATCATTATCTTTCTCGTTCGTTAAATAGCACACCAAATGACTGACTTTCAATCCAACAAGAAATTATCAAGAGCGTTTTACAAACGCGAAGTAACAGTTGTTGCCAAAGATTTACTCGGAAAAATCTTACTTAAAAACAACAGAAAATATCCGCTTGCAGGAAAAATTGTTGAAGTAGAAGCATATCACGGAGATTTTGATGAAGCTGCACATTCATTTAAAGGTAGAACAAAACGAACGGAAGTTATGTTTAAAGAGGGCGGATATTTGTATGTTTACTTTACTTACGGTGCACATTTTTGCTGCAACGTTGTTACAGGAAAAAATGGACAAGGTACTGCTGTTTTAATTCGCGCAATTGAACCTCTGGTCAATTTTGATATAATGATTAACAACAGGTTTGGAAGAAAATTGAGAAATGAAAATGAAATTATTAATCTTACAAGCGGACCAGGAAAATTGTGCAAAGCATTTAATATTGATAAATCACTTTCAGGTATAGATCTCCTAGGTGATAAAATCTTTATAATTGATAACAAAAAATTAAAAGAAAAAGCTATCGGAATTTCAAAAAGAATTGGTATTACCCGCTCGATTGATTTGCCTTGGAGATTCTTTATCAAAGATAATCCATTTCTCTCAAGAAAATGATTGCACCAAAAAATTTATTAATTGTCCGTTCTGATAGAATTGGTGATGTGATTCTATCGCTTCCTCTTGGTGAAATTGTTAAAAGGAAATATCCTGATTGTAAAATAACTTTTCTTATAAGGGAGTATACCAGTCCTCTTGTGAAGGATAATCCATCTATTGATAAAGTTTTGATATTAAAAGAAAAAGACCACAAATTTTTAATTAAAGAAAATATCACAGCCCTTAAAAAAGAAAATTTTGATACTTCAATAATTGTTTATCCAACTTTAAGATTAGCAATAACGATTTTTTTATCGGGAATAAAAAGTAGAATTGGAACCGGTTACAGGTGGTATTCCATATTTTTCAACAGAAAAGTTTTTGAGCACAGAAAATATGCCGAAAGGCATGAACTTGAATACAATGTTGGACTGTTGAAAAAAATAGGTATTGAAGAAAATGTATCTCCGGGTAAAGTAAATTTTTACTTAAAAGTTTCCGATGAAGAAAAAAAATCAATTGAGGATATCCTAAAAAAAAATGATGTTAATCCTAAAAATAAATTATTAATAATTCATCCCGGAAGCGGCGGAAGTTCTGTTGATCTTCCCACCGAGAAAATGATTGACTTAACAAAACGATTAAGTGAAATTAATAATCTGCAAATTATTATCACTGGAAATAAATCTGAAGTAGAACTTTGCAAAAAATTTGTATTTAATAATTCAATTAAAAATTTTGCGGGGAAATTTAATTTATCACAGCTAAAAACGTTGATCAGTTTTGCAGATCTTTTTATCTCTAATTCAACGGGTCCCATTCACATAGCTGCTGCATTAAATAAACAGGTATTTGGTTTCTATCCTAAAATTTTATCTTGTTCTGCGGAGCGATGGGGACCGTATACAGAAAAAAGGACAATTTTCACCCCAACAATTGATTGCAGCAATTGTTCACGTGAACAATGCGAGAAATTGGACTGCATGAACAGCATTGATATTGGCAAAGTATTTGACGAATGTATAACAGTTCTAAAAAATTGTTAAATATTCGGAGTAAATAATAAATTATGTATAAGGTAATGTCTATTATATTATTCATACTGATGGGGAATTTGGTAGTTGCACCAATTGATTCATCTAACTCAACTGATTTTAGGAAAATTGAACATAACGCATTTAAAGTCGGTGAACGGCTGACTTTTGATTTGAATTATGGCTTTATAACAGCCGGTGTAGCGGAATTCCACATTCCGAAAATTAAAAGAATATCCGGACGCGAAGCATATCATGTTACATTTAAAGTAAATTCAGTTGCAACCTTTGATGCCTTATATAGAGTTAGAGATACTTATGAAACTTACATTGATGTTGATGGCATTTTTCCATGGCGTTTTGAGCAGCATATAAGAGAAGGCGGATACACCAGAGATTTTTCTGCTTTTTTCGATCAGCGAAAAATGAAAGCCAAAACCAGCGAAGGAGAGTATGAAATTCCTCAGTATGTAAATGATATTGTTTCTGCTTTTTATTATGCACGAACTCTAGATTTTTCTACTCTGAAGATTAATGATAAAATCAATCTTCAGAATTTTTATAAGGATAAAGTTTACGATCTGGATGTCGTGTATTTAGGAAAAGAAATAGTTGAAGTTGAAGCAGGTAAATTCGAATGTATAAAAGTTGAACCATTAGTGCAGGAAGGCGGACTTTTTAAGCACGAAGGTGATATTGTTATCTGGCTTTCAAATGATGAATTGAAAATTCCTGTTAGAGTTAGAACAAAAATTATTATTGGCTATATTGATGCTGAACTTACCAAGTACGAAAACCTATCGGGGGAATTAACTTCTAAACGATAAAATTTATTTAGCTCGGTGTTTAAAGGGGAAGCATTTGCTTCCTCTTTTTTATTAATGAAAATTTTATTCCTTATCTTTGCTTAAATAAAGATTAACGATAATTATCAAAAAGAATGAGTGATTTATTAAATAATCCTGATCCCGAAGAAAATGAAAGCAGCAAGCAGCAGGAATCAAATTATGAATACATTCCCGAATCTCCGTATCCATTAATTTCTCCTGTAGCCGCCGCATTTTTAGGATTGATTGGCGGGTTTATTCTTTACCAGTTTGCTGGTGGTTTGCTTACGCTTTTGATATTTGGTTTCGATATTGAAGCTGCACCTGTTAACGGATTAAGATTGATGACAATGGCAGGGCAGATTCTATTTCTTCTTCTTCCGGCATTACTTTTTGCAAAATGGATCTACGGAAACGTATCTGAAGTTATTTCACTTAAGCTTCCAAACTGGAAAGAGGTTACTTTCTTCACATTTGGAATAATAATATTAACACCACTGCTTCAGAGCTATTTATATATTCAAAATTATTTTATTGAACAGTGGGCAGCCAGCTCTGATTTTATAAATTCCATTAAATCCATTCTAGATTCTCTAAATGAATTGATAGAAAAAACGTTCGGCAATCTACTGAGTGCAGATACGATTCCTGAAATGCTGCTTGTTGTTTTAGTTGTTGCTATTGTTCCCGCATTAAGTGAGGAGTTGATGTTCAGAGGATACATTCAACGCAGTTTTGAGTTTAAATTAAAACCTTTTCATGCCGCATTAATTACTGCAATTTTCTTTTCGCTTTTTCATTTTAATCCGTATGGAATTCTTCCATTAGCAGCATTAGGTTTGTATTTTGGATTTGCAGCTTATATGAGTAAATCACTGGTCATCCCGGTTTTTCTTCACTTCTTAAACAACTTTTTTGCTGTAATGCTTTACTTTAGTATAGGCGATGATGAACTGATAACCGGAAGCATTTCGGATGTCGAAGCTTTAGATTCTAACATTTTATTTTTCTTTGTGTTATCAGGATTATTTTCTTTGCTTATTTTTTTTATTAGGAATTACTATTTAAAATCAAAAACAACATTGGAGAATTAAAATGCCGATATGTCCAAACTGTAATTATGAATACGTTGATGGAATTATGATCTGTCCCGACTGCAATACTGCACTTGCAGAAGCAGATGAACTTAATAAATTTGAAGAGCTTTCTGAAGATGACTGGGTGCTTGTTTACACATCATTTTATGAGTTTGATGTTGATATGCTAAAAGGAAATCTTGAAGGAGCTGGAATTTCCGCATCCAAACTCTCTCAGAAAGATCATAATTTTCCTGCACCTGGAGACTTATCAGTTGTTAAACTTATGGTAAAGAAAAACGATTTTCAGGCTGCACTTAGTTTCATCCAGAATTTAAAGCAAAAAGAATCTGAATCAGGAGATGATGAGTCCGAGTGAAAACTTAAAACGGATTTTAGTTTCTATTGCTGCTATTCCAGTAATTGTTTTAGCCAGCTACTTTGGCGGATATTATTTTTTAATTTTTGTTCTTCTCATCAGCATCGCAGCATATTATGAGTTTGTAACTTTTTGTAAAAAGAAAGATATTAATGCGAACCTATGGCTGGCTTCAGTGATAGTTCTGGTTTTAATAGTAAATCAGTTTAAACATTTTATTGATGTCTACACGATAATTATTATTTCCTCTTTGCTTCTTTTAATTTCAGAATTGTTCAGAAATAAAGGCTCAGCAATTTTAAACCTTGGTGCAGCTTATTTAGGAATTTTTTACATCGGTTTGTTTGCAACATCGCTTTTAGGATTAAGAGAATTTTACCCACAAATTAATGGACTTTACGAACGGGGCGGTTATTTGATAATTTCTGTTTTAGCTGGCATCTGGGTGGGAGATTCTGCTGCGTATTACAGCGGAACTGCACTCGGAAAACATAAATTGTTTCCACGAGTAAGTCCTAATAAAAGCTGGGAGGGCGCAGTTTTTGGATTTATATTTTCTATTGGTACAATGATATTAGCAAAGTTAATTGTGCTCGATTTTTTAGCTTGGAATAATGTAATAATAATCGGAATTATAATCGGAACAGTAGGGCAAATAGGTGATCTAGTAGAATCACTATTAAAACGTGATGCAGGTATAAAAGATTCATCAGCAATTATTCCAGGCCATGGCGGCGTATTTGATCGGTTCGATTCACTTCTTTTTGTTGCACCTGCTGTTTGGTTTTATTTACGATATTTCAGTTAAAATTTTCTTCAATTAATTTTATATGAAAACCCGCGAGAAAGTAAGTGTAATAACACTTGGCTGTGCAAAAAACATCGTTGATTCTGAGCGACTTCTGCGCCAGCTTCAATTAAACAATCTTGATATACGCAAAAATCCTAACGAGGCGGATACAGTTGTAATTAACACCTGCGGATTTATTGAAGCGGCTAAAGAGGAATCTGTAAATACAATTTTACAAACAGTTGCAAATAAAAAATCCGGGGCTATTAAAAAAGTTTTTGTGGCAGGTTGCCTTTCGCAGAGATATAAAGAAGAATTGCAAAAAGAAATTCCCGAAGTTGATATGTATTTCGGAACGGAAGATTATGAAAGAATTATAAATCAACTTGACGGCGAATTAAAATATAATCTGTTAGGTGAACGTTTTGTAACAACTCCATTTCACACAGCATACTTAAAAATTTCCGAAGGCTGCGACAGACCATGTTCATTTTGTGCTATTCCATTAATGAGAGGAAAAAATAAATCAAAAAGTATTGATGATTTGATTGATGAATCAAAATATCTTGCCACAAATAACACAAAAGAATTGGTTCTTATAGCACAGGATACTACCGACTATGGAAATGACCTTTACAATGAAAGGAATATTTCCAATCTTATCAGAAAAATAAGCGAAGTTGATGGAATTGAATGGATAAGATTAATGTATGCTTATCCTTCAAGGTTTCCTGAAGAGTTGATTGATGAAATAGCAAATAATAAAAAAGTTTGTAACTACATTGATATGCCGCTTCAGCACATTGCAGATAATGTTCTAAAATCTATGCGGCGCGGAATTACAGGCAGACAAACAAGGGAACTAATTTATAAATTAAGAAAACGAATTCCGGATTTAGTTTTGAGAACAACGATTTTGGTCGGCTATCCTAACGAAACGAAGGACGATTTTGATGAACTTTATGAATTTATAAAAGAAATAAAATTTGAGAGATTAGGCACTTTTACTTACTCGCAGGAAGAAAATACAAATGCCTATAATTTAGGAGATATGGTTCCCCAGGATATTAAAAATGAGCGCCAAAACAAGATTATGGAGCTTCAAAAGGATATATCGTTGGAGAAGAATAAAGAATTAATAAATAAGGAACTAAAAGTATTAGTTGAAGCTGTTGAAGGAGATTTTTATATTGGGCGCTCATACAGGGATGCGCCCGATGTTGACGGGGAAGTTCTAATTAAATTAGATAATGGCGAAATAAAAGCAGGTGAATTTTGCAATGTTAAAGTTTATGATTGTAATGAGTACGACCTGTTTGCCAGAGTTATTTAGTATTAAAGGAGTTTAAGATGAAAAAGTATTTTTTAATTTTCGGTTTAATTTTATTTCAATCCTCAATTTTTTCTCAAGTTGAATATTATACTTTGTCAATTGGGACAAAAGTAAAATACTACCAGGATTTTTTAAGCTTTTTAGCTGAAGACGGTAAAACTAAACTGGATGTATTTATTAAAGTTCCTTACCCCTCAGTGCAGTTTATTAAAACCGGGCAGGGTTTTGAAGCAGGTTATTCTGTAACTGTTTCAATTTATAATGAAGACGAAGACAGGTTGATTACTGAAAAAATTTGGAATGAAAAAATTGTTTCGATCAGTTTTGAGCAAACTGTTCAGGAATCAAATTTTAATTTAAGTCATCGCTCTTTCGAACTAAATCCGGGAGCTTATCGGATAAATACTTTACTTACGGATAAGGATTCAAGAGCGGAATTTTCATCTGAGAATATTCTGAAGATAAAAGATTTTTCACAGCGCCCGGTTCTGAGTGATTTAATGCTTGTTGAAAAGAGAACTGTAGTTGAAGGGAGCAATAAAATAATTCCAAATGTATCGAGAGATATAATTACTGAAGATGAAGGGATACCGTTGTTTTTTGAATTATATCAAGATTCTTCTTCCGAATATAAAATGGAATATACTGTAAGCGATTTGGAGGGAAATGAAGTTTTTAATAGTTCCGAAAAAAGGAAATTTAATAAAGGCAGCAATCAAATTTTATATACAATTGATTCAATTTCGTTAAACATAGGTAAGTTTATTATAAAAGCAGAAGTAAAAAACTCAGATGATGAAGTATTAAGTTCAGCTGCTAAATCTTTTATGTCAAGATGGGAAGGCGTTCCCTCCACAATTACAGATCTTGATAAAGCTGTCGATCAATTAATTTATATTGCAAACCCTGATGAAATCAGTTATATGGAAGATGCAAAAGATAGAAACGAAAAGACAAAACGTTTTGTAGAATTTTGGAAAAAACGCGATAAGAATCCTTCCGACGAGTACAATGCAATTTTTAACGAGTATTTTAGCCGTGTTGCATTTGCAGACGAAAACTTTACTTCTTATTCACTCGAAGGCTGGCGATCTGACAGAGGAATGGTCTTAATTATACTTGGCATCCCAGATAACATTGACCGCCATCCATTTGAATATTATTCTAAACCTTATGAAGTTTGGCAATATTACGACTTGAATAGAAGTTTTATCTTTATTGATAATAGCGGATTTGGAGATTACCGTCTATCCCCCGATACACCACTTTATGGCGATCTCTACAGGTTTAGGTATTAATGCAATTTTAAAGTTTGGACTGGGGGAAATTGGTTTTGAAGCATTTCATTGAACTATAATAAATTTAATGATACTCACCGTTACATTAAATCCTTTGCTAGAGCGAAGGTATTTTTTCAATAAAATAAAAACTAGTTCCGAAAACCGGTTAGGTAAAAAAGTATTAAAAGCCGGAGGTAAAGGAATAAACGTAAGTCGCCAGCTTAATAAGCTAGGTATTGAAAACATTTCACTCACCTTTACAGGTGGATTAAATGGCAAAACATTCAAGGAAATTTTGCGCAGTGAAGGAATAAGTTTTAAAGATATTCAAACTAAAAGTGAAACACGAGATGCTGCAATAATAATTGAAAAAACCACTAATCAATTAAGTACATTTTTTTGTGAAAATAGTACTGTAACAAAATCTGAAGCAGGTTATTTTTTTGTTAAAATGGAAAAAATGATTGCAACCTGCGAGATTGTGGTTTTCGCCGGTAGCTCGCCAAACCAAACAACTGATTCAATTATAGCCGCCGGAATTGAAATCGCAAACAGACTTGGTAAAATATCTATTTGCGATACTTATGGTGAGTATCTTCAAAATTGTATTGATGCATCTCCTTCAGTTTTTCACAATAATTTGAAGGAAATAGAATCCTCGTTAAAAATTAAGCTTCAAACGGAATCAGAAAAAAAATCACTACTTGATGATTTATATTCAAAAGGAGTAAAACAAGCATATATTACAGAGGGTAGCCGATCGTTTTATTCTTCAAATTTTGACTTTCATTATAAAACAGTAGTGCCTAAAATTGATGTTGCAGATTCTACAGGAAGCGGAGATTCATTTCTTGCCGGAATTGTTTATGGCTGGTACAATAAATTAACCTACGAGCAGCAGCTTGCATTTGCTTCAGCTCTTGGAGTCTGCAATGCAAAAACGTTTGATACTAGCGCTATTGAAAGAAAAGAAGCAGAGTTAATATTAAATTCGATTATAATTGAGCCGGTTGGAAAAAAGTTAAAAATAATCAATGACAAACCTGATTAGAAATATTTTTTTATTTTCACTTCTATTGTCCCATTCAATCATTCCACAATCACTAAAAGAAATCGAAGTTGAAGGCAACGAAATTTTTAGTGATACTGAAATAAAAAACTGGGCCAACTTATATGAGGGGCAAACTTTTACTACAGATTTACTTGACAGCGCAAAAACAAAGGTAGCTGTGGAGCTAAACTCAGCAGGATATTTTCATTCTTCATTTAAAGATTCCAAAATAGAACTTTCTCCTGACTCACAAACCGTTAATGTTTTTCTAAACGTTGAAGAAGGAAATCCTACTTATGTAAATGAGCTAGTTTTTTCAACTGATGACACTCTAAATACAGATGAATACTTTTTGTTATTTAATTATTTAAAAGAAGAGATTTTTAACAGATATGAAATTGAAACAAGCATAGTTAGCTTGCTAAGTGATTTGGAAAACAAGGGTTTTCCGTTTGCAGCGGTAAAAATACAATCGGTTCATTTTTATGATGATACTTTAAATAATGAACACTATGCTGATCTTCACTTAAAATTAACCAAAGGCTTGAAGGGTAAAATTGATAAAATTGAAGTTGCAGGCAACAGTTCAACCAAGGATTATGTTGTTATCCGCGAACTCCGAATTGATACAGGAGAAGAATATTCACAGGAAAGAGTAAATAACTTTCCTAAGAGACTGAACAAGCTTAGGTTTTTTCAACCGGTACAACCGCCACAGTTTTTTGTTGATTCTGAAAATAATGGTGTGCTGATTGTAACAGTCAAAGAAAAAAATACAAATAATTTTGATGGAGTTATCGGTTACGTACCTCCTGCAAATGATAATGAAACAGGATACATAACTGGATTGGTGAACGTAACATTAAGAAATATTTTTGGTACCGGAAGAGCTGCTGCTGTGCGATGGCAAAAGCTTACACGTGAATCGCAGGAACTTGAAGTGAAATATCTAGAGCCATGGCTGTTCAGTTTTCCATTTAATCTAAATGCGGAGCTTTATCAGAGAATTCAAGATACGACTTATGTACAGAGAAGAATTGGTGGGGCGTTAGAATTTTTAGCCACTGAAGATATTTCGGCGTCAGCTTTTCTCTCAACAGAAGAAGTGATTCCAACTGAAAGAGAAGCACCTGTTTTCACAGTTTACAATTCTTCAACACTAACAACGGGATTGAGTTTAAAAATTGATCTTCGCGATGATCCTTTGGCACCCACCGGTGGGTTGCTATTTGAAACAAGCTATTCATTCAGCAGAAAAAAAATAAATGGACCGGCCAAATTCATACCTGAGGGACTTGAAACAAATCCAAATCTGCAAAGAATTACGGCTGCCTTTAGTGCATTTTATGAACTTTTTTTTAGAAATATTGTTGCTATAAGTGTGAACGGAAAAGAACTCAGTGGACCGTTCTTCGAACAAAGTGATCTATGGCGTTTTGGCGGAACAGGTTCTGTGAGAGGCTATAGAGAGGAACAGTTTTTGGCTTCGCGTATTGCATGGTCTAATATTGAGTACAGGTTGATGTTAACCCCCAGGTCATACGCGTTTGTATTTTTTGATGCTGGCTACTATTCAATTGATGCTGATGAGGAACAGGGAGTAACGAAAAATGAAGATGTTATTTTTGGGTATGGATTAGGAATTACGGTTGAAACTGCGATTGGTCTGTTGGGAGTGAGCTTTGCATTGGCTGATGGAGATTCATTTAGCGAGGGGAAAATACATTTTGGAATTATAAACGAGTTTTAGAATTTTTAGATATGAAAGAAATATTAAAAAAATATTCAAATAAGGATATAACTGTTATTTGGAAGCCAAGCGCTTGCATTCATTCAACAAATTGCTGGAAGGCGTCATTAAAAGTTTTCAATCCCAAACGAAAACCTTGGATTGATATGAGTGGAGGCACAACTGAAGAAGTAATAAAAATTATTAATGACTGTCCCTCTGGGGCATTATCATTTGAAAGGAATAATGAAATGACAGAACAAAAAGCACAACCGGCTCAATCACCTGAATCAAAATTAACAGTTCAGGTAAATAAAGGTGGACCGTATTTAGTAAAAGGTAAATTTGTTTTTATTGGAACCGACGGAAATGAAGAAATTAAAGAAGGCTCAATTGCACTTTGCAGATGCGGTGCTTCAAACAACAAACCGTTCTGTGATGGGGCCCATAAAAAAATCGGATTCGATCAGGATTAATTTTTTTATTTTTTTTCAGTCTGAGCTTATCAAAGACGAACAACTTGATTTGACTGTTTCAGCGTATAGTCATACTTCGACTTGGCTCAGTGTTACTAATTCACTCTCAAACTAAACAGGTATTTCTTTTTCTTTTTGTAAGTTTAGCAAGTCTTTCACCAAAATCTATTTAACTTGAAAGAAAAGCTTACTGCATTTATTTTTATCACCCGACCTGTAAACTTTCTAATTACAATTCTTTCTGTAATTGTTGCTGCAATTATTTCTTCCTCTCAAAATTATTTTGAACTTACTGTATTTCTCTCTGCGATAGCTGCTGGTGTAACAGCCTCTGCAGGTAATGTAATAAATGATATTTTTGATTTTGAAATTGATAAAATAAACCAGCCGCAGCGACCGCTTCCGGCCAAGAAAATTTCAGTTAAACAAGCTTACATTTTATATTATACTTTTTTGCTGATTTCCTTGTTGATTTCTTTTTTCATCAGTTTGCCTGTGCTGCTTGTTGTTTTATTTTCTCATTTTATTCTATTTCTATATTCAAAAATTCTTAAAAAAATTCCGTTGGTTGGAAACGCTACTGTTGCTTTCTTAACCGGGTTTGTATTTATTTTCGGTGGAATTGTAGTCGGAAGTCCAACGGCTGCAGTTGTGCCTGCTCTTTTTGCATTTCTTATTAATCTGATTAGAGAATTGGTAAAAGATATTCAGGATGTGAATGGAGATCGTGCTGTAGGTTTGTTTACTTTTCCAATTAAATTTGGAGTTCAAAAATCGAAAATTTTGATTACTATTTTTACTCTCACACTTATTCTATTTACATTTTACCCCTTTATAACTAAGCTATATAAAATAGAATATTTTGTGATTGTTATGGCATTGGTGAACCCAATTTTAATTTATTGTGCAAAAAAAATGTATGAAAAGGAACTAGAAAAAAATTTGAAGAAAATAAGCAATCTTTTAAAATTAAGTATGGTATTTGGACTCTTAGCAATCTATCTTGGCGTATAAATCTGATTTCAATTGAAGGCATTCGAAAAAAAATATTACACCGAAAAAGTTAAACTCATTGCAGGGATTGATGAAGCGGGTAGGGGTCCTCTCGCAGGACCTGTTGTAGCAGCCGCTGTTGTATTTGAAAAGAACATTAGAATTAAAGGTATAAACGATTCCAAACAGCTCTCTGAAAAAGAGAGAGAGAAACTATTTGATAAAATTATATTAAAAGCTTTAACATATTCAGTGTCTGCTGTTGAGCAAAGTGTAATTGATGAAATAAATATATTAAATGCTACAATGCTTGCAATGAAACAGGCAGTAGAAAGTCTAAAAATAAAACCCGATCTTGTTTTAGTTGATGGTAACAGAAAATTTCAATCTTATATTCCAATTGTTCCCATTGTTAGAGGTGATTCAAAATCATTTTCGATTGCGGCGGCGTCGATTATAGCAAAAGTAACACGCGATAGGCTAATGAAGGATCTTTCTGTTCATTTTCCCCAATATTTATGGGCACAGAACAAAGGTTATCCAACCAAGCAGCACAGAGAAATTATTAAAAAGATAGGCGCAAGTCCAATCCACAGAAAAACATTTCTGAAAAATATTCTAAATGAAAAACAAATATTGAACATTCAAGTGACAAAAGAGCGTTCAGCGTAGGCATGGCGTTAAGTAAAAAAGATCTTGCGGCAAAAGGGGAAGAGCTTGCAGCTGCAATTCTTGCAGATAAAGGTTATGAAATAATCGAACAAAATTACCGTTACGGACATGGTGAAATTGATATAATTGCAATTGATCGAGATTCGAACTGCACTGTCTTTGTTGAAGTAAAATCACGGAAGAATTTGGAGTACGGGGAACCAGAATACTCAATTACAAAATCCAAACAAACACAAATCAGAAAAGTTGCAGAGCTATATTTATTCGATAAAGAAATTAAAGAGCTTGATTGCAGATTTGATGTGGTTACAATATTGTTTGAAGATTTGAGTAATCCAAAAGTTAATCATTACGAAAACGCTTTCTAAAATATTTATTTTAGTTGATTTTATTTCATAAATACATAGAATGGTCTGATAAAATAAACAACAAGCTTGGCTCGGCTGCTTCGTGGCTTGTTGTGGCTTTAATTTTGATAATTACATATGATGTAATTGTTCGTTATCTTTTTCAATCTAGCAGTGTTGCCATGCAGGAACTTGAGTGGCATTTGTTTGCAATTATATTTTTACTCTCTGCAGGTTACACACTTAAAATTGATGATCATGTAAGAGTTGATGTATTTTATTCAAGATTTTCTGAAAAGAAACAAGCTTGGATTAATTTATTAGGCACACTATTTTTTTTAATTCCCTTTTGTGTAATACTGATTATATCATCCGAGAACTTTGTACTTATTTCTTTCAAAGTGGGCGAAACCTCTCCAGATGCAGGTGGATTGCCTGCGCGCTACATTCTTAAAGCATTTATCCCGATTTCTTTTTTCTTTTTACTTCTGCAAGGAATAGCTCTTGCTTTCAAATCCATAATAAAAATCAGCAATTCAAAGAAATTGAATGCTACAAAAGATTAATTATGGAATTAATACCCATTCTCTTTTTTATTGTTGTTCTTATTTGTCTTCTTTGGGGTTATCCTGTCTCATTTACGCTTGGCGGGGTTTCCATAATTTTTGGTGTAATAATTTTTGGAACAAACTTTTTTAATCTTCTTCCGCTTCGTATTTGGGGAATAATGTCCAACTATGTTTTAATTGCTGTTCCTCTTTTCATTTTTATGGGAGTGATGCTTGAAAAATCGGGTCTAGCAGAAGAGCTGCTAGAAACAATGGCACTTCTGTTTGGAAAATTAAAAGGTGGATTAGCAATATCAGTTTTATTAGTAGGCACACTGCTCGGTGCCTCAACTGGGATTGTGGGTGCGACTGTTGTAACAATGGGTGTTTTAAGTCTACCCGTAATGCTTAAACGTGGATACAATGCAAAAGCCGCGAGTGGTATTATTATGGCTTCGGGAACATTAGGGCAAATAATTCCACCAAGCATCATTTTAATTCTTTTAGGCAGTGTGTTAAATGTTCCCGTTGGAGAACTTTTTATTGCTGCACTTCTACCAGGATTGATTTTAGTTCTTCTGTTTTTTCTGTGGATAGTTTTATTAACGATAACAAAACCAAAATCTGTTCCTGCAATGCCGGCAGAGGAGCTTAGAAAATTTAAAGGAAGTGATGCAGTTAAAAGAATTTTTAGCGCTTTTATTCTACCATCAATACTCGTACTTGCCGTGCTGGGTTCAATCTTTGCAGGATTTGCCTCTCCAACTGAAGCTGCAGGAATTGGTGCTTTCGGAGCCATTGTTTTGTCTGCAATTAAAAAACGATTCAGCATAAAGACGCTAAAAGAAGTAATGCTCAAAACAACTTCCATAACAAGCATGGTGTTTTTAATTCTTGTGGGAGCAACTGCTTTTAGTTTAGTCTTTCGAGGTGTTAACGGAGATAGGTTGTTAACTCAATTTATTTTAGAATCAAATTTTGAACCGTACCAATTTTTAGCGATCGCGATGCTTGTAATTTTTATCCTTGGATTCTTTATTGATTTTATTGAGATAACATTTATTATAGTTCCGGTTATTGCGCCCATTTTAGTTCAAATGGATTTTGATCTTTTGTGGATTGGAATAATTATAGCAATGAATCTTCAAACTTCATTTTTAACACCGCCGTTTGGATTTTCAATTTTTTATTTGAAAGGAGTGGCCCCACCCGGTGTCACAACCGCACAGCTTTACAAAGGGGTAATACCGTATGTTGTGCTTCAGCTTACTGCCCTTTTATTGATTATTATCTTTCCTGAAATTTCTTTCTGGTTACTGAAAATATTCAGCAACTAAAATTATTCTCTTTCAGAAATCTTATGCCAGCTGTTCATTTTTTTTTGAAACTTATCATATGATTCAAAAACTTTTCTACTTATTGTACTTGTTTCAGAAATTTCTTCGAATACCTCATCAGCATAGGTTTTCAATATTAAAAGTAGTTTGTTTGGGAATTTGCGAAACGCAACCTCTTCTTCATTTTTAAGTTTTTCAAAATATTCAAAATTCTTAACATCAAAAGCAGATAAGATCATTACATTTGAAGCTTGTGCAGCAGTTTTTACAATCGCTTTCAGATCGGTTGGAAGTTTGCTGTATGCATCTTTATTTATCGTCAATTCTAAATTAGCGCATGGCTCATGCCATCCGGGATAATAATAGTACTTTGCAATTTTATGAAATCCCATTAAATAATCGTGGTAAGGTCCAATCCATTCAAGACCGTCAATAACTCCTCTTTCAAGATTTGTGTAAAGCTCTCCCCCAGGAGATAAAACAGTTGTAGCGCCTGCTTTTGTAATAACTTTTCCGCCAAGACCGGGCATTCTTATTTTCAGTCCATCTAAGTCATTCACTGAATTCATTTCACGGTTGTACCATCCACCCATTTGCCCGCCTGTATTTCCGCAAGGAAAAGGAACTAAGTTGAAGTCCGAATAAAGCTCTCGCCAGAGTTCAAGCCCACCACCAAAGTAGAGCCACGCATTCATTTGCCTTGCAGTCATTCCAAATGGCACCGTAGCAAAGAATTGCGCTGCAGGAGCTTTACCAGCCCAGTAGTAAGCTGCCGCATGTCCCATTTCTGCCGCACCGAGTGAAACCGCATCGAAAACTTCAAAAGCGGGAACAAGCTCACCGCTTCCGTAAACCTGAATTTTTAATCTGCCCGAAGACATTTCATCAATCCACTTTGCAATCAGCTCGGCGTACTCACCCAATATTGGAAATTTCGGTGGCCAAGAAGTAACCATACGCCATTCATATTTTTTTTGAGTATGAATTGAAGCACTTTCATTCTTCTTTTCAGTCGAACAGCTATTAATAGCACCAACTCCTGCGGCTGCAGCAGCAATTGATGCGGACTTTAAAAATCCCCGTCTACGAATTTTACTCATTTTAGTTCCATTTAAAATTAAACAGTTATTAGAAGAAAATTATTAAATAATTACACATTATTCTATTAAAAATATTTTTTATTGTGTTCCATATCGCTTGTAATGAATTTATATTGAATTTACTTTTATTTATTTTTGTTACAGACAAAGAGCATTTCATAAACTTACCATAAGTGTAAATTGAATATCATTTCAAATACAGATAAGTTCTTAACCCGTACGGAAAAACACTTGACTAATTTTTTCGAAATGATAGCCGGTTTGTTTAAGTTTTCATTTAAATTTTTGAAAGAAGTTTTTATCCCGCCTTACGAAGTTGATCAGATTAGAAAACACATGATCGAATTAGGAATGAAAACTCTACCAATTGTTGGAGTTACTGGTTTTATAATTGGATTAGTTATTGCTATGCAGCTAAGCCCGGTACTCAAGCGATTTGGTGCAGAAGCATTTTTACCAGGTTCAGTTGGTATTTCCATTGTTCGAGAACTTGGACCGGTTATATGTGCTTTGATTTTCGCAGGGAGAGTAAGCTCAGGAATTGGGGCTGAGCTTGGCTCAATGCGTGTTACTGAACAAATTGATGCAATGGAGGTATCTGGTGTTAATCCATTTAGATATTTAGTGGTTACCAGAGTTTTTGCAACAACTTTTATACTTCCCATTCTAACAGTTTATGTTATATTCATTGCACTTATAGGTGCATACATTGCAGTTGTTTTAGTTCAAAATATGACCTGGGCTTACTTTATGGATCGTGTTATCTTTTCTGTGGAGTTTGGCGATGCGATTCCCGGTGTTTCAAAAACATTTGTATTCGGTTTTATTGTTGGAATTGTTGGAGCTTACAAAGGCTATACTGCGGAAAACGGTACTGAAGGAGTTGGAAAAGCTTCTACAAGTTCGGTTGTTGTATCATCATTACTGATATTAATTTTTGACATGGTTCTGGTTAAGCTTACATTATGGCTCTGGCCCACGGTAAAGTGATGGTTGAGATTAAAGATTTACATAAAAATTTTGATGGAAATGTTGTTTTGGATGGTGTTTCCTTTAATGTTGCTGAAACAGAAAACATGGTTGTATTCGGCAGAAGCGGAACAGGTAAAAGTGTTCTGCTTAAGTGTATGATTCGATTAATGCAGCCAGATTCCGGTGACGTTATTATTCAAGGGCAAAATATTAGAGAATTAAAAGTAAGGGAACTTAACGAACTTAGAAAAGACATTGGATTTTTATTTCAGGGAGCTGCACTCTATGATTCGATGTCGGTAAAAGAAAATTTAGAATTTCCGCTTATAAGGAACTTTAAGCTTACACAGATAGAAATGGATAAGCGTGTTTCTAAAGTACTTGAAGCTGTTTCACTTGAAGAGGCAATTAACAAAATGCCATCGGAACTTTCGGGAGGAATGAGAAAAAGAATCGGCTTGGCCAGGTCAGTTATTACAAATCCGAAATTAATGCTTTACGATGAACCGACCACAGGTCTTGATCCTATTACATCAAAGGAAATAAGTAGTTTAATAATTGATTTGGAGCATGCTTTTAATATGACCTCAGTAGTTGTTACTCACGACTTACTTTGCGCAAAAATTATCGCTGACCGTGCAATTGTGCTAAGTGGCGGCAAAATTGTAGCTGAGGGAGATATTGAAAATCTGGTAACATCAGAAGATCCATTACTTAAAAATTTTTTTAGTGATGAAATATTTGAAGAAAATAATGGGAGAGTTCAATGAAAGGAACATTAGCCGGTGCAAGATTAGGTATTTTCATATTCATTGGCAGCACGCTTCTCGTTATTGGAATTTTTATGCTTGGCAATAAAGAAGCACTCTTTAAACCAACCTTTACTGTAAAAGCTTATTTTCACAACATTGAAGGATTACGAAACGGTGCACCGGTTCGTTTGAGCGGAATTGACGCGGGCGCTGTGCAAGATATTAAAGTAGTAGGTGATACTGTAAGTTTGATTGAAGTTTCAATGAGATTGCTTTCGGAAATTGAACACTTCATACGAGTAGATACACAGGCTGAAATTCAGACTGAAGGATTAGTGGGTAATAAATTTGTGGCGCTAAAAATAGGAGACAGCAGATCGGAGCTTGTAAAAGACGGCGGTGTAATTTTAGCTAAGGATCCTGTTAGTTTTGCAGACATAATTAGTGAAACTCAAGGGATAATGGGCTATACTAAAGAAATGACAAAAGATCTTGCTGGAGTCTTAAGTAAAATTAATGCAGGTGAAGGAACAATTGGTAAAATATTTACAGATGAAGCACTATACTATGCTGCAACAGATTTAACTAAATCTGCAGATAAAAGTCTTAAATCAATCACATCAGAATTAAAAGCTGTAACTGATCAATTTAATAAATTGGGTAAAGGTGTAGAATCAGTTGTAAGAAATGTTAACACTGTTGTAACTGGAATTGATACTCTACTTTACAATGTTAAACAGGGGAAAGGAGTAATCGGCTCTTTGATGGTTGAAGGTAATTCTCCCGATTCGAGTTTTTCCGCAATACTCTCTAACCTGACGGAAATTACTGAAGAATCTAAAACTGCCGCAATTAGTCTTTCTGAAAATATGGAAGCGCTTAAACACAATTGGCTTTTTAAAAGCTACTTTGAAGAGCGCGGTTACTGGGATGCTGCTGAATATGAAAATGAAATTGACCGAAAAACTGTAGAACTGAATGAAAAGATTGAACTTTTAGATAGAAAGATTGAAGAATTGAAAAGTTTGGAGAAGAAAAAATAGAAACCAAAACTGAGATCATTCCATGTTAACTTAACTAATCTATTAACTGTTGGATATACTCACATTTTTCCCTCTCTTGCATCCAAAAAATTCTTAAATTAAAAGGCTGGAATTCAAATCATTCCTCTTTTTTATGGCTAAAAAGAAAACAAATACAAACAATAAAAAAATAGTTGTAAAAGGTGCACGCGAACACAATCTCAAAAACCTCAGCTTTGAGATTCCACGCAACAAGCTGATTGTTTTTACTGGTGTTAGCGGCAGTGGTAAATCTTCACTGGTTTTTGATACTATTTATGCAGAAGGACAGAGAAGATATGTTGAAAGTCTTTCTTCCTATGCACGCCAGTTTTTAGAAAGAATGAACAAACCTGATGTAGATTTGATCCAGGGAATATCGCCCGCAGTTGCAATTGAGCAGAAGACAGTTGCGCGTAACTCACGCTCAACTGTTGGTACCACAACAGAAGTTTACGATTATCTGCGATTACTTTTTGCTAGAATAGGAAAGACAATTTGTTTTGAATGCGGCAAAGAAGTAAAAAAAGCAACCACCACAACAGTTGTTGATTGGCTGGAATCCCAATATGATGGATCAAAATTTTATCTCGGATTCCCGCTTCACGAACATAAAGGACATTCGGCAAAAGAAGAAGTTGAACTTTTAAAGAAGCGCGGCTTTTTTAGAATCTACAACGGAAAAAAGCTAATTGATTTAAGTGAAGAAAAAAACTCGGTTAAGTCTGCAAAAGATATTCGTATAGTTATAGAAAGATTTAAAATCGAGAAGGGTAAAATCCGCGAAAAACTTTCAGACTCGATTGAAGTTACATTTAAAGAAGGGGAGAACAGGCTTGTTGTAATTAATGCAGAGACAGGTGAAGAAAAAGAGTTCAATAAATTTTATGAATGCTGTGGAATAAGATACGAAGAACCGGAACCGAGATTTTTTTCATTCAACAACCCTTTCGGTGCATGTCCCGTTTGCCAGGGATTTAGCAAAACAATCGGAATTGATATGAATCTCGTTATTCCCGATCCAAATAAAAGTATAATGGATGGAGCAATTGCGCCTTTCCGCGGTGCGAAGTACAGCTCGTTTTTGCGCGATCTCGTGCAGAATGCAAAGGCATTTAAAATTCCTCTCAATGTTCCTTTCAAACAATTAACTATGAACCAGGTTGAGCTTGTTAAAAAGGGCTTTGGGAATTATTTGGGAATTGACGGCTTCTTTGCAAAACTCGAGCTAAAAACTTATAAAATGCACGTGCGTGTAATGCTAAGCCGTTACAGGGGTTACACGATTTGCAAAGCCTGTAAGGGATCCCGGTTAAGAAGAGAGGCGTTGCAGGTAAAAATAAATGGTAAATCAATATACGATGTTGTTGCACTTCCAATTGAAAAATCTCTAAAGTTTTTCAATGAACTGGAACTATCGGATTACGATTCACTCGTCGGTGAGAGAATTCTGAAAGAAATAATTAAACGGTTAAAGTTTTTAAATGATGTTGGAATTGGTTATTTAACAATGGATCGTTTGAGCAGCACACTTTCAGGAGGTGAAACTCAAAGAATAAATCTTGCAACTTCACTTGGTTCTTCACTTGTTGGAACACTGTATGTTTTGGATGAACCTACAATTGGACTTCATCCGAGAGATAATAACAGATTAATTCATCTATTAAAAAACCTGCGAGATATAGGTAACACTGTTGTAGTAGTTGAGCACGACCCGGAAATGATGCAACACGCAGATTTGATTTTTGATATGGGTCCAAAAGCAGGGGTAAAAGGTGGTGAGATAATTGTTAAAGGCAGCCTTAATGATATCTTAAAAAGCAACAATTCACTAACAGGTAAATATCTGGCAGGAAAAATGAAAATTCCTGTTCCTAAAAAGAGAAAAACAAATAAGACCAAAAGCATAGAAATAGCAGGAGCAAAAGAGAATAATCTTAAAAACATAAAAATTGAAATTCCGCTAAACAAATTTGTTGTTGTAACCGGAGTTAGCGGTTCAGGTAAAAGCACACTCATTCATGATGTACTTTATGCAGGTGTTGCAAAATATTTTGGAATGGCACCTTCGCACATCGGAAAGTGTGATGATATAAACGGTGCTAAATACATTGATGAAATTGAAATTGTTGATCAATCACCTATTGGAAAATCACCAAGATCGAATCCCATAAGCTATGTTAAAGCGTTCGAGCATATTAGACAACTATTTGCGTCAACTCATCAGGCAAGATCGCGAGGTTACAAGTCGGGATATTTTTCTTTCAATGTTCCGGGTGGAAGATGTGAGACTTGTGCAGGTGATGGTTACATAAAGGTAGAAATGCAGTTTCTCGCTGATCTTTATCTAACCTGCGATGACTGCGGAGGTACTCGTTTCAAAAAAGAAACAAGGGAAATTACTTATCATGGAAAAAACCTTGTTGATGTTTTGGAAATGACCGTTGATGAAGCCTTAGCATTTTTTAAAGATCACAAAAAAATTAATAAGATTTTGCAAGTACTTACTGATGTTGGATTAGGATACATAAAATTAGGACAGCCGTCGAACACTCTATCAGGGGGTGAAGCACAAAGAGTAAAGCTTGCTTCGCATCTTGCTGCAAGTAAAGATAATAAGCATACACTCTTTATTTTTGATGAACCAACAACCGGACTTCATTTTGATGATATTTCTAAGTTGCTTAACTGCTTTAATATGCTTGTTGAAAGAAATAACTCTGTCGTAATTATTGAACATAATTTGGATGTTATAAAATGTGCTGATTTTGTAATTGATTTAGGTCCCGATGCTGGAGAAAAGGGCGGTGAGGTAGTTGCTGTTGGCACTCCTGAAGAAATTGTTAAAGCAGAAAATTCTTGGACTGGAAAATACTTATCACGTTATCTAAATGGTAAGAATTGAATTTTTTAAAAGTAAAGATATGCTGCGTTCAATCATTGGATGAAGCAAAACTGGCAATAAAATACGGTGCCTCTGCAATTGGTTTGGTTTCCGAGATGCCTTCAGGTCCTGGAGTGATTTCGGAAAAATTGATTTTAAAGATTGCATCTCAAATTCCTTCAAATATCAAAACATTTTTGCTTACAAGTAAACTCGCTACGGAAGATATTATTCTTCAATTAAAAAAATGTAAAACAAACACGGTTCAATTGGTTGATTCGGTTGAATTAAAGGTATATAATAAGTTAAGAAAAGAGATTCCTGAAATTTCGATAGTGCAGGTAATTCACATTGCCGGAAAGGAATCAATTAACAATGCTAGAAAAGTTGAAAAGTATGTTGATGCAATTTTATTGGATTCGGGAAATCAAAACAAAAAGATAAAAGAGCTTGGCGGAACAGGCAGAACGCATAATTGGGAAATTAGCAGACAAATTGTAGATCAACTGAAAATACCAGTTTATTTAGCTGGTGGATTAAATGCAGAAAATATTAAAGAGGCTGTTCAGTTTGTACATCCATACGGAGTGGATTTATGCAGTGGAGTAAAAACAAATAACAAGCTTGATGAAGATAAATTAAAAAGGTTTTTTGATACTTTAAAAAGTCTAAATTAGTCTACTTTCACTACAATCTTTCCAATTGTTTTCCCCGATTGAAAATATCTCAAAGCTTCAATCAAATTAGCGAACGAATAAACTTTGCCGATGTGCGGTGGTTTAAGATTCATACCCAAAATTTCCTGTGACATATTTTTTAATTCATCAGGTTTATCCCATAGATGAATCAAATTAAATCCCATTACAGATTTATTAATATTCGAAAGTGAAAGAGGATCTACTTTTGGACGAAATAAGAATTTCGGAATGATTTTAAAATAATTTGGTCTTGCAGATTGCGACATGAATTGTGCACCACCATAAATGATGATTCTACCTGAAGGTGCAAGTGCATTAAAACTATTACTATAAATCTTGCCCCCAATACATTCTAGAACAATATTAAGTTTTTTGCTACCCAAAGCTTTTTTCAATTGAAATTTAAAATCCTTTTTTCTTACAATTACTTTATCATAACCCTCGTTAATCAAGAATTCTTTTTTTAATTCTGAACCAATTGTTCCAATTGTAAAAGCATTAAATTTTTTAGCTATCCTGTTTGCATAAATTCCAACGCCACCAGCGGCACTATGGATAAGAACAGTATAATTTTTTTTAATGTTTCCTAGCTCTATTAATGAATAGTATGCAGTAAGTGATTGAATTGCAAGTGCCGCTCCTGCTTCAAAACTCCATCCTTCTGGGAGTTTCATTATATATCTGTAATCAATATTTAGATGAGTTGCATAAGCGCCAAATCTGATTGCCCCTATTATTTTATCTCCGACATCAAAATCTGCTACTGCTTTTCCTTTAGCAGTGATGATTCCTGAATACTCCAATCCAGGTATAAAACTGCCTTTTGGTGTAGCGCTGTACAAGCCCTGAATTGCAAATAAATCAGCAAAATTTAAACCAATTGCCTTTACTTTAACGGAAACTTGATCATCGGAAGGTTGACCGATTTCTTCTTCTACAAGTTTTAATCTTTTAAGCGAACCAGCGTTGTTTATTCTATATACTTTTCTTTTAATCGTGCTATCGTTAAAAGTTTTTAATAATTTTGATAAAGTGATTTCAATTAACTTATGAATTTATACCTTCAAAAACCAAAGTAGAAAAATGAAAAAATTTTTTACAGTCCTATCGTTAGTTATTTTAGTTTGCTTTTTTAATTTAAATGCTCAAAACAAGGTTTACGGAGTTGACCTGGATACGGTTACTGCACAAAAGTTTGATATGGGAAAAATGTGGACGTTTGAAAACCCCCCATTAGATTACTTTGAACAAACTTACAATTTTAAACCTTCTGAGGAATGGCTTGAAAAAGTTCAAAAATCAGCACTAAAATTTGGCAGAGGCTGTTCTGCCTCTTTTATTTCCGAGGATGGTTTGATAATGACAAATCATCACTGTATACGGAGCATACTTAGAGATATGAGCACAGAAGATGAAGACCTTCTAAGAAATTATTTTTATGCACAAGAATTAGAAGATGAAAAAATAATACCAAATCTTTACGTGAATCAGTTACTGATGATTAAAGACGTAACAGATGAGATTAAATCTGCTATGAATTTAGTTGAGAGTGATTCGGCAAAAGTTGCTGCAAAAGAAGAAATAATTGAAAAGATAAAAGAAAGAAATGAAAAAACTAATCCTGAATTAAACTATAGAGTCATTTCACTTTACTATGGCGGAAAATATTCGCTTTACGGTTACAAAAAGTACGATGACATAAGATTGGTTTTTGCACCGGAGCTTATCGTTTCAAAACTTGGGGGAGATTATGATAATTTTACCTATCCCCGTTACGGATTGGATTGTGCATTCCTCCGTGCTTATGATGAAGACGGAAACCCCGAAAAAACAAATCATCATTTTAATTTCAGCACTGAATCGATATATGAAAATCAACTAGTGTTTGTAGTTGGAAATCCAGGCAGCACTAACAGGATTTATACTTTAGCTCAGTTGGAGTACTTGCGTGATTATCGTTATGGACTTCAAACCCCGATGCGAAAAGATCTTTATAAAGTTTATGTTGATTTAGTTAATGAAACTAATGCGGAAGATATGAAACTTGTTGCTACTTCATTCAATGTTGGGAATGGATTAAAAGTTTATGAGGAAACCTACAAAGCACTTTTAAATCCGTTATTTATCGCAAGGAAAAAAGCTTTTGAAAAGAACTTTAAAGATGCTGTTCAGTCCAATCCTGAATTAAATAATAAGTATGGAGGTATCTGGGATGAAATTGCTGCAAACAGAAACGAAGCCTCAACTTTTGTAAAAGAAATGTTTGCTTATACAATCTATAGTTACTTTGCGCCTAAATATTTCTTTATTGCGGAAGACTTGATTGAACTTGCTGAGCAGTTAAAGCTTCCGGAATCGGAAAGAAGTAAAAGTTATATAGATGATACTCTTGAAGAAACAATTGAAAATATTTTTCCGGTAAATTTTAATAAAGAATTGGAAGACAAAAAGCTGCTTGTGCAATTAAATAATATTGAAGGTAATCTTCGTGCGGATAACAACATTGTGAAAAGAATACTTAACGGAAAAAGAGGTGCTGAGGCCGTGGATTATGTACTTTCATTATCAACAATAACTAATAAAGAAGATGTAATTCAGCTTGCCAATTCAGGTTCAGATGCTATTTTAAATTCAGATGATCCGTTTATCTATTTTATACTAAATACAAAAGACAGACTGGGTGAGCTAAAGCAACGAAATGAGAAGCTTGCAGAAAGTGATGCAATTAATAATCAATTGCTTGGCGAAGCATTATTTGCGGTTTATGGCGATGCGATTCCTCCGGATGCAACAGGCACGCTCAGGATTTCTGATGGAGTACTTAAAGGATATAATTATAATGGAACCTTTTCTCCGTACAAAACAACTTTTTATGGTTCGCTCGACAGGTATTATTCCTTTAATCAAAAGTTTCCTTTTAATCTCCCAGATTATTGGGAAGATTTACCTAAAGATTTTGATCTTTCTACACCACTTAATTTTGTCAGCACTTGTGATATAATTGGAGGAAATTCAGGCAGTCCAGTTATAAACACAGATGCTGAAGTTGTGGGTTTAGCATTTGACGGAAACATTGAAAGCCATTCGGGCAGATTTATTTATACTACCGAGGCAAACAGAACTGTAAGTGTAAGTGCCGAAGGAATGATTGAAGCTATAAATGATCTTTACAAAGCCAAGCGATTGGCTGATGAAATTTTAAATGGGAAATTGGATTAGATAATTAATTAGTCATGCAGTTAATTCAAGGAAAACAAATGAAAAGACTAATAATCCTCCTATTTCTTCTTTCATTATCATTTTTCATCAATAATTGTAGCGCATCAATAAGCTTAGGAATTCAATCCTTTAATGTTACACAAGACAATGGAGATTCACTTACATTTTATCTTGGTTCAAAAGAAAAGGGATTTAGTAACAAATTACTTGTTATGATTCAAGGTTCTGGTAACGAATCAATCAAAAAAAGGTTTGGTTGGGGTGTGGAAGCTGCTACTTTAGGATATGATATTTTATATCTTGAAAAATATGCTTTCGAAGATTCATTATTGTTTATTAAATCTGATTGCAGAGAAAGAAGATTAAAAGATATTCAATTCGCACTAAATTATATTGAAAATAATGTTTATAAAAATAATCTTGAAGAAATGTTCTTATTTGCAGATAGTGAAGGAGGAGCTTTAGTTCCAGAGTTAGCTCAAAATAATAATCTAATTAAAAGAGCTGTGATACTTGCGACTGGTGGATATGAACAATCAAAACAATTTGAAGTTTTATTTGAAAAAGAAAAGAAAGAAAATTATGTAGGATTTCTGATTTCAAGTGGAATTAATTCTAAAGAGGATTTACAAAGCCGATATTCTGATATTAGGAGTAATCCGTCAAAAGATAAATTTTGGCTTGGTCATTCTTATTATTATTGGAATAGCTATCTCTGGTATAATCCTAATAAGATAATTGAAAAATTGGAAATACCAATTTTACATATTATAGGTGAAAGAGACAGCAGTGTTCCCGTTGAGAGTGTAGAATATTTAAAGGAAAAATTTAGGAATAAAACTAATCTGCAATTTAGAATAATTCCTGATTTGGATCATTCATTTGTAGATTCGAAAGGCAATAAACAATTTAATAAAGTACTAATAGAGATAATTCTACCTTGGTACAAAGGAACAATATAAAGCTTTATAAAAAGTACCTCAAAGCTGACCGTAAAATAAAGTCGAGTGATTTGAGAATTTCAGCGATAGATTTCTTGTTTGGTATTTTGTTTAAGCGTTCTTAAAATTAGTTATTTTACCTTCGTTGCAAAAAGTATAAATATTAGGGGTTGTATTTTTAATTTGTCACTCTTAATGCGGGCCACGCGTCAGACGCAACGTCATTTATCCTATTCTGCTTTAAGTACCTTCCCAACTTTTGCAGCCTCGTTAAATAACTGCTCGGTTAAAATTATATCATCTTCAATATCAAAGCCTGCTTTCTTTAGGTTTTTTGCAAGCCACGTGTTGCAAGTGTTAAAAAGATGATATTCGTTTTTAGCCTTAAAGAAGATAACTCTGTTTGTTCCTTGTGTGCTTAAAATTTCAGGGTTTCCTTCTTCATCTTTCCAAACGGTTTCAGAAATCGCATCAAGTAAAAGTGCTAATTGTTCATTATTAATTTTTAATTCAATTACAATTTCAGATATATCAAAATATTTCTGTTTACTGAAGTAAATCCCTTCAACCCTTAATGTGCTTGGAGTTGAGTGAAATAAAGCTTGATATGCAAGCTCCAAATCGAAACCAGGATGCTGATAAAATTCTTCATCACCCCAGCCAATGTCAATTAATTCCGCATTGTTAAAATATTTTACTTCCGGGAAAATAATGCTATCCAAATCTTGAATATGGAAAACTACTGCAGTGTGCCATCTTTGTTTAATCAGGTAGATTGTCTTGACAGTATCTTCAGATGATAAATTTATGCTGTCGGTTTGTTCATCGAATCCCGGCATAGCTGAAACAGTGAGTTTCGGCGATGTGTGTAAGAAAAAGAATATTACTGGAAAGATTACTAAGTTGTTCATGTAAAAAATTTTGAGTTCTATTTAATTCTAAAGTTAAAAGAAAAATTTATGAAAATCCTCTTTTCCAAAACGGCACTTTCAACTTTATTACTTCTTATTATCATAACCTTCCTGCCAATCCGTATTTTTTCACAGGAATTAAGCGGAAAATACACAATTGTGTTGCATGGAGGAGCGGGGTATATAAGTCCAGATATTTCTGAAAAAATAAAACTTGCTTATTTTAAATCTTTGTCTGATGCACTTGAATTAGGAAAAATTATTTTAGAGGAAGGCGGTACAAGTCTCGATGCAGTTGAACAGGTTGTACGATATTTTGAAGACGATACACTCTTCAATGCAGGAAGAGGTGCAGTTTTCACTGCTGAAGGAAGGAATGAACTTGATGCATCAATAATGAATGGAAAGGATTTATCTTCCGATGCGGTTACGGGTGTAAAAATAATTAAAAACCCAATTTCACTTGCACGATTGGTTATGGAAAAAACTCCGCACATTCTTTTTGCAGGTAAAGGTGCAGATTATTTGGGTTTAAAGATGGAAGTTGAAACTGTTGATCCCTCTTATTTCAAAGTGGAAAGAAGATACCAGCAGTGGAAAATGCGGATGAAAAAAACAGAAAAGAGCGATGGAGAGACGGTTGGCTGTGTTGCTATTGATCAATTTGGAAACATTGCAGCGGCAACCTCAACAGGAGGATTAACTGGCAAATGGGCTGGTAGAGTCGGCGATTCGCCTTTAATTAGTGCTGGCACCTATGCAAACAATAAAACCTGCGGTGTTTCAGGAACAGGAACAGGGGAATTATTTATTAAACATACAGTTGCATTTCACATTTCAGCTTTAATGGAATATAAAGATTATTCTTTGCAGAAGGCTGCAGAAGAAGTGATAAATTCCATCATGCCAGTAGGATCGGGTGGAATTATTGCAGTTGATAAAGAAGGAAATTATGTTTTTGTGTTCAACACCCCAAGTATGGTGCGAGGAGTTGCGACTTCAGATGGGATTTTTGAAGTTAAAATCTGGAATTAATTTTATGGAGGACTTATGAGACCGAATCACGGAGACTATTCAGATTATTACAACAGTTATGTAAACCTTATTGAAGGTGATGATATCATCAATATACTCTACGAACAAAATAAAAAAACACAGGATATTCTAAATTCTTTTTCAGAGCATAAAGGAAATTACCGCTATGCCGATGGCAAGTGGACTGTAAAAGAAGTTGTCGGCCATTTAATTGATACCGAAAGAGTTTTTGCTTATCGTGCACTATGCATTGCAAGGGGAGAAAAAAAATCACTACCTGGTTTTGAGCAGGATGATTATGTAAAAGAAGGTAATTTTAATCATCGAGAATTGTTTGATCTAAATTATGAGTTTCGGCTGCTGCGCGAATCCAATCTCCTTTTGTTCAAAAGTTTTACCACTGAAATGTTAAAGCAAAAAGGTTTTGCAAATGAATCTTCAATTTCAGTATTAGCAATATTATTTATAATTGCTGGGCACGAATTACACCACATTAAAGTTTTGCAGGAAAAATATATTTAGCAGATTTAAATTATTTTTTTAATTTCAGAATAGATTTTTTCTGTAGCCCCAATATTTCTTTGTACGTACTCAAACGATTTCTCTCCACGTCTTCTTCTTAAATTGTCATCCAGGAATAAAGATCGCAATCTTCTGTACATTTCCTTTTTACCTCTAACTAACATTCCTCCTGCAGTTTCCACGAGCTGTTTTGCTTCTTGTGAATTTTCTATTTTCGGTCCAAAAAGTACAGGTATGCCATATACTGCTGCTTCCAATACATTGTGTACATTTTGTTTAAAACTACCCCCAACAAATGCCACATCTGCATATTTGTATAAAATTGATAGTATTCCTATGGAATCAACTATTATAACTCTTTGATTTATATAATTTTTAATATGCGATAATCTAATTGTACTTAAAACTCCTGCAAATTCGTTTTCAATTTTTTCCAGATGAAGTAAAGTTGGTTCGTGTGGTGCAATAATTAACAGTATTTCTCTGTCGAACTCAACCAGCTTTTTAAAGACAGACATTAACACATCTTCATCCTGCTCCCAGGTGCTTCCGGCAACTAATACTTTTTTATTTTGGAGAATATTCTCGTCAATAATTTCTGTATTTTTTGCCGCAAGACTTCTACCGTAAACTCTATCGAAGCGTGTGTCCCCAACCACTTTAATTTTTTCAGGATCGCAACCAAAGTCTTTAAATCCTTCTGCATCTTCTGAAGTTATGGTAAGAATTTTACTAAATTCTCTGAAAATATATCTATGAAATGATTTTATAAGTGGCAGTTTCCTTAGCGATTTTTTTTTCATTGTTGCATCAACAAGGAAAACAGGAATATTATTTCTACCTAGTGTCCAAATATGATTTGGCCAAATATCGTAACGCATAAAAACTGAAACAGAAGGCTTAATAAGATTTATAAATTTTTCTGCTCTCCACTTTGTATCCAATGGCATATAAGTGATAATATCTGCATGCGGATATTTTTTGGAATTGTCGTATCCGGAAGGTGAGTAAAAACTTACAATAATATTTAGGTTTATTTCTTTATCAAGCTTTTCGATTATTGGTTTAGCTTGTTCAAACTCTCCTAAGGAAGAAGAGTGAAACCATATAATTTTTTTGTTATTATTTAATGCGGTACGGTTTAAAATTAGATCTTCAAAAATTCTTTTTCTTCCTCTAATACCTCTTTTTATTTTCTTATTAAAAATTGAAGCCAGTCTTATCAGAAGAGCAAATACTGGAATAAAAATAGAATTATAAATAAACTGCCACAAATTCTTCATATTACAGAACAACCTGCTTTAGGCTTTGGAACGCCGTGTCAGTGGTAATTTGTTTCATGCATTTAAAGTGTTCCTTAGGACAGGATTTTCTTCCGATGTGTGTGCAGGGACGGCAGCTAAGTTCATTTATTTCGAGTACAGCACTTTTTGCATTATAAGGAAAAAATCCAAACTCTTTAACTGTAGAGCCAAAAAAAGAAATAACTGGTACTTTTACAGCAGTTGCAAGATGCATTAAACCAGAGTCGTTTGTGTAAATAGCATTGCACATTTTCATATCAGCACCAAGCTGCAAAAGGCTTGTATTGCAAAGGTTTAAAGCATTTTTAAGTTTTATTTCAATTTCATTGCAGGTATTAACTTCTTCAACGCCACCAAACAAAACAACTTTATATCCAGCAGATTCTAATTTTATCCCCAGTTCAATGAAATTTTCTTTTAGCCATTGTTTGGTAAAGTGTTTTGCACCGGGACAAAGCCCGATAAAATTATCACCTTTTAATAGACTTTTATTTGGTTCATTTTCAGTAAAGAAATCCAATCCACTATCATCTAAAGAAATATTATTTACTTCTCTTGCATAACGAACAGGCATCTGTGGTGCATTTTTTAGCTTGTTTACTTTAAAGCGTACAAGTAAAAACTTTTTAAAATTATTTTTTTTGAATTTTATAACGGGGCATTGAAGCACACGACTCAACTCTTTTGAACGAAGGTTATTCTGTAAATCAATTGCTAAATCATATTGTTCATCTAAAATTGAATTAAAAACAATCTGCTTTTCAAATTTGTGGTTAGTGTATTTGAACATTTTTGTTATGTAGGGATTGTTAACAAGCAGCTCTTCGTATTCCTCGCGTAAAACAAAATCAATCTGCAAAGCTGGATTTATGCTTTTTAATGCTCTTATTAGAGGCGTGCTGAGTAGAATATCCCCTAAAGAGCTAAGTCTTTCTATTAAAATTTTTTTAGTTGAATTAAGGTTTATATCCATCTCTTCATTTATTTTTACGCTAAAATTTAATCATTTATTGACAGCATATAAAATGAATGTTGCACATTAGTCGCATGAAAGTTAATTTTGAATAAAACAAAGTTAGATTTTATGACAACTTTACCAGCACCGGGAACGAATGAGTTTCCTGACTCATCTTTAGAAAAGCAGGTTTACAATATAGTAGAATCATTATCGGAGTATATTCCGCTTACAAACGATAAAAACCGTTTGGGCTTTAACTTATACAAATTTATGAAGGGTGAAGGTGACCCGCCCGAAGTTCTACTGAAAAGTGCCAAAATAATGATAAAAGGAATAACAGTTGATGAACTTGCTGCTAAAATTGATTCCGAATTATTAAAGATTTCTGGAAAATAGAAATTAACTTACAGTTACTTCGGATTCTGCAATGAACTTTTCAACAGTTTTTACGTCCTCTTCGCTTCCAATAAAGATTGGTACACGCTGATGTAATTTCTCAGGTTTAATTTCCATTACCCTTTGCTTTCCGTTTGATGCTCTTCCGCCAGCTTGCTCAACTATAAATGCCATTGGATTGCATTCATATTGTAATCTTAATTTACCGTCAGGATTTCTTGAATCAGCTGGATACATAAATATTCCGCCGTACAATAAATTACGATGAATATCGGCAACCATAGAACCAATATATCTTGCCGAGTAGGGTCTCTTTGATGCTTTGTCTTCGTCTTGAAGATACTTTATATATTTCTTTAATCCTGGATGCCAGTAGAGATAGTTGCCTTCATTGATACTATAGATTTTAGATTTTTTAGGAGTCTGAATATTTGGATGTGAGAGAATAAACTCGCCAAAAGCAGGATCGAGTGTGAAACCGTGTGTGCCTGCACCGGCAGTATAAACCAACATTGTACTTGAGCCGTAAATCACATATCCAGCCGCAACCTGTTTAATACCTTGCTGAGTACAATCTTCCATTGTTCCGTGGCTGCCGTCGGGAGATACTCTTCTATAAATTGAAAAAATAGTTCCTATACTTACGTTTGCATCAATGTTTGAAGATCCATCGAGTGGATCGAATAGAAGCACATACTTGCCAATTTTAAATTTATTAGGAATACGAATAATATCTTCCTCTTCCTCAGAAGCCATAACGGATAGATGGCCACCATGTTCCATTGCACGCACCATCATATCGTGTGCGAAAACATCCAGTTTTTTTACCTGCTCACCATGCACATTATTATCGCCTGTAAAACCGATTATATCAGCCAAACCTGCTTTATTAACTTCAAGTGAAATTACTTTTGCTGCTAAGGAAAGATCATGTAAAAGTTTTGAAAGTTCGCCCGTTGCGCCGGGGTATTTGCTCTGCTCCTCAATAATGTGTCGGGCTAAAGTCATGAATTGTGTTTGTTCCATTTCAGCTCTCCCTGTAAATGATTTTATTAAGTTGCTAATATTTCCTGATCTTTATATTGCAACTGGTATAATTTATAATAAATTCCCTTTTTTGCAAGAAGTTCTTGATGATTTCCTGTTTCTCTTATTTCACCCTTATGTAAAACAATTATTTTATCAGCATTTTGAATGGTGGAAAGCCTGTGTGCAATTACTATTGCAGTTCTTCCAACCAATAGCTTTTCTATTGCTTTTTTTATAAGATGTTCAGTTTCTGTATCAATGCTTGAAGTTGCTTCATCGAGAATTAAAATTTTAGGATCATAAGCCAATGCTCTAGCAAATGAAATTAATTGCTTTTGCCCGACACTTAAAGTAGCACCACGTTCTTTGACCTCTTCGCTGTACTTATTCGGTAGCTCTACAATAAATTTATCAGCACCAACAATTTTAGCTGCTTTCGTAATTTTATCATTATCTATTTCCTGATTATTTAAATCGATATTTGATTTAATATCACCAGAAAATAAAAATATATCCTGCAATACCATTGATATATATTTTCGCAGCTCTCTTTTATCTAATGTATCAATATTTATACCATCTAGTAAAATTTCTCCCTTATTTATATCGTAAAATCTGGTAAGAATGTTTATTATGCTAGTTTTTCCCGCACCTGTGTGCCCAACAATTGCAACTGTTTCACCCGGATGTATTTTGAATGATATATCCTTGAGCACATATTCATTATCATTATATGCAAACCAAACATTTTTGAATTCAATGCTTCCATTAACACCATTCAATTTTTCAGCAGATTCTGGATTTCGCACAAAGGTTTTATTATCGAGCAGCTTAAATATTCTTTCGGAAGAGGCCATTGCAGTTTGCATAATATTGTATTTTTCAGAAAGGTCGCGAATCGGTCTGAAAAACATTTCAGTATATTGAAT
>JABDPB010000091.1 GCA_013042995.1 Ignavibacteriaceae bacterium | reverse complement strand
GTGCTTGCTTCGTTAAATTTTGGATCGTCAGCTTCAATTAAAATCCCAAAATGATCGCAGGATACTTTTTTCATGTAATCTGTATCGTGCAGAGGAAATTCATTTCTTGGAAGCTGGAAGAATAGGGCAAACATTGCAACTACTGTAGATACTGTTGCAAGTATTACGGTAACTTCAAAAGTTACAGGAATGAATGCAGGAAGAGCAAAAAATGGTTTTCCACCAATAACCATAGGGTAGTCCACGCTCATTGTCCACCACATAAAGAAAAGTGCAAGAGCTGCGCCTGACAGCCCAAAAATCAAAGTGACAACTCCCAGCATCGAAGGCTTCAATCCCATTGCTTTTTCCATACCATGCAATGGATAAGGTGAATGCACATCCCATTTTGTGAATCCAGCTTCTTTTACCTTCTTTGCAGTGGAAGTAATTTTATCAGGATCATTAAATAGTGCAGTTATGCCATAAATTCTTTTTTCAGCCATGTTTTTCACCTCCGTGATGTGACGGCTGAGCTCCATCTGCTACTGCTTTTACTTCAGAGATTGAAACAACTGGCAATGCCTTAGTAAATAGAATTACAAGTGTAAAGAACAAACCAAAACTGCCTAAAAGAATTCCAGCATCATACAGAGTGGGGGCATACATTCCCCAGCTTGAAGGCAGATAATCTCTGTGAAGTGAAGTAACAACGATTACAAATCTTTCAAACCACATTCCAACATTCACAAATATCACAATTATGAGCATCACAGGAACGGATCTTCTTATTTTCTTAAACCAGAATAACTGAGGTATAAAAACATTGCAGCTTACCATTATCCAGTAAGCCCAAGCATAGGGACCGAATGCTCGATTAATAAATACAAATTGTTCAAACTGAACGCCGCTGTACCAAGCAATGAAAAATTCCATTCCATAGGCATAGCCTACCATCATTCCTGTCGCTAAAATAACCTTATTCATCTTTTCAAGATGATCAATAGTGATAATATTTTGAAGATCGAATATTTTTCTTACAAAAATCAGAACTGTTACTACCATTGCAAATCCGGAAAAAATTGCGCCCGCAACAAAGTACGGTGGAAAGATTGTAGTGTGCCATCCGGGCATGATAGAAACAGCAAAATCAAAACTAACGATTGTATGAACTGAGAGAACAAGAGGAGTAGCAAATCCGGCTAAAATTACATAAGCTTTTTCGTAGTGCTGCCAATGGCGCGTTGAATGTCTCCATCCCAAACTGAAAATAGAATAGATTGTCTTTTTAATTTTGGATGTTGTTCTATCTCGAAGAGTTGCAAAATCAGGAATTAAGCCCGTATACCAGAATACTAGTGAAACTGTGAAATAAACTGAAACAGCAAATACATCCCAAACAAGAGGTGAAGTAAAATTAACCCACAAGCTATGTTGATTAGGATAAGGCATTAAATATCCTGCAAGCCATGGCCGTCCAGTATGAATAACAGGAAAAATTCCTGCACACATTACTGCGAATATTGTCATCGCCTCAGCAAAGCGCGCAATACCTGTTCTCCACTTTTGTCTTAGTAAGAAAAGTATGGCAGATATTAGTGTTCCAGCGTGTCCGATTCCAACCCAAAATACAAAATTTACAATAGGAAAACCCCAGCTAACCGGTTGATTATTTCCCCACATTCCAACGCCATTTAAGAATGTAATAAGAAGGCAGATAGCTCCTATTCCTAGTACACTTGTTGAGATACCTAGAGCAATATAAAATTTCTTATCCGGTTTAGAATCCAGTGGTTTTGCAACCAGCTCTTCAATTTCAGATAAACTTAATCTTCCTTGAACGGCTGGGACTTCAACGGAATAATCAACAGTGCTCACTAAGATTCCTCCGAATGAGTATTTCTGAGTCTGGCAATGTATGTAACATTGGGTTTGATATTAATTTCCTCTAAAACGTAGTAGCCTAATTCGTGATTTCTGTATTTATGAAATTCTTCTTTTTCATTATTGATATCGCCAAACTGAATAGCATTTGTGCCGCAAGCTTCCTGGCATGCAGTTTTAACATCGGATCCTTTTAATTCCCTGTTTTCTTTTGTTGCTTCAGCTCGTGCATCGCTAATTCGCTGAACACAGAATGTACATTTTTCCATTACTCCACGGGAACGAACTGTTACTTCAGGATTTTGTAGAAGAGCAAACACAGGAGATTCCTGATAACCATCTTTAAAGTAATCTCTATAATTGAAGTAGTTAAATCTTCTAACTTTATAAGGACAGTTATTAGAGCAGTATCTTGTTCCAACACATCTATTATAAACCATCTGATTCAATCCATCCGGACTATGTGTTGTAGCAACAACCGGACATACATTTTCACAAGGTGCATTATCACAATGCTGGCAAATCAAAACTTGGTTGCTCACTTTAGGTTCTTCAGGTGCACCGGTATAGTAACGATCAACTCTTAACCAGTGCATATCACGTCCTTCATCAACTTGTTCTTTTCCAACTACTGGAATATTATTTTCAACATTGCATGCAACAACACATTCACCGCATCCTAAACATTTATTCATATCAATTGCCATCCCCCATTTAACACCTTTGTATTCAATAGGAGGATAAACAGTTAAATCGCTGTAATGATTTTCATGCTTAATGAAAGATGGGTCTTTCGAATACTGATTAACTGTACCTTCCTGTATAATTTTTCTTTTTTCAGGAAGATCTTTGGTTATTCCTTCATTAAATGCATAAATAGTTTGAGAAGTTACAAGTTTATAAGTTCCACCATTCTTTTTAACATTTACTCCTGAATATAGAAAAGGAGTTAATCCCGATTTCGAAGTAAAGAGTGAAAAGGAGTTAAAACCAATTCCGGTCCCAACCGTTCCACCGTTTGTTCTGCCGTAGCCAAGTTCAATTGTAATAGTATCATCCGCAGCACCAGGTTGAATCATAACAGGAATTTTAAGTGAAGAATTTCCATTTGTAACTTCAATTAAATCATTGCTATTCAATCCAAGTTCATTTGCTGATGTGGGAGAAATTGCAGCGTAGTTATCCCAAACAATTTTAGAAACAGGATGCGGTAATTCCTGCAGCCATCCGTTATTTGCAAACCTACCATCCCTAACAGCATAACTTTCTTTTAACTGAAGAGAAAATCCATCTACACTATTAGGTGTTTTTATATTTTGTGCTACATTAACGTTAAAGCTGCCAATGCCCTTACCTTTTTCATTCGTTATAACAATTCCATCGTGAAGTGCACCGTTCCAAAATCTATTAAAATCTAACTTGTGGTTTAGAGAAGGATAAATCTTCTGTTCCCAATTTTTTATCAAAAAAGAATGATAAACTTTGTCATTGTAAAATGCAGGATCACCATCCATCCAGGTAAGTAAAATTGACTCTGTCTGACGTGTATCGTACAGTGGACTAATTACCGGCTGCTGCATTGAATAAAATCCGCTTCGTGTTTTTGCATCGCCCCATGATTCTAGCTGGTTATTGATCGGAAGAACATAATTTGATACGGAAGAAGTCTCATTTTCAACTTCAACGAAACTTATAGCCGAGCCAACAGATTTTAAGGCTTCTGTATATCCAAAATCTCCAGGTAAATCATAGACAGGATTTGTATTTATATGAATTGCAACAGCAACATCACCATTTTTCATTCTTGAAGTTAATAGCTGAATTTCTTCAAAAGTTCTTAACGGCTGAACCGAATTCATTACATATTTATTGTTGTAAAGAACATCATTACCCAGAGCGTGATTGATTGTGTTAATCGCAACGTGAACATCTTCCGGTAAATGATCACCAGCATGCAGAATTGCTTTACCTTTATTTGAGATCAAATCATTCACAAGGTGATCAATAGTTTCCAGTTTCAATGCGTTTTCATCAGCAAAATTCTTTAAATCCATTCCAAAAGTATCCAACGAAATGCCGGCGCCGCGTTTGTTTAATTCAGATGTTAGTGCAAGAATGAAATTCATTTGTAAATCTGGTCTTAAGCGAAAACGGTAGTCAGAGTTCATTCCAGTGACGGATAAATTTCCTTCGACAGTGTAAAGACGGCTAAAGTTTTTATTCATTACATCTCTTCCCTCAGCATACAAACGGGCAGTTTCAATTTTGTTATTGCTGCTTCCAAGAAAATCTGAATCTAGAGATAAAATTACTTTTGCCTCATTCCATTTTATTGCAGGATATTCACCATCTCCGTAACATTTTTCCCAAGCTGAGTTTCTTACTTCATTATTTATCGGTTCATAGGAATAAACTTTTGCAGATGGATATATTTCAATAAACTGATCTAAAACTTCTTTAGTAGTTGGCGAAACGATTTTATTTGTAATTATTGCAATTTCGCTTCCACCAGAATTTATTAACTCAAAGTAAATTTCTTCGTCCGCAGTTTTCCAATTAATATCAATTAATCTTGTATCAAGTTTTTTCTTTGGATTTTTTAGTCTGTCGGGATCATATAATCCCATAATGCTTGCCTGACCCTGCGCACAAATTTTTCCTTTAGAAACCGGATGATCAAGATTGCCATCTAGTTTTATCGGTCTGCCTTCACGCGTTCTAACTAATATTCCACAAGCGTTTTCACACTGCATGCAGGTTGAGGCATAGTAATTAGGTCTGCCGGGTAAAATTTCTTCAGGCTTTTTATTGTAAGGAACTATCTCACCTTTATCGCGGTAATCAGTGCAGCTTGTTCCAGCTATTGCTGCAGAAGCTCCAAGTAGTGCAAGAAATTTTCTTCGAGAGAGGGCAGACATACCACCGGCATCGATATTTTCTGATACACCTTCTTTAAATTCATTCTGATTTAACTCGATAAATTCCTTCGAGTTATACAGTTCTTCAAATGACTGCCAATAGTGCGGATCAGGGTTTTGTGAAGAGGTTTTTTTGATATCAGACATTCTTCACACCAGCTTTTTCTCTTTTAACTGCAAGTTTGTTTACCTTTATCTTAACAGGACTTGAATCAGTAACAGATTTTCCTCTAGAGAATTTTACAGGACGGATTTTAATCAAAGTTAAACCTAAAACTGCAAGCGAAAATTTTGTAAAAAAGTTTTTTCTATTCATAATTAATTAAAATTATCTATGGCAAGCCCAGCAATAATCCGGACCGTTATTAATTTCATCAACTTTAAAGTAAGGCATTTTATCGTGTGCATTCCTGTGGCAGTTTAAACAGCTTCCCATAGTAAATGATTGCATTTGTCCTACTTTTTCCATTTGTTTTATTTCACCATGGCAGGATTCGCACTCGATATTTTTGTTAACGTGCACACTATGACTGAAATAAGCATAATCAGGAACTTTGTGAATACGTTTCCAAAGCAGTGCTCTGTTTTTATTATAATAATCAGTGAGTTTTACAATTTCAGGTTTGTCTTTTCTTGCAACTGTATGGCAATTCATACAGGTTGCAACCGGCGGAACAACTGCGTATCTTGATTTTTCAACGCCAATATGGCAGTATTGGCAGTCAATTTGCATTTCGCCTGCATGTAATTTATGTGAATATGCTATTGGTTGATTAGGTGTGTATCCAACGCCATCTCGCTCAGCCCGTGATGCAAAATAAGTTAATGCAAATGCACTTAGGGCAACAAAAATCGTTACTGGCAGTCTGTTCCTGAGAATATAATCAAGAAAGCTTCTCTTCATCCAATCCTCTTAAATTTTGAGAATGAATGATCTAAAGAAATTAGCAGATTCACCAGTAAAAATCTTGTTTCTGTCAAAACGGTAGTGTTTAAAATTTTCTATTTCTTTTGAAAAAAATTGATGCGAGGTAAAATGCTACTAGTAGCTGTTAACTCTGAAAATTGAAAGCTAAAAATTATAATTTTCTGTAATTAAAACAAACTTTCTTTTTAACAAATTTTGTTTATACGATTAAATTGTTAACATTATAATATGATATTAGTATTAAGCAATTCTTATTAAAACCTGATAGACCAAAAAAGCCGTTAAAATCATTAGTAGCAAATAGAGGAGTAATCTTTTGAACCATCGTGTATTTATAGTAAAAGAACTCCTTATTCCACGCCATCCGCACTTTTTACATCTAAAGAGTTCATAAAAGGTTAAGGTTTTTATTATTTTTTCAATAAAATTTCTTGCCCTCGATATTCTTAATGTATCGTTGGATAAACAGGATGGACACTTAGAATATATAGGATTATTAATTGCCATAATATTCCTTAACCAATTCTAAATAGAATAGTGGCAATTGCAAATATTAGTACCACAGCAAATACATTTCTCAATAATTTTACAGTAGATTTTAAAGCAAACCTTACCCCACTAAATGCGCCAAATATTGAACCAATTCCCAATGGCAAAGCAGCCTGAATATCTACAAATCCAATAGTTCCAGGTAAAGCTTCAACACCTGACGTTTGAATTAAATACGCAATTGTAGAGCTTATCATAGTTATAGCAACAATAATCGAAGAAGTTCCGACAGAAATTTTTGTATCTATGTGAAAAAAATAAATAAGTGCAGGTACATAAATAATACCACCACCAAGCCCTGTAAATGCAGAAAATAATCCTACCAAAATTCCCAAAGGTATATAGAATTTAGTGTTTATAGGTACTGTTGTAAAGTAAAGTCTTTTAATTTTATTCTCAAAAAATAATCTGAAAGTAACTAAAAATAATACAGCAGCAAAAACTAATTCAACTAGTTGAGACTGAATTTTAATCACGAAAAATGGTGTAATAAATGCTGCCAAAGCCGCACCAATTGAAACAAGTATGGCAGGATGCTTCATGAAATTTTTAATCCTATTATGTAAATATGCAGAAACGGATGTTCCCATTGAACCTGCAAACAGAGATGTCCCAACAGTATAATAAGAAAGATTTGTTTCAGGAATATTAATAATTGGAAGAAGATAAAACAGCACGGGTACAAAAATTAGTCCCCCACCAATTCCTAGCATTCCTATTAAAACGCCAGAAATATACCCAATAACAAGAAATAGTAGAATAATCAGCAGTTCATTCAATGAACATTTAACAGGTGATTGTAGACTTCGTTACTCTTTAAAACTTGCAATGCCGTTTGCACTTGAACATCGGAGTTCAACTGCTCTTCAATTCTACCCTCAAACCCAATATACCTGGCAGCAAGTTCTGTTCTAATTTCTCTTAAAATTTCCTCGCGGTAAACTTTCATTTCGTTTTTATAAAGATCGGTCAGCTCCTCTTTAATGTTCTCCAATTCCGACTTTAATTTACCATCCGATTTAGAAATATTACTAATTAAATTTTCAATTTCAATTTCTGCTTGTGACTTATATTCAAAACCTTCTGATTCTAGATAACTTTTATATTCAACTAACAGCTTATCATCTTTTATGGTGCTGTAATTAAGTTCGGGCTGTTTAAAATTGTAGTGATTTGCAAATTTAAAAAAGTAACCTGAGGCAAGCAGTTCTTTAGTAATATTGCCTTCAACTGTAAAACTGACCGAAGTATCAGGCGTAATTCCTCCCTTGGAATAAACTTCTCTTTTATTATCTGTGTAGTATTTTAAGTCTTCATTAGATTGAGCACCTTTTATAATCTCATTTGCTTCCGAGTAATCTATTTTTTGAATACACCTTCCGCTAGGTGTATAATATTTTGCAGTTGTAATTTTTAAAGATGTATTATAGCTAAGCGGCGTAATAGTCTGTACCAATCCTTTTCCAAAAGATTTCGTCCCCAAAATAATTCCCCTGTCATGGTCCTGAATTGCACCTGCAACAATCTCCGAAGCGGATGCACTTCCGCCATTAATTAATACAACAATTTTTGCTTGGCGAATTATTGGCTCCTGAACGGAGTAATATTTTTTCTCGCTTGTAATATCCCTTCCACGAGTTGAAACAATCAACTGATCTTTTGGGAGGAATTTATCACAAATATCTACTGCAATGTCAAGCAATCCACCGGGGTTGCCCCTTAAGTCAATTATAATTGATTTAATTTCTTTTTGCTCTTTTAATTCTTTTAGAACAGTTTTTAATTCATCGCTCGCTGAACGACTAAAATTAGAGAGTTTTAAGTAAACATTATTGCCATTTGATGGATAAAAGCCCGAGTATGTAAGGTTTTTAATTATAACTTCTTCTCTCACTATGTTGAAAGTTAAAGTATCTCTATCATCATTTCTTAAAATCTTTAATTCGACGGTTGTGCCTGGTTCGCCCTTTACTAATGTCGAGACCTCATCTAAGTTTTCAGCAGTTATAGCGGTGCTTGATGCTTCAATCAGTATATCGCCTATTTTTAATCCTTGTCTCTGTGCCGAATAACCATCCATTACTTCAATGATAGTTACATTATCACCTCTTACACCTATAGAAATCCCTATTCCACCGTATGTTCCATTGGTAATTAGATCAATATCATCCATCTTTTTTTCATCAACAAAAATTGTGTATGGATCTAAAGATGAAAGCATTCCTTGAATTCCTGCTCTCATAAATTGTTCGGGATCAACTTCATCTACGTAATTCTCCGAAATTTCTTTATATACCCTGCTAAAGAGTTCAAGATTCTTAGAAATCTCCAGATAAATGTCTCCCTGCTTCAAACTGAACCCTAAAATAAATATTACTGTAAAGCCTAGAGTTAATACTAATAAGATTTTTTTCTTAAACATGTTTTACCTGTTGTCAACTAATTCAATTTCTGAAATAATTTGATTATTAATATTTTCAATTGTTTGAGTTCCATCTATTACCTTAAATCTATCTTCCTGTGCCGCAATTTCCAAATAACCGTTTCTTACACGATTGTAAAATTCAATATCTGCAAGTTCAATTCTATCTAATTTCCCCTTAGATTTTTTCTTTTTTCGTTCGTTTGCAATTCCAACAGGAATATCAATAAAAAAAGTAACGTCGGGAATTGTATCTCCAATAGCAAGTGAATGCACCCTGTGAACTAGTTCAATTTCAATTCCTCTTCCATAACCCTGATATGCAGTAGAAGAGTCGTGAAACCTGTCTGAAATTACATAAATTCCTTTTTCAAGATAAGGTCGAATTTTTTTTCGCACTAATTGTGCTCGGCTTGCAGAGAAAAGAAACAACTCTGTTTCAGCTATCATATTCCTGTTTTTATTATCAAGCAGCATAACTCTAATTTTTTCAGAAAGTTCTGTTCCTCCCGGTTCTCGGAGAATTTCAATTTTTTTATTTTTTTCAACTAGATAATCTTTTAGTATTTCTATCTGTGTTGATTTACCACAGAAATCTATACCTTCAAATGATATAAACATAAATTGTATTTGGAATGTAAATATTTATTTTTCTTTGAATTTTTAATATATGGAAAGTTATAGGGTAAATTAAAGGTAAAAAAGTAAATTAAAACTATGCTTTAATTCATTTAAAATGATTTAATAACATAGCGTAAACGTTCTGGTTTTGTAAACAGAACAGCAGTATTTGGTGGTGCTTCTAATTGGGGTATTACGCTTCCAACGGTATCGAGCACAACATCCTTATAATATAGATACGATTTAAATTTTTCTCTTGATAATTTTCCTAGAACTTCAATTCCCCCTCTTACACTGCAGCCTATTTTATTTGGGAATAAAAGTACTTCTTTATCAGGTGGAACATCCAGAACTTCAACTTCAATATCGTTAATCTGCCTATCCACAATCCTTTGAACATCCAATGTTACATTTATATTTTTATGGCTAAAGGTAAAACCCCTTAAAGTTGGTAGCGGAATAACTTTTTGAATTTTATTATCGAGTGAGCTTAATTCTATTTTTTTAGTTGGAATATGCTCCATAAATCTCATCATTCCTACAGGACCAGAAACATTTATAGAATCTGGTAAAAAAGATAAATCTGAAGCAAGCCCATATCCTGGTTTGAAATCCAAATTTAACTGCGGTACAACTGGAAGCAGTTTTGAAATTACTTTTTCAACTTTAAAGACAATAGTATCGGGAGCAATATCTATTACTTCCAGATCAGATAAAATCCATCTATTGTTTGTTAAATTACTTGCTGTGCCGATTAATTTTTGCCCACTGTCTGCATTAACTGATACTCTAAAATCAGAATCTGCTCCAATATTAAGAGATACTAGTTTCCAGCCCTGTCCTTTTACTCTTAAAGAAACGTTTTCCGGAATATTAGAACCGGTAGTGTAGCCATCGGGAAAATCTGAAAGGACTAATTTCAAATCAACATTGGTATAATAATAATCGGAAAGAGAAATGGAGCCCCAAAGAATAAATGAAAAAATAATTGCGGCGATAAAGATGTATATCTTTTTTCTCAAAATATAAAATCAGATATAATATTACTAAGTTGAGTGAAATTAACTTTTTCTATTTTTTAAGAAGGGTTTTAAAGTAATCCAGCAGTTTGGTTCTGTTTGCTCTAGAAATTTCCCTTCCTTTAATCGGGAATTCATCAACACCTCTTGCAAATCTTCTTAGCTGATGAACGTTTAGTAACTCCAGCTCACTCATTGAGTGTTTTATCTCTGCCAAAGAAGATTCTTTTTTCTTTTTAGTCGGTTTATCACTTTCGCCCAGAGCTTCTCGCTTTAGTCTCTCAATTGTGGAAGTGTCTTCTTCATCAGTAATTTCGGTTTCTTCTTTAGCAAATTCTTCTTTTTTAAGCATCGTTTCAGCAGTTTTTTTTCTCTCAGGCTTTTTTCTTCGTTTTCTTTCTGCCGGCCATGCAATCTCATTCCCAGATGTTTTCTCGGTTAGCTCGATTCCGCTGACAATTTCGTTTACCTGATCATCAGGTCTCGGAATAACATGAATAGAAACTAGTTCTCCAACTCTTTGAGCAGCCGCAGCTCCAGCATCCACAGCAGATTTCACCGCTG
>JABDPB010000084.1 GCA_013042995.1 Ignavibacteriaceae bacterium | reverse complement strand
GGCTAGAGAAGCTGGAAATGTAACCCTGGTTGATGACGCAGCTTACAGCGATATCACACCATATATACAAGTACCACCAGCAGACTATACACTAGATCTATATTTGTCTGACGGTGTTACACTGGTTGAGTCATTTATTGCACCATTATCTGGCTTAGGTGGCGGAGCAGCAGCAGTATTTGCATCAGGATTTCTAGATCCTTCAGGAAATCAGAATGGAGCTGCATTTGGTATATTTGCAGCATTACCTGACGGAACGGTTATTGAATTTGTGCCTGGTGTCGTACCAGTTGAACTGAGTGCCTTCACAGTAAGTGTGGGTGGTAATGCTGTTACACTCAACTGGTCAACAGTCACAGAAACAAATAATCAAGGCTTTGAAATACAGAGAAAAAGTGACAATGAATTTGTTGCAATAGGTTTCATTAATGGAAACGGAACAACAACAGAAATTCAGAATTATTCTTATACTGATCGCAACTTGAATGTTGGAAGTTACTCATACAGACTAAAACAAGTTGATTTTGATGGTTCATTTGAATACTCTGATATAGTTGAAGTAGTTGTTGCACCTGCTGATTTTTCATTAAATCAGAACTATCCAAATCCATTCAATCCAAGCACGATAATTACTTTTAACCTGGCTGTTGATTCAAAAGTTATTCTATCTGTATTCAACACACTTGGTGAAGAAGTTACAAAACTTGTTGATGGTAATTTAACTGCTGGTACTCAGCAAGTAGAATTTGATGCTACCGAAATAAACAGCGGAGTTTATTTCTATAAACTCGAGGCACAGGGAATTAACGGTGAAAGTTACTTTGAAGTAAGAAAAATGATGTTAACCAAATAGATTTATAAATTCTATTGTAAGCCCGATGCATATTGTTTGTATCGGGCTTTTTTTTGGAAGAAAAGTGCACTCACCAATTATTTTAAATTTATTTGTTGACTAAAAGTCGAAATTTCACAAACTTAAGGTGTAAATGTTAAGGAGCTTTAACTTCTTACTTTCTAAACGAAAATTTTAAAATTTTTGCTATAAATTCTTATCCAATAAATTAATTCAATTCATTTCAATCGGAGGTGCTATGCATAAATTGCTTTCAGTTGTTTTCATGTCTTTTCTATTTGGTTGTCTGCTTTTTGCACAGAATAATAACCAGAGGGATGAAACAATTAACAAACATCAATCACCTATTAATCGTCAAGGAAGCGAATCAGGAATATTCTTTGATGATATGAATGGCGTTAACTCAGTAGCTGGATTAGAAGCCAGGGGCTGGGTAATTCTCAACGAGGATGGTGGCGGAACACAACCGCCTTTTGCTCAGGGTGATCCTGTTGTCTTTGCAGCATACGAGGGTCCTGATACCGGATATACATTCACTAATTATCAGGGTGCAAATGGTTTCTTAATTGATCAGTGGTTAATTTCACCCGAAATCGCTGTTTCATCAGGCGATACATTAAAGTTTTGGCATAGGTCTCCTGATGCAAATCCATTTGATGATTCTATCTATGTTCGTTATGCAACAAACGCAGGTATAACACCTGGAGATTTTGATCAGACCTGGGGAAGATATCTTGTCTCTGAAACTGGTTGGGCACAGTGGGTTGGTACATTTAACCATACTGGAAACATTAGATTTGCTATTCAATACTATATCACAGATGGTGGACCTTCAGGAAATAATTCAAACTATGTTGGGTTGGATTTATTTGAGGTTACAGGTGCAAGTGGCCCAACCATTCTTACAATTGCCGAAGCAAGAGAAGATTTAGACAATGACTTTATTCCTGACAGACTTGGTGATACTGTTACTGTTGCAGGTACAGTGTCCTCAATCAACTATAATACAGGTAATTTCAATTACGTTCTACATGATGGAACAGGTGGTATTACATCCATAAAATTTGGATACGCAGGCCCAGAGTATAATATGGGAGATATTCTACAAGTTACAGGTGAGATTGGACAATTTAGAGGTTTAACTCAAATTGAACCTTTAGGTGATGGCTCATCAAGCGTTGTATTTCAGGGTACAGGCGGAGCATTACCCGACTTTATTTTACTTACTCTAAGTACATATTATGCAAATCCAGAAATGTATGAAGGAGAACTTTTGGGCTTCGTTAGTTTAAGTTCATCTGGACCTTGGAATGCTTGGCCAACGAGTGGAAGTAATGCAAACTTCGTACTTCAAGATGCGGCGATGGATACAATAATTATGCGTATTGACAAAGAAACTGATTTAGACGAAAATCCCGAACCAAGTTGGCCTAAAGATGTCATCGGATTCGGATCACAGTTTACTTCAAGTTCCGGAGTATATGATGATGGGTATCAATTACTTCCAAGAATGTACTCAGAAATATTACCTCCGGGAACAATTCCTGTAGAACTTACATCTTTTACAGCATATGTTGTTGATCAAAATATTATGCTGAAATGGAGTACCTCTACAGAAACCAATAACCTTGGATTTGAAGTTGAGAAGAAAACGGGAACTGAGTTCAGAGCAATTGGGTTTATTAATGGTTCAGGTACAACAACTGAACCTCAGGAATATTCATTCACAGATGTTAATTCTGAAGTTGGTGTAAACTATTACAGGCTGAAGCAGGTAGATCTCGATGGAAGTTACAGTTATTCCGAGGTAGTGGAAATTGAATTAGGTGCTCCTGTATTCTATTCGCTTGAACAGAATTATCCAAACCCATTCAACCCAAGTACCAAAATTGTATTTAACCTTGCTGCAGATGCTAAGGTAACACTTAAAGTATTTGATGTACTTGGACAGGAAGTAAGTGAACTAGTAAATTCACAGTTAACTGCTGGAAACCATGTATTTACATTTGATGCTTTACTCTTAAATAGTGGTGTTTACTTCTACAGAATTGATACTGAAGGAATTGATGGAAGCAGCTTTACTCAAGTCAAAAAAATGCTTTTGACGAAGTAATAGTTGAAAATTTCTGCAAAAAGCCGATTCTGTTCAAGAATCGGCTTTTTTTTGATACAATGGTAACCAATAGTTCATTGTTACTTCTGTTAGGAATTGATAATTTTAGTCGCTTATTTTTAACAATAACGGTTATATAAATGAAACAATTAGTATCACTAGTTCTATTAATTTTTTTAGTTAGCTGCGGAAGTAAAAAATCTGCAGATGAACTTTTAACTGAAGCAAATACAAATCTTAAAGAGGATAAAATCCCTGAATCTGTAGTGCTTTTTGAAAAATTTATTGATGAGTATCCAAATAATGAAAAAGCTCCCGAAGTCATAAATCAATTAGCATCTGTTTATCAAAATAAGCTGATAAAAAATTTAAGTGATACTGAATCTCTTGAAAAAGCGTCAAGCTTATTTAGAAAAATTTATGATGATTATCCCGAAAGCAATTATGCTCCAACAGGTTTGTTTATGTCTGGTTTTGTTTTGGCAAATGAACTAAACAACTATGATAAAGCAAAAGAAACTTATAATTTATTTCTCGAAAAATATCCGAACCACGAACTCGCAGCCTCTGCAAAAGAAGAAGTGGAAAATATGGGATTAAGTCCTGAAGAAATTTTAAGAAAAAATGTAGCAAAAGAAAATTAATGCAGCAGGTTTCTAGTAATTATAAAAATTATCTTAATCCTGCCTTTGTATCTAAACTAAACTCACTCGAATTAAAAGCACGACTTGTAGTTGAAGGTTTTATGGTTGGATTGCATAAAAGTCCGTACCATGGATTCAGTGTAGAATTTTCACAACATCGTGCGTATATGCAAGGAGATAATCTAAAGGATATTGATTGGAAGGTTTTTGGCAAGACAGAAAAGTTCTTTATAAAGCAGTACGAAGAGGAAACCAACCTTAGGAGCTACATATTTTTAGATACGAGCAATTCTATGAGTTACGCTTCCGGAAAAAATCTTGCTAAGCTTGAATATGCATCAACACTTGCCGCAGCACTAAGTTACCTGATGATTCATCAGCAGGATGCGGTTGGACTTACTTTATATGCTGAAAAAATTAAAAAATTTATTCCACCAAAATCTTCACGTGCATATTTGCCGCAAATATTAAAAAATCTTGTTGCAGCAAAAGCATCAGAAAAAACTAATACCGCCGCAGCTTTAAATGAATCAGCAGAGAAAATCAACAGGCGTGGTTTGGTTATAATCATTTCAGATTTGTTTGATGATATAAATTCTGTACTAAAGGCATTAAAACATTTCAGATACAAAAAAAATGAAGTGATTGTCTTTCAAATATTAGACCCAATAGAAAAAACATTTGCATTTGGTAAAGATGCAATATTTAAGGATTTGGAAAATGATGAAGAGATGACGACTCAGCCTTATCAAATTCAAAAGGCTTATAAGGAAGCAATGAATGAATTTACAAATCGAATAAAAAATGAATGTCTGAATTCAAACATAGATTATAACTTAGTTATTACTTCAGATCCCTATGATAAAGCACTTCTACGGTTCATTCAAAAACGTGAAAAACTATATTAATCAACCTGCCTTCTTGAAACTATCTGAAGATACTTATCCGATAATACTATTGCTTTTTCTTTAGTATTTGCCTCAACAATTATTCTAATAATTGGTTCTGTATTCGATTTTCTAAAATGTACCCAATGATCTTCGAAATCTACTCGAACTCCGTCTTCAGTGTTAATTTTAGCATTTTTAAATTCTTTAATTACTGTATTTATAATTTTTTCAGGTTCACTTTTTACTTCAATTTTCTTTTTCACAATAAAGTACTCTGGTAGTGATTCTTTTAATTTTGAAATTGATTCTCCAAACTCTGTTAAATGCTGAAGTGTAATTGCAATTGCACATAGCGCATCTCTTCCAAAATGAAGATCCGGGTAAATTACTCCTCCACTTCCTTCTCCACCTATTACTGCATCAACTTCTTTCATTTTTTTCACCACATTTGCCTCACCAACGGCTGAACGAAAGACTTCTGCACCGAATTTATCTGCAACATCGTCTACTGCTCTTGTTGTAGATAAATTAACTACAACATTACCAGCCTGCTTGGAAAGAATAAACTTAACTACCTGTGTAATTGTGTTTTCTTCGATAAATGGTTCGGCTTTTTCTGTAATCAAAACCAGTCTGTCTACATCCGGATCAACGACAATTCCCAAATCCGCTTTTACTTCAATTACTTTTTTTAGTGCTTTCTTAATGTTTTCAGGAAGAGGTTCAGGATGGGGAACAAGCATTCCGTTTTTCTCACAATTTGTTTCAACAACTTCGCAGCCAAAATTTCTTAAAAAATCCGGCACACAATAAGCACCTGCACCATTTACACAATCAACTACAACTTTAAATTTCTTTTTCCTGATTGATTCTAAATCAAGGAAACTTAAAGTGAGAATTGCATCAATGTGATTTTTTAATCCCTCTGAAAATTCAGTTCTTTTTCCAATTTCATTCCAGCTTTTAAATGTTGCCTGGCTCTCCTCCAAATTATTTATCATAGATTTATATTCTTTGGGTGATAAAACTTGTCCTTCACCATTTAATAATTTTAGTGCATTCCATTCATTTGGATTGTGGCTTGCTGAAATTGCTATTCCACCATCCGCATTCAATTCTTTCACATTGAATTGAACTGTTGGTGTAGGACAAATTCCAATGTCTATAACATTGATGCCCTTTGCCATTAAAACTCCGGCGGTGATTTCTTTAAACATTTCACCACTAATTCGTGAATCTCTTCCTATTACAACTTTTCCTTTTTCTATAAAATCTGCATAAGCATTTACGTACTTCACAATTGTCTCCGGGTCTAACCCGTCACCAACAATTCCCCTAATTCCAGAAATGCTTGTCATTAAGGTGCTCATAACAATCCTATTATCTTAGAGTAATTCTAATTAACAATATCAAAGATAAATATTTGGTAATTGATTTTTTGGCTTTAAATTTATGATACTAATAATGAAAATATGAGAACGATTTGAAACAACAAATTAAAAGATTAAACTATCTATTAGTTAAACACTTTGGAATACCCGATCGTCAGAAGAAATTACCTAATCCAGTTGATGCACTCATTGCAACAATTCTCTCTCAAAATACAAATGATAAAAATTCCTATCAGGCGTATAAAAATCTGAAAAAGAAATTTAAAGTCTGGCAGGAAGTTGCCGATGCACCAAGGTATAAAATTGAAAATGCAATTAAAGTTGCTGGACTCGGTAAACAGAAATCTGCAGCAATTAAAAACTTTTTCAATCAACTTAAGAAAAAAAAAGGCAGGCTAAATCTAAATTACATTAAAAAGCTAAACGATAAAGATATTTTAAACCATTTAACATCCATCAATGGAATAGGAATTAAAACTGCTAGTTGTGTTTTGCTTTTTTCATTAGATAGAAACGTTTGCCCCGTTGATACTCACGTTCATAGAACTTTAAATCGTATTGGATTAGTTCGGACCGCTTCACCTGAAAAAACTTTTTATGAGATTGATGGTCATTTGTCGGATGGGACTGCACATCAATTTCATACAAATTTAATAAAGCTGGGCAAGGAAATATGCAAAGCCCAAAAACCGCTTTGTTCTGTTTGTCCGTTGCTAAAAACTTGTAAGTTCAAAAAAAAGAATCTTGCAAAAATTATTACCCGAGAGTCTGAAAACTTTCTTCTTTTAGATTCAATATAACTGTATAATTTAATTCGGATTTATTCAGGATTTAATTCTTATTATCTTTACTTTACTCTAAGTGTTAATTCACTTAAATTTGAACCCAATTTACCACGCGAAAAATTAAACTTAGGAGATCTTAAATGGCGGATCAATTAGGATTGCTTGGATACGATTATGTAGAATTTTATGTAGGTTCTGCAAAAATGTGGGCTTACTGGCATGCCAAAGCAATGGGAATGAAAATCACCGGATATCTCGGCCCAGAAACGGGTGTAAAGGGAAAAATATCATACTACTTAGAACAAAACAATTTGCGAGTTGTTATTACATCTGCAATAAATCCTAAGAAATATGAAATATACTCTTTTGTTGATCGACACGGTGATGGAGTTAAACGCTGGTCGTTGAAAGTAAAAGACGTACAAACAGCTTTTGACGTTGCGATAAAGAATGGTGCAATTCCAGCCTGGGAACTGGTTAAAACTGAAAACGAGAATGGTTTTGTTGAAGAAGCAGCTTTAAAACTGTATGATGATGCAGAGATAGTATTTGTTAATCGTGATAACTACAACGGATTATTTAAACCTGGTTACGGAAAACCAATACAAAATATTGAAATTCATACAGAAGAAACCGGGCTTCAAGCGATTGATCATATTGTTGGTAATGTTCGTACAAATGAAATGGATCTTTGGGCAAACTATTTAAATAAAAGTTTAAACTTTGAAACATTTATTGATTTCGGTCCCGGCGACATTTCTACTCAATATTCCGCACTTCTTTCAAAAGTTGTCAGATCTACAGAAGGTCCTGCAGTTAAAAATCCCATTAACGAGCCTTATGAAGGTTTAAAGAGATCACAGATTGAGGAATACATCGATGAATATCTTGGTTCAGGAATTCAGCATGTTGCGATAATTACTAAAGATATTATTAAGACCATTGCTGCTATGCGTAAAAACGGAATGGAATTTCTGTCGGTGCCGGATACTTATTACGATGTTTTAAAAGAAAAAGGTATGGAAGTAACCGAAGATATTGATGAACTAAAAAAATATGGTATCCTTTGTGATTTAGAAGGGCAAGGATATCTTCTTCAGTTATTCACAAAACCAATTGGTGACAGACCCACTTTTTTCTATGAAATAATTCAAAGAAGAAAAGGCGCACAGGGTTTTGGGCAAGGTAATTTTCAGGCTCTTTTTGAATCAATTGAAAGAGACCAGGCACAACGCGGAAGTTTGGATAAAACAAAATAAAACTTTTGAAATTTTTTATTGGAGGTATAGATGCCATTTTATGTTAAAGTAGGAAAAGTTCCTCCGAAAAGACATACAACTTTTTATAAAGATGATGGAAAATCGCTCCATAGGGAAGAGCTATTCAGCACAAGGGGTTTTTCGGGAATTTACTCAAATAAATATCATCTCTATACGCCAACTCAGGTTGAAAAGATAGATGAAATAAAACATAGAAAGTTAAACGAATGGTCGAATGCATTATTGCAATATTATCACTTCTTTACTGATAATAAAAAAAGTGATGGAAACTTTATTACTTCAAGAAACGAATTTTTAAAAAATGATAACTGCATAATCTCAACTGCTCATCCGACAGAAGATACTGATATTTTTTTCAGAAATAGTTATGCTCATGAATTACTTTTTATTCATAAGGGTAGTGGAGAATTTTTATCTGAGTATGGTCTTTTACCTTTTAAGGAATGGGATTATATAATTGTTCCAAAAGGAACAACGTATCAATTAAAATTCAAGAATTATAAAAAAACAAAATTGTTTATTGTTGAGTCTTCAACTCCTTTTGATATTCCTAAGCATTTCCGCAATGAATATGGACAGCTAACAGAAGATGCACCGTATTATGAGCGTGATTTTATTGTTCCTGAATTTATGGATCCGATTGATAAAAAGGGAAAATTTGAACTTGTCTTAAAAGTTAGAAATAGGTTTTTTAAGTATTTTGTTCCGCATCACCCGTTTGATGTTGTAGGTTGGGATGGATTTTTATATCCATATACTTTTAATATTAAGGAATATGCTCCTAAAGTTGGCAAAATTCATTTACCTCCTCCAGCGCATCTTCTCTTTACAACTCAGCATTTTGTAGTCTGTAACTTTGTCCCTCGATTGTATGACTTTCATCCAGATTCAATTCCAGCACCATATTATCACTCAAATGTTGATAGCGATGAAGTATTATATTATGTAGATGGAAATTTTATGTCAAGAAAAGGAATTAAAAAGGGTTCCATCACTTTACACCCAATGGGAATTCCTCACGGACCACAGCCTGGAAAGACTGAAGCATCAATTGGTAAGAAAGAAACCAATGAATATGCAATTATGATTGATACATTCCAACCTTTGCAGGTTACAAAAAATGTAAAAGAAACAATGACTGAATCTTACAGCCAATCCTGGTTGGAAAAAAAATAATTAATCACTAAAGAAAAGCATAGAATGAAACTTGTATCATACACTACTAAGAAAAAAGCCAGAACCGGAATAATTATAGAAGGAAAGATTTATGATTTAAAGGAATGTGCCGCAGGTTTAGGATTGAATATTCCTCGACGTATGAGAAGATTATTACGCGGTGGAAAGGAAATGTTGGGAAACGTAAACAAAGTTCAAGAAGCAATAAAAGAGGGTAAAATCACTTCTTTTGTTGATGATGAAAATTCAAAATTACTTGCACCGATTCCTAATCCACCATCCTGCAGAGACGGCTATGCATTCAGACAGCATGTTGCTACAGCCAGAAGAAACCGTGGTGTTGAAATGATTCCTGAATTCGACCAATATTCGGTTTTTTATTTTACAAACCACAATGCAATTTTTGGAGAAGGGGAGATAAGAGTTGAATCAGACCATCTTCAAAAACTTGATTTTGAACTTGAAGCTGCAATAGTGATTGGCAAAGAGGGAAGAAATATTTCTGCAGCAGAAGCTGATGAATTCATTGCCGGTTACACGATCATGAATGATCTTTCTGCCCGATTATTGCAAATGGAAGAAATGAAACTTAATCTTGGTCCGGCGAAGGGGAAAGATTTTGCAACATCAATTGGTCCCTGGCTGGTAACACCGGATGAGCTGGAGCAAAATAAAATTAGTACTGATTTTGGGAACAAGTACGATTTGCGAATGACTGCAAAGCACAACGGGAAATTAATTTCTGATGGTAATATGAAGGATATGAACTGGACTTTTGCAGAAATAATAGAGCGTGCTTCCTACGGAGTTAGATTATTCCCGGGTGATGTTATTGGCTCGGGAACAGTGGGCACAGGATGCTATCTTGAACTAAACGGAACCTGGGCATTGGAAGCAAAAGAAAAGGGAGAAGAATTTACCCCAATCTGGTTACAAGATGGTGACACAATTGAACTTGAAATATCCGGTCTCGGTGTTCTAAAAAATTCAATAGTAAAAAGAAAAAAAGACCGGTCAATATTAGAAAAAAAGAAGAACGTATAAAAATGCTTCACTACGAACCTAAGGATTTATCAATTCCGGAAGTGCACAAACTTTTATTAGGCGGCGTTGCACCCCGACCAATTGCGCTTGCATCAACAATCTCAAAAGATGGAATAAACAATTTATCACCATATTCTTTTTTTAATGCTTTTGGAGCTAATCCACCTGTTGTTGCATTTTCACCTTCACGCCGAGGAAGGGATGCAACATTTAAAGATACGTACAACAATTTAATTGATACGAAAGAATGTGTTATTCAAGCAGTAACTCATTCAATGGTGGAGCAGATCAGTCTTGCTTCAGCAGAGTATGCAACTGATGTTGATGAATTTGTAAAATCAGGCTTAACCCCAATTGATTCTGATTTGGTTAAACCGAAGCGCGTGAAAGAATCTCCTTTTCAAATAGAATGTAAATTAATTGAAATGAAAAGTTATGGTGATGGTGGAGCAGCAGCAAACCTGGCAATTTGTGAAGTATTAAAATTTCATGTAGCTGATGATTTGTTTACCAATGGAGTAATTGATCCTTTAAAAATTGATTTGGTTGCCCGAATGTCTGGTAATTTTTATTCGCGTGCGGGAAATGGAGTTTTTGAAGTTGAAAAACCGATTGGTAAAAAATGTATTGGATACGATCAAATCCCTAAACATATTAGAGAATCTGAGATTTATTCAGCAAATGATCTCGGAAAGTTTGGAAATTCCGAATCATTTCCGGATGATAAAAGTGTAAAAGAGTTTATTCAAAAAGTAATAGATGAGAAACAGGATAACTTCGAAAATAATATTGAAGCTTTTTTACGCTATCAGCGATTGAACGAATATAAAAAGATGCTTAAAGCTGCAGTAAAAATAAATGACAATGAAAAGAGAAATTTAGAACTTGCTGCTAAATGTGCGCTGCTAAATAACGATATGAACTATGCCTGGAATGCAGCTTTGTACGTAAAAATGGTTTAGTTAATTATCGAAATTTAATTATTTGACAGACTCACTTAAACAGTGAGTTTTTTATTATGAAAGAAAAAATCGAAAAACCACTCTGGATTCCTTCTGAAGCACAAATAAAAAAATCTAACCTTTCAAAATTTAAAAAGTTCCTAAAGAAAGAATATAATCTTTCTTTTTCAACTTACTCTGAATTGCATAATTGGAGTGTTACAGAAATTGAAACCTTTTGGGAATCGATTTGGAAGTATAGTGGATTAATTCATTCTAATCCGTACCTCAAGGTTCTTGATAAAAGAATAATGCCCGGTGCTAAATGGTTTGAAGGCTCAAAACTTAATTTTGCTGAAAATCTTTTGAGATATAGAGATGATAAAATAGCAATAATTTCCAGCAGGGAAGATAAAACCGATGTTCAATTGTCTTATAAGGAATTTTACAATCTTGTTTCCGCTTGTAGTTCAGGGCTTAAGGAACTTGGTGTGAAAAAAGGTGATCGAGTTGCTGGATTTGTAACTAATATACCTGAAGCTATAATTGCAATGCTTGCAGCTACGAGTATTGGAGCAGTATGGACATCGTGCTCCCCAGATTTTGGAATACAGGGTGTGCTAGATCGTTTTGGACAAGTTGAACCGAAAGTCTTATTTGCGATTGAAGAATATCAATACAATGGAAAGCATATAAACTGTCGAGAAAAAGTTGAAAAAATTGTATCTCAAATTGCAGACATTCAACGAGTTATTCTAATTCCACATTATCAGGAATTAGCACAGAATAGTATAAGCAAGAATATATTTAATCTATCTAATTCTAAATATTTATATTTTAATGAGTTATTAGACTTTAACTCAAATATAATATCGTTTGAACAGTTGCCTTTCAATCACCCAGTTTATATAATGTATTCGTCAGGAACAACCGGACTTCCTAAATGTATGGTGCACGGTGCTGGTGGAACTTTGCTGCAGCATTTTAAGGAACATGCACTTCATACAGATTTAAAACGAAATGATATTATTACGTATTATACCACCTGTGGATGGATGATGTGGAATTGGCTGGTCAGTTCTCTTCAGGTGGGAGCAACTGTATTTCTATATGATGGAAATCCTGTTTATCCAGACAATGATGTATTGTGGAAGAAAAATGAAAAGAATCGGATATCTGTTTTTGGTACTTCTCCAAAATATCTATCATTTTTTATTAAGAAAAATTATTCCCCAAAAGATAAGTTCGATCTTAGTTCATTAAGAGCAATTCTTTCTACCGGTTCTCCATTACCCAAAGATACTTTTAATTGGGTTTATAAAAATATAAAGTCTGATTTACAATTATCCTCAATCTCCGGCGGTACAGACATAGTCTCCTGTTTTATGCTTGGCAATCCAACATTGCCGGTTTATCCCGGAGAAATACAATGTGCAGGACTTGGAATGAGTGTAAAGGCTTTTAGTGAAAAAGGGCAATCAGTATTTAATGAAAAAGGTGAATTAGTCTGCACAGAACCTTTTCCTTCAATGCCCATCTATTTTTGGGATGATAAAGATGGGAAAAAATATCAAAAAGCGTATTTTGAAAAGTTCACAGGAGTATGGAGTCACGGCGATTATATTAAAATAAAGCCGAATGGAGGAATAATTGTATACGGAAGATCTGACTCAACTTTAAATCCTGGTGGTGTTCGTATCGGCACCGCTGAAATTTATCGGATTGTTGAAGAGTTGGATGAAGTTGCTGACAGTATTGTTGTAGGTAAGAAGTTCAACGGTGATGAAAAGATAATTTTATTTGTTGTTCTTAAACAAAGATTAAAGTTAAATAAAGCACTTATAGATAAAATCAAAATGGACCTGAAAAAAAAAGCTACGCCAAGACATGTTCCATCAGAAATTTACAAAGTGAAAGAAATACCAAGAACTATCAGTGGTAAAAAAGTTGAAATAGCTGTATCAAAAATCTTAAATGGTGAAAACGTTGAGAATAAAGATGCTCTTGCCAATCCGAATTCTCTTGCGGAATTTTATCAATTTAATTAAAAATAGTTCTATACATTTAACGCACTTCCAAAATCTCTTCGGTTCTTTAACGTGATTTGATTGTTCTCACCTAAAAATTTGAAAATTGCAATACAGGCTTTCCGTGCACCATCGTCATCGTAATTCCTATCTTTTCTAATAACATTAATGAATTTTTGTAATGCTGAATCGAAATTTTGACTCCTGATATCTTCTATTGCCGATCTGTATTCTTGTTTAACGTCAGATTCAGGAAATAAACTTATATCACGATTTAATAATTCTGCTAGTGTGCTCATAGCTTGTGTGAGTTCAATGTTGTCCAGATTTCCATCTGCATTTTCAATGAGTCTCGATGCTTCTTTCTGATCTTCAAAAAACAATATTTTAGCAAGTAAAATTTTAACATCGTTGTTGTTTATATCTCCCTTTTGCACGTCCTCCAAAATAATTTTTGCATCGGTTGTATTTCCTTTTTCCAAAAGTACTGTGGCGTGCTCAATCTGGTCTGCAAATTTGCTTGGTATGGATTTTTTTAACCATTCTATGATTGCTGGTTCAGGCAATGCCCCTGTGAATTCGTTTATCACTTCACCATTTCTAAAAAGTTTTACATTTGGAATTCCTCTCACACCATAATTTGCAGCTGTCTCCTGGTTAGTTTCAGTATCTACTTTTACCAGTTCCCAATCATTCTTGTTTTCTTCAGCAAGTTTTTCGATAACCGGCCCTAGCATTTTGCACGGAGCACACCACTCAGCCCAAAAATCAACTAGCACAGGTTTATCATAACTTTTTTCGATTACTTCTTTTTGAAAATCTTTTACTTCGTAATTCATAGGTTTAGTATAAAAAGGTATAATGCGTATAATTATTATTTTATTTGTTGGATTTGATGATGAGTATAAAAATAAGATTCACAAAATCTATAGTACAGTGAAAGGGATTCGGCTATTTACTCAACAATAAATAATAAAAAGATGTCGACAGGAAATAGCGAATTCTTTTTACTCCTTTTCTATTGCTAGAATGTTTCCAGCAGTAATTAACAATTTCTTTAAACTCTGGAAACATTGATATAATTTCTTCAAAGTCTTTAGAATACTTTGACTTTCTCTTTACAAGAAATTTCTGAAAGATCTTTTTTACAATCGGGGCAACTATCACCAACCATACAAAGGTAATAACCAGCGATCTGACAAGCATAATTACAACCGACAGCGCTACACTATCTTTTAGTTCAGGTGATAAATAAGAAAGAATAATAACTCCGATTGACAAGGCTATTACAAATACTCCAGTAGGTCGTAAAAACCAGCCTTTCTTTTTCCTTTTTTCCTTTTTGGGAATATCTTCACCATTCTCGGTATCTATAAAGGATAGAAAATGGTTTTTATAATAACTTATTTTTTGCGGAAGCTTTCCTGCATAAATTCCTATAAATAATCCTGCAACAAGATGTAGCATAACGTAAGTTCCAATAATTACATACCCGTAGTTAATCTCAGGATGATGAATATTAAATATTTCAATTGATACCTGTTTAATAAAAATATCCAGCGATTCCCACAGTGTATTTCCAAATAGAATTGTAAGGATAACTATCTTCTGCATTCCGGAAAAAAATAAAACTAATAATCCTAGCAGAAGAGAAGATATTTTATAAAACTTCTTTGTGGAGAATAATAAATATCCCAAAACACCCTGTAGTGTAACAGCAAGATAAGCGGCAAGAGGGGAGTATGGACTAACTCCAGCTTTAATAAGAATTACAATTAAAGTTGACTTTAAAATATCTTTACTGTTTTTGGAAAACAGAGCAATCAATGAAATGAAAAGGACTGCGGCTGAAGAAATAAATAATCCTCGAAGCGGAATAGTGAGTGCGTGTAAAATTCCACCAAAAGCAGATTCGCTGAAAGCCCAGAGAGCAGTTATTTTTAATAACCTGGTGCTGTCATCAGTTTTATTGGATTGTAATAAATTGTTTTGCAGAGAAATGCTCATCAAATGAAAATTATTCTAACAAATATTGGAAAATGAATGGAAGGATAAAAACTTAAAAGGTCAATCTTTTAGGAGGACAGACCTTTTAAGAGATTAGTTAAAACACATTTAATCTTTTTCTTTTGCAAACAGAGCTTTGTAAATAGACTCATCGAGAATGTCCGGCATACTCATATGGTTCATAAACGCACCCATACCTGCATCCCAGAAATACATATCCATTCTGAACATTTCTCTCGGAGTATAAACTACATCTTCTCCATCATCAATCATCAATAAAACTTCAATCGGATATGCAGTTAAATGATCGAGCCCTGGACATTTATTTTCTTCAGTTTCATCACCTACAATATAGAATGAAACTGCTTCCGTCCGGTTACGTGTCAATCCGAACATAATTGCTTTTTTATCAGGTGAAATAACTTTACCAACTACTTTCCACTTCAAATCTTCTTTTGGTTCTTTTGTCCAGCGATATTCTGTATCATCTTCAGTCGGTTGAAAATTTTCTATATTCTTGAACATTTTTTGTTTTAAATTTTCAAGTCCTTGACTACCATTTTCATTTTTCTGAGAATAAATTTTTGGGAACTGATCTTCATCATCAAAAAAAGTCATCGGTCCAACCATCATGAACATATCTCTAGATGCCTCCCGCAGATCTTCAGTACTCCTTTTAGGATCACGGATTTCCTCGACGTTTGTTCCCAATTTTAACGAATGAAGGGTAGTAATAATTTTAGACTTAAATGGCAAGGTTTTCATGACTGCCTTTTCATAATTTTCGTCATCTAAATCATTAAAAATAATTCTATTAATTGTTTCAGGATCAGCAATTATGATCTGAATACCCTCGTTTGTTTCGTGAATTCCTATTCGTAAAAAGGAAGCAACTAAATACTTGTTTCCAAAGGAAGTAAGCATATTTATATAGTCATCATTTGTAAAAACGATTAGTTTTCCTTTGTAACCGCAAAGATCCTCACCCTCTTCCCTAACGTTATCTGGAGTTGATACATCACGGTCAGCAAGTATTCTAAATCCTGATGATTCAATTGATTTAACAACAAATGAGTTAATTTGATTAAAATCACCTTTTGCATTTTTCACTGTGAGCATATACATACCATGTTCAACATCGTCGGCATAAATAACAAAACTAAGAAGTAGCAATGTTATTGAAATTGTTAAGCGATACATATTCATTCCCTTTTTATTGTATTTACTTCATAAAAAAAGGGCATCTGCAACGATGCCCTGAGTTAATTTATTTTTTATTGAACTAAACTGAAAGCGTATCCAACTTCTACTTGAAATTGACTCATTTGAAGTTCAATTGTTTGCTGGCTTGGAGGATCTAAGGGATTATTGCCTTTTACATTTCCTGCTGGTGCATACATAAGTGCAATCATTACTTCTTGAGAGTTGCAGAACATTTTAGATAAACCAAGTGTGATGTGATGTTCAACTGTTCCTGGAGCTAAAATATTAAATAACACTTCAGCTTCGGGAATTGGTTGTTTGCCATAAGAATAACCACCATACAAAGTCCAGTTTTGTGGCAATTCATACATTGCTCCAAACTTAACAATTGTCATATCTTCCCAACCAAAACCCCATCCTTCATTCGTTCCTAAAGGTTGAAAGTTAGGATTAGGAGTTCCGTTTGGAAGACTAGGCGAGTTGTTAACTAGATCCATAGGATTGGCAATAGATTTAACCCCGCTGTAAAGAATCTGTTGTACATCCAGCATTAGTGTAAGTTCTTTATTGGGCATCACAGCAATTCCAGCTTGCCAATTTGCGGGAATATCAAAACCTCCCATTTCAGCAAATAAACCTTTGTATCTATCAAATTCACTCATATACATTTTCGTTTGAAATGATGCACCTAATCTTATAATATTTCCGAACTGCCCCTGGTAACCAACTTTTCCACCAAAACCTGTAGAAATACTATTACTATTTCCAGTTAGGTTTGCCGGATCACTTGAGAAAGCAGAGAAAGAAGCAAGACCTTTTGCACGAAACTTCTGCCATGCAAATAAAGCAGTAACACCAAGTGAATGATCTTTTATAAATTCAATGGCATACGTAGCACCAACAAACAATTGTTCTAAGTTCACACCGGTACTCGGTGAATTTGGATCATAGAATGTTTGTGTTGGATAATCAGTATTCATTCCGCCATTTCCGTATACAACAAGTCCAACAGCCATTGTTGGATTTATTTTCCAGTTTGCTCCAAGAGTTGGAAATACAAATAATTTTGTCTCGCTTTCTATTGTTCCTGGTTGCAATCCGAATGTACCTGGAAATTGATTTGGATCGGATGGATTTCCAGTTACAGTATATTCTCGCATTGGACTAAAGAATGCAATGTTAAAATTATACTGAGTCGGAACGAATGCTAACCCCGCAGGATTTGTAATTGCGCCAAGCGAACTCAGCGGAACTGCAACACCAGAACCAGCTAATGCAGAATACTTTATCCCATAGCCATGTCTGAAGTAACCATCAGTTGCAAAAAGGTTAATTGTTAAAAAAACAGTTGCAGTTAAAGTTAATACTGCAATCTTAATATTTTGACGAACCATTATAGTGACCCCTATAATAATTAGAGTATAGTTAATTAAATTTTAATTTGAGGATTTTCTAAGTGAAAATTATTTTTGCACCTGCAGATTTTTCATAAAATTCCCCAACGGAAATAATTTCTGAAACCTGAGGGCAGAAATCTTTTTTATTTAAGTGAAACATATCAACAGTTGCTTTGCATGCGTACAACTCACCACCTGAATCATGAATAAGTTCAACAAATTCACGAACTGGAGGAATGTCTATTTTTTCCATTTCTTTTTTCATCATAACTGTTGCAAACTTTGACATCCCGGGAATTGCACCCAAAAAGGTTGGCATCTTTAATCCTCCAGGCATTCGCATTGCAGAATTACCAACGGTTGCCACACTAAGATTGTCCATACGATTATCTATAATTGCATCCAGTCCGAAAAAAGTGAAGAACAAAGTTGCCTCAATACCCTCCATTCTTGCTCCGTTAGCCATAATCAATCCTGGATAGACTCCTTCAAGCGAACCACGTGATACAATGATTGATACTTTTTCAATTGGCTCTGCCATTTTATTCCCCTTTCTTTTTTATATACAACCTTTTGGTTTTGGAAGACCGGCAATTTTAGCAGCTTTTTTAGCCGGACCTTTTGGAAAAAGCGCATATAATTCTTTTGTATCAACACCACTTTCTTTGGTTAATCTACGGATTGAAGGTGCGTCACCTTTCTCTTGGTAAACTTTTCGCATAAAGTTTATAACAATCCAATGACGATCATTGAGTTCTTCAATTCCTTCTAACTTTGCAAATTCTTTTGCAACTTCTTCATTCCAATCACTTTGATTTTTTAAATGACCATCATCGTCAAGTTCGAATTGTTTTCCTACTAATTCTACAGTTTCCATTTTTACTCCTTAATTGATTTGTTCTTTATTTATATTAATTAGTTTTTCTTGATTTTCTTCTATCGATGCAAGATTTTTCAGGAATTTTAATCCTACAGCCAGACCTCTTTTTACTTCAGGTGTATTTAATTCTCTCATCAAACCAAATAGCGATATATTTTCATCAACTTTAACATCAATATTTTTGTAAACTGAAATAGCGTTATTAATTGCCTGAAGCATATCGGGCTGAGTGAGATTCTTGATTGTATTCAAAATTGTGACTACGTTTTCGCCTAACTGTTTAACATCGTTTGGTGTAAATGATGTTACAACGTTATCTCCTGCTTTTTGCAATTCTTTGATGAACTCGAAGTAACCCTTTCTGTCAAACTCATCCATTTTGTTCATTGTATCTATTATTGATTCCCGAACGAGAGGTGAAATATCGTGTAAAAAATCACGGGTACTTTCAAGCTGATCAAATGCTCTGTTAAGATTATTCACATTTCTCAAAAGCTTTTTTCCGAGATGAACGATATCTCCTGTTTTTATATGATCGTGAACTTCTTCAAGTTCTGTTACTGCAGTTTCGTAAACATCTTTTCCAACTCTGAACAAATCGTCCTTTAGATCTTCCATTTCACGTCTGTGTTTTTTCTGCAGTTCAATCTCTTCCAGAATCAAATCCAGCTTGCTGTTTATTTCATCAATTTGTGTTTGGGTTTTTACTTCTTCCATTTTTAAGCTCGCTTTCCAGCCATAGACATCTGTGATTCTATCGGCAGTTCTAATCCTTTGATAAGAAAATTCCAGTACATCCATCTGAACATAATTTTACCGTAGTGATTCATCTTTGTTTCCTCCAGAAGCGAAAATGGACCAACACCGGGCAGTGGAAATTTTCCAGGCAGTGGTTCGGTATCGTAATTGAAATCAATCAGAATTCCTTTACCAAAGCCGGATTCGATAAAGCAGTTTGCATGCCCATCAAATTTTTCATTTGGTTCTCGGCCTTCTACAACACTTAGAAAATTCTCTAATAAAATATCAGCCTGGAAATGTGCAACTGAACCCGCTTTTGAACTTGGTAGATCGGTTGCATCACCAATAACAAATATATTTTCGTATTCCAATGCTTTTAAGGTTTGTTTATCAGTTGGTATAAAATTAAATTCATTGCCCATTCCGCTTCGTTCAATCGCATCATCACCCATGTTTGTTGGAATAGTTACCAAGCAATCGAAAGGTATTTCTTCTTCTTCCCATGAAACAATTTTTTTATTTTCAGCATCTACTCTTGCTATTCCAAATTCAGTTTTAAGTTTAATATTCTTCTTCTCCAAAAAATCACCCAAAATTGCGGAAGCTTTTGGCTGTGTAAATGCCCCAGGCAAAGGAGTCACAAATTGGATATCAACTTTATCTCGTATTCCTTTTTCAGTAAAAAACCAATCTGCGAGGAATGAAAACTCCAATGGTGCAACCGGGCATTTAATTGGCATTTCGGTAATGTTAATTACCAGCTTGCCGCCTTCCCAATTTTTAAAGAAATCGCGGAGAGCGCATGCACCTTCCACAGTATAAAAATCAAAAATGCTTTTATACCAAAGTTCTTCTTTCAATCCTTCTGTTTCTTCAGGTTTTATTTTTGCACCTGTTGCAATTATTAATTGATCGTAGCCGACTACCTGTCCATCTTTAAGCAGAACTCTATTTTCTTTCGGTTCGATCTTATCTATTTCAGAATTTATTACGTTTACACCTGTTGGAAAGAAATCTCTCTTTGGTTTAATAACATCTTTACAGGTGTAAATGTTGAATGGAATGAACAAAAAACCAGGTTGATAGTAATGAGTTTCATGCTGATCAACTATAGTAATCTGCCATTCATTTTTATCTAGCACATTATGTAATTTATTTAACATCATTGTGCCCGCTGTTCCGGCACCGAGTATTACTAATTTTTTCATCTTTTTACTTTTATTTTTTTATTGATATTATTTTTTAGGTGGAACTAATTCTTTAAACTTTTCTTTCAAGCTGCTACAATCGCTAAAACTGTTATATACCTCGCACTCTCTACAGTCTCTGTCTCTGCAAACGTTATCTTTATGATTGTGCATCCAGCACGGCTTATCATAACTTGTAAATGCTTCGCAGTTTTTTCTGTCTTTTTCAGTGCATTCGATAATTGCCCAGCAGGGAATGATTGCAAGCATTCGTCGTATACTTTCTAGACCCATTTTACCACCATTCAATGCTCTTCTTAAACAGCGGATTCTCTCCAGATCGGCATCAGAAAACAAACGGTGTTTACTAGATTTTTTAAATGGAATAATTAATCCTTCCGTTTCATACATTCGAAGAGTGGGAATTGAAATCCCAAGCAGTCTTGCTGCAGTGCTAATTGTATAAACTGGTTTCGTTGATATATTTGTTTGCATTTTCTTTCTATTGAATTTCTATTACCACTTACTATCAAATTATCTGCCATTAGCTAGTAGTAGATTATTATTCGATTTTTGATGTTTTTTGAAGAATTCTTTTTCAAGAATGGGAATTGAGGGTGCTTTAATCTTAAATTCAAGAATAAAGTATAATAGAAAAAATTAATATCGAATAAAGTTGATAGGAATTATTAATGGTGTCAAATAAAATGATCGATAATTATTAATTGCTTTTTATAAATACTCAGGGATAAAAATGTACTATTATCAAACACAAATTGATTCTAAATGGGAAATATTTGGCACTAAAATTACTTAATAAATATAAAGTTGTTTTATAATTCGAAAAAAATAATTATAATTCAGCGTGTCATTGGGGATAGATACTGCTATAACTTTTTCTTAAAGTAAGTAAACAAAACAGGAGACACATAAATGCGCAGCACTCTATTAACAAACTTCGTTTTTCTATTCCTCTTTTCTTCAATTTCTTTTTCCCAAACCTATGGAACAAATTACAGCTTTGGTCCAAAATTTTACGGCGGCGTGGTCTTTGGCTACAACGGTGGTTTTGGAGGTCAATTAAATTTTACCATTTCAAGTTTCCAGAGTGGATTTCCTTTAAGTGCACGCTTTGGAGTTGGTTATACAGCAGTAGAACCCGGCAAATCTGATGTAGCGCGAAGAGTTTTTATCAATAACGCTACAAATGGAACCCCACAAGAAAGGGGCTGGATTTGGGATATGAGATTTGATATGCTAATACCAGTAAATGTATTTACAAATTCTCATATCTATGTAGGTCCACGATATTCAATGTTTACTGCAAACTTTAATTACGTTGGCGGTAATGAAGATTTTGATGTAACAAGTAACCAGTTTGGACTCGGTGGCGGAATCGAAACTCAGTTTCCGTTAATGCCGAATCTTTACATGGTATTTGGCGGTGGCGCCGATTACTTTTTTGAAGGAACATTAAAAGGACACGATACTTCCTACAGTCCAAATGGTGATGATGTTAATCCGCGTGAAGACTACACCTATAATGATGCTGATGATGCAGTTAATCAACCCAAACTTATTCCAAGGTTTATGATTGGAATTAATTACGGTTTTTAACTTATTTGCTTAGAATTTAATTAGTTGAAGCCTTCACTTTAGTGAAGGCTTTTTTTATACTTTTCATTTTTACTATACATAACCTTGATTATTACTAAAATTTTGTTAGTTTAATAGAAGTTTATATTTACACTTTCGGGGAAAAGCGGCAGTAATTCTTTTCCTCCAATAAAATAGATTCCCCGATAATAAATTTTGCTAAAATTGAGGAGACTGCCATGAAAAATCTGCTTGTCTTAATAATTCCATTTTCAATTTTTTTATTCACATCTTGCGCAGATGATCAGAGAGTTGATTTAGAATCTGAAAGAGCAAAAGTAATGCAAGTCCTTGATAACTTCGTTAAAGCGCATGAAGAGAGGAATCTGGAAAAGCTCCTTTCGTGTTTTTCTGCCAAACCGGATATTATAATTCTAGGAACCGATGAAGATGAACTTTGGGTGGACAAATATTCAATGGGTGATGCTCAAAAAAGAGCATATGAAACATTCAATACTGTTAACCTCTCCGTCAGGGATAAGATTCTAAAAATGTGCGGCACAGGTCACCAGGCATGGTTTTATATGAAGGTTAACTGGTTTGTGGAATCAGAGGGCGAGGAGTTCACTTTTGATGGAATCCGAACAACTGGAGTTCTAGAAAATGAACCGGATGGATGGAAAATTGTTCAAATCCATACATCAATGCCTGTAAAAGGACAGGCTGTGAAATACTAATCATTATTTACCGTAGATTTCGAAATCTGAGATTTGAGGAGAAAATCTTAAGAAGTTATCTATAATATTTGTATCACTAAATAATATTAACTCGATTTACTGACCTGTCAGTCAATATTTCTCCTCTGAAGTTTTCATTTTAGGATTTGCTTACTTATATTTGCCCATCTTCAATTAAAATGGTACCCATAACTTATGCAAAAACAATATGATATAGCAATACTAGGTGGTGGACCAGGAGGCTATGTAGCAGCTATCCGTGCAGGACAACTTGGTTTTAACACAGTCGTAATTGATAAAGATAATCTGGGCGGAATATGCCTTAATTGGGGATGCATTCCAACGAAATCACTGCTTAAAAATGTAGAAATATTTGATCAGGTAAAAAATCATGGCGATGATTTTGGAATTAAGTCTACTTCACTTGATATCGATTTTAACAGAATTATAAAGCGCAGCCGCGATATCTCTAATAAAATTACAAATAATGTTGAACTGCTTGTAAAAAAAAATAAAGTAGATAGAATAAGAGGCTTTGGCAAACTTGCCTCAAAAAATGAACTTGAAATTAGGGATGAAAAAGGTAAAGAAATTGAATCCATAAAAGTAGATAAAATAATCATTGCAACCGGTGCTCGTCCAAGATCCATTCCGGCAATTCCTGTTGATAGAAAAAATATAATTACAAGTACCGAGGCTATGATATTGGATAAACTGCCAAAGGAATTAATAGTGATTGGTGCTGGTGCTATCGGGGTTGAGTTCGCATACTTTTATTCTGTACTCGGAACAAAAGTTACGATTATTGAAATGATGAAAAATGTCTTACCGATTGAAGATGAAGAGGTTTCAAAAGCACTTGAGAAAAATTTTAAGAAGAGGGGAATAAATATTTTAACAAATGCAACTGTAGAAAAAGCAGAACCAAAAAACAACAAAGTTAAACTGAAAGTAAATGTTAATGGTGAGAAAAAAGAACTTAGCGCAGAAAAAGTTTTAAATGCAATTGGTGTAGTTGGAAATGTTGAGGATATTGGTTTGGAAAAATTGGGTGTGCAGGTGGAGAAAAATCATATAAAGGTAAATAAAGAAAGTTATGAGACAAACATACCAGGAATTTATGCAATTGGTGATGTGATTGGACCTCCCTGGTTAGCGCATGTTGCTTCCGCTGAAGGAATTCATTGTGTTGAAAGAATTAAAGGAATTATTCATCCTCCTGTTGATTATGAAAACATTCCCGGATGTACATACTGCCAGCCGCAGGTTGCAAGCGTTGGTTTAACTGAAGCAAAAGCGAAAGAAAAAGGGTATAAAGTTAAAATAGGAAAGTTTCCTTTTATGGCAAGCGGCAAAGCATTCGCGATAGGCGAGAGAGAAGGTTTCGTTAAAATTATCTTTGATGAAAAATATGGTGAAATTTTAGGTGGACACATAATTGGAAGTGAAGCTACAGAAATGATAGCTGAAATAGCACTTGCACGTTCACTCGAAGCAACAGGAGAATCTTTAATCAAAACTATTCATGCTCATCCAACTCTCTCGGAAGCTATTATGGAGGCGGCAGCAAATGCTTATGGTGAGGCAATTCACATTTAACGGCAGATGCTTAAAAATATTAGAAAATGAAAAATAAGATACTCACATATTTTAATGTAGGATTTATTGATTACAAGGAGGCCTGGGACCTTCAAAGAGTAATTTTTAATAGAAGATTAAATAGTGAAATTGAAGACGTTCTTATACTTCTCGAACATCCAAATACTTATACGCTTGGTAAAACTGCCGATAGAGAAAATTTAAAGGGCAATCAAGAATTTTTAAACTCTAATAAAATATCTGTCTATGATATTGATCGCGGAGGCGATATAACATATCACGGACCCGGGCAGATAGTCGGATATCCTATTATTGACTTAAATAATTGGGAAAAGGATACCCACAAATATTTACGCGCTTTAGAAGAAGTGATTATAAAAACTTGCAGTGATTATAGTTTAAATTGTGAAAGAAATCTACAGCATACGGGTGTTTGGATTGAAGATAGAAAAATTGCTGCAATCGGAATAAAGGTAAGCAGATGGGTAACAATGCACGGTTTTGCTTTTAACGTTAATACTGATTTAAATCTTTTCAACGGAATAATCCCCTGCGGCATACAGGATAAATCTGTTACTTCTTTAAAGAATGAGTTGCGAAGAGAAATTAATATAGAAGAAGTGAAAGAAAAACTTATTAAACACTTTAATGAAATATTTAGCTACAATGATGTTATTTCAAAAGATAGAACAGAAATAAGACAATCAAATTTTGTTAACATTTAACTGTAAGGGTTTTAAGTGGCTAGAAAAAACAGCAGTAAAACTATTGCAACTGTAAAGCGAAAAACAAAAAGTAAACCATCAAACATCAAACCAAATAAAACGAAAAGTTCCGCTAAAAATTATTTGGGCTTCGAGAAAAAACAGTTAATAGATGTTTTAAAAATGATGGTGCGTTCCCGTGAAATTGATATGAAAGCGATGCGTTTACTTAAGCAGGGTAAAACTTTCTTTCACATTGCAGCAGAGGGGCATGAAGCAGTTCAAATGGCGGTTGGTTTGCATCTGGATCCAAAAAAGGACTGGCTATTTCCTTACTACCGCGATCTTGGAACAGTTTTAATGGCTGGTACAACTCCTGAAGAAGTTTTTCTTGGCACTTTTGCTAAAGCTACTGATCCCGCCAGTGGTGGCAAACAGTTACCTGTTCATTGGGGAATGACCAACGCCCAGCTTCCATCGCAATCTAGTCCAACTGGAACTCAATTTTTGCAGGCAGTTGGAACTGCACTCGCATCAAAAAGAAAAGGGATTAGAAATATTTCATACGTAAGTAGTGGGGAAGGAACCACAAGCCAGGGAGAATTTCACGAAGCTGTAAATTGGGCAAGTAGGGAGAGACTACCGGTTTTATTTATGATTCAGAATAACCGTTACGCAATTTCAGTTCCTGTTGAACATCAAACTGCCGGTAAAGGTGGATCTGTTGCTGCAATGATGTCAGGCTTTAATACTCTGTTCAGATTAAAAATTGATGGTACAGATTTTTTTGAATCTTACAAAAAAATAAAAGAAGCAATTGATTATATAAAAAGCGGCAAAGGTCCAGCCCTGATAGAAGCTGAAGTTGTGAGGCTTCAATCTCACTCTTCATCTGATGACCAAAAAAAATACAGGAAAGATGAAGAGCTTGAAAAAGATAAACTTAATGATCCTATTGAGAAGTTTGAAGATGTATTGCAAGGCGAGGAATTACTTACTGAGAGCGACTATGAAAAAATTAAAGAAGAAATTAAAAACGAAATTGATGAAGCTGCCGATAAAGCATTTAATGCCTCAGATCCTGAAGCGGATGAAGCTGAAAAATATGTTTATGATGAAAGTGGATATAAAGAATCACTTGATTATGAAACTGTCGAACCATCAGGACAAAAAATTGTACTTGTTGATGCTGTGAATCATGCACTGCACGAAGAAATGAAAAAGAATAAGGATATGTACATCTTTGGTGAAGATATTGCTGATAAAAAGGGCGGTGTGTTTACTGCAACAAAAGGTTTATCGACAAATTTTGGGGACGACAGAGTTTTCAACTCACCTCTTGCTGAAGCAAGTATTTTGGGAGTTGCAAATGGAATGGCACTTGCCGGTTTAAAACCTGTAGTCGAAATTCAATTTGGGGACTACATCTGGCCAGCGTTTCAGCAAATGAAAAATGAAACTGCAGCAATGCGTTACCGTTCTAATAACTCTTGGGCTACACCAGTAGTCGTTAGAGTTGCTGTTGGTGGTTACATTCATGGTGGATTATGTCACAGTCAAAACATAGAATCAATTTATGCACATGTTCCCGGTATTTATATTGCTTATCCAAGCAACGCAGCAGATGCAAAAGGACTGTTGAAAACCGCCTGCCGTTTAAAAGATCCAGTGTTATTTTGCGAGCATAAAGGTTTGTATAGACAAAGTTTTGCTATCACTCCAGAGCCAGATGATAATTACCTTATACCTTTTGGTAAAGCTAAAGTTGCAAAAGTCGGGACGGATATTACGGTTGTTTCATACGGAGTTTCGATGTGGGATTCACTATTTGCGGCAAAAAGATTAGAAGAAGAGTTTGAATACTCTGTTGAGGTCATCGATTTAAGGACTATTATTCCCTTAGATGAAGAAACGATTTTTAATTCAGTAAAGAAAACAAATAAGGTAATCGTTATTCATGAAGATACTTTAACAGGTGGATTTGGTGCTGAAATAGTTGCGAGAATTTCGGATAGCTGTTTTCAATATTTAGATGGACCAATAAAACGCATCGCAGCTAAAGATACTCATATTCCTTATTCACCTATTTTAGAAAATAACGTTTTACCATCGCGCCAGAAAATTTACGAAGACATAAAAAATTTAATTGAGTTTTAAACTTGGAAGGAAACTAAGCTAATGGAAATCATTATGCCCAAAATGGGAGAAAGTATTAATGAAGGAACCATTATCAAATGGTACAAAAAAGTTGGTGATACTGTTCAACAAGATGAAATTATATTTGAAATCAGCACTGACAAAGTTGATACTGAGATTCCATCACCAGCTTCGGGAGTTTTAAAAGAAATTAAGTTTAATGAAAACGATACAGTTGAAGTTGGTAAAGTTGTAGCTATAATTGATTCAAGCAATGATGGATCTCATCAAGTTGAGGAAACTAATACTCAAGAGATCCAAACGAAAATTGAACCTGAACAGAAAGAAGAGGATACTAAAGAAACAGTTGCTAAAGTTAAAAGTGAAGAACCAAACGGAAAACTTATTAACATTGAAATGCCAAAAATGGGTGAGTCAGTTATGGAAGGGACTATAATTAAATGGTATAAGAAAGTAGGTGAAAAAGTAAGCAAAGATGAAACAATTTTTGAAATAAGCACAGATAAAGTTGATACAGAAATTCCGTCACCTGTAGATGGAAGACTTGCGGAAATTTTAATCGGCGAACAAGAAACTGCCGATGTTGGCACAGTTGTAGCAAAAATTTCAACAGACTCTGATACAGTTACATCTTCTGATGTAAAAGAAGAATCTGAGATTAATGAAGAAACAACTGCACCTGCTGCAATGCATGATAATTTTTCACAGGCTAAAGTTGAAAGAGAGAAACCAAAGGGTGAAGGGGCACAATTTTTCTCACCATTAGTCCTGAACATTGCGCAAAAGGAAAATGTAAGTTTTGATGAACTGGAAAACATAGACGGATCAGGATTAAATGGACGAATAACAAAAAAAGATATTTTGAATTACATTAAAGAAAGAGGAACTAAAAAGTTTTCGACAGATAAGCTTAAAGAACAAAAGAAAGATACAGCTGCTATTGCTCCAGAAACATCATTTGCAGCTTCTAAAGAACAAATCCAGTCCTCTGTGGAAGATGTTGAAAAAATTCCAATGGACAATATCCGGCAAAAAATTATGGAACACATGGTTGCAAGCCGGGATACTTCAGTTCATGTTACGTCCATGATTGAGGTTGATATGACTCGCATACATAATTTTATTCGTGACAATAAAGAACAACTTCAGCAAAAAGATGGCGTGAAACTAACCTATATGGCTTTTATTGCACAAGCTTGTGTTAAAGCTATAAAAGCTTATCCATTAATTAACTCAACTCTTGATGGAAATACGATAATTAAGAAAAAGTATGTAAATCTTGGAATTGCCGTTGCAATTGAACCAACGGGTTTAATTGTACCTAATATTAAAGGTGCTGATCAATTAAATCTATTTGGCTTGGTAAAGGCTGTAAATGAAGTTGCATACAAATCAAGAAATAAAAAATTATCTCCAGATGATATTTCAGGAGGAACTTTTACTATTACAAATTACGGTGTTTTCGGAACGGTGTTTGGAACACCAATCATCAACCAGCCGGAAGTAGCAATTTTGGGTGTTGGTGCTGTATTGAAAAAACCTGTTGTAATCAGTGTGGATGGTGCAGATGCAATTGCAATTAAACCTGTGGTTGCCTTAACACTTTCACACGATCACCGTTTAGTTGATGGAATGCTTGGAGGATTATTCTTAAAATATTTAAAGGAAACTTTAGAAGGTTTTGATCCGGAATCAGTTTAATTATGATAAATCAGCATCAAAAAGAATTTAAAGAAAAAGTGGAAAAAGCTAATATTCCATTAGGGAAAAGACCTGATTGGTTAAAAGTGAAATTACCGACAGGTGATAACTACTCGGATGTGCGCAACTTGATGCGTGAAAAGAAATTAAACACAGTTTGCGAGGAAGCACGCTGCCCAAATATTGCCGAATGCTGGAATCACCGAACCGCAACATTTATGATTTTAGGCGATACTTGCACCCGAAGCTGTGGTTTTTGTAATGTTAAACTTGGCATGCCAAACGAATTGGATTTGGAAGAGCCACGAAGAGTAGTTGATGCCATTAAGCAACTTGATTTGAGACACGCAGTAATAACTTCAGTAAACAGAGATGAGCTTGAAGATGGTGGTGCTACTATATTTAAAGAATGTGTGAGACTAATCAGTGAAGAAAAACCAGATTGCACTGTAGAAATTTTAATTCCGGATTTTAAGGGTAACGAAAAAACATATGAAATAATAATGCAGTATCCACCTGACATCTTAAATCATAATCTAGAAACTGTAAAGAGATTGTACCACGCAGTTCGCCCCCAAGCGAAATATGAAAGAAGCTTAAAGTTAATTAAGTGGTTTAAATCTAAAGGACTTAAAACTAAAAGCGGAATTATGGTAGGAATAGGGGAAAGGCCTGAAGAAGTTTTAAGCATTATGAATGATTTATTTTTACACGGATGTGATATTATGACAATTGGCCAATACCTCCAGCCCACCAAGCAGCATTTACCTGTTGATCGTTTTGTAAGTCCGGAAGAGTTTCAATTGTATAAAGAAGAGGGATTGAAAATGGGATTCAAGGTTGTAGAATCGTCACCATTAGTTCGTAGCTCTTACCATGCAGATGAACATGCGAGGGTAGATATTTGATTTTCCTGTTGTAAAATGAGACAACGTTTTTTGACTAATTTAAGCTTGAGACCCACTTTTCTAAATTGCTGATACTTAACATTTCTTTCATTTACTCACTCAAAAATTATTAGTATTTTCTATTTTGTATTTCAAACTATTCGGGCAATCACAATAGAATATTTTTTACTCTCATCATAAATGAAAAATTTGTTACGATTAATTTTACTGTCCTTCATTTTTGCGTTCACTCTAAATCCAGGAGATGAACAGAAATTTCCTAAAATTTTGGATGACGATAACAGTAAGTGGACAAACATTGGAAACATTGGAATTACAGTTTCAAATTTTGGAACCTATGGACATGGTTTTGTTCTTTGGCCGGAGCAACCAAGCTGTGAATTTCCACTCGGCAGTGGAATAGAACATCTCTTCGACGGGGGACTTTACGTAGGCGGATTCGTTAGAGGAATTGGCGGTCCGCTTGTTACAACCGCTGCAGTAGATGCAGCTTCAGTTTCTTCAAGAGGTGGCGGTTTTGAGTTTACAAATGCCCCAGGGGATTTAATTAAAGAAAGATCTTCACTTTTCGATTCAAGATTCTTTAGTCCCTCAGCTATTTCACACCAGGATTTTTTAATGGATTATGTTGATACAAATACTGTTTTTGAAAATGGTGAACCTATTATTGATCACAATCCGTTGGGTATTTCGATTCATCAAGAAACCTATTCCTGGGATTTTCAATTTGCTAATTTCTTTGTGATTTTTAACTACTGGATCAAAAATGTTAGCAATAACTATATTGATAGTGTTTTTGTTGGAATGTGGACTGATACGGTTGTTCGCAATACACGTATTACCGGCAGACCATCTGGAAGCGCATTTTATAATAAAGGTGGAAATGGTTATAGTGATTCAATCAAAGTAGCTTACGAGTTTGATGCAGCCGGCGATCTAGGTTTTTCGGATAGCTATATTGGTGTTGTTTATTGCGGTTCAGAACCTCGGTTACCTGATTTTTTACCAGCAGGATTAAATGACTCAATCCCGACTGTAAACTTTGTTAGCTGGCAATTCAGAAACACAGATGACCCGAACTTTTTTGCACCGCAAAATGATGTAGATCGTTATGGAAAAATGCGTGGGTTTTTTGGTGGCACCAACAGATGGAAAAACGGAATAAATCCTGGACAGGTTAAAGGTCCCTCAAACCGATCGATATTAATTACGAATGGAAGTTTCTCATCTATTGCACCGGGCGATTCTATCAATGTTGTATTTGCAATTGTATGTGGTAAAAAATTTGGTCCCGATCCGGCAAACCTTGATACTGAAGAGCAGAAAAAAAATCTTTACGCTAATGCAGATTGGGCATTACGAGCTTACCATGGTGAGGATAGAAATAGAAATGGCATCTTGGATCCAGGTGAAGATTTAGATGGTGATGGTAACATTACACGATACATTTTACCTGCACCACCGGTTAATCCAAATGTAAAAGTGGTCCCTAAAGATAGAAGCGTAGAAATTTATTGGGATAAAAGATCGGAACTTTCTGTTGATCCAATTTCGGGAAAAAGAGATTTTGAGGGATACAGATTGTACAGAACTCAAGCTGGATTTGATTTAACTCAATCACAGGATATTTTTAACTCGCTGGCCGTACTTGCTGAGTTCGACAGTGCTGCCAATGGAGTTGGATTTGATGCGGGATTTGAATTTGCCGAACTTACAGAACCTGTAACTTTTTCAGGGGATACTATTCAGTATTTTTATAAATTTGAACTATCTAATCTCTTAAACGGTTGGCAGTATCTCTTTTCAGTTACTGCGTTTGATGAAGGTGATCCTGATAATAATCTAGAAAGTTTGGAATCATCCCCACTGGCAAATTTTGAGCGAATCCTTCCGGGAACTCCAGCTTCAGACGATCCTGAACTTAAAATTGGAGTTTATCCAAATCCGTATTACGGAGAAGCAATTTGGGATGGCAGTTCAGAACGGCTTCGAAAAATTTATTTTTTTAATTTGCCTTCCGATTGCGAAATTACTATTTATACATTAGCTGGCGATATCGTTAAACGAATCCAACATACAAATCAAAGCAATAGTTCTGAAATTAGATGGTTTGAAACTTTTGCCTCAGATGGAAAACAAAAGTTTGCTGGTGGTGAGCACGCCTGGGATTTATTAACTGATAACGAACAAGCGATTGCTACGGGTATGTACTTATATACTGTTAAGAATAACAGGAATGGAGATATTAAAACAGGAAAATTTTTAGTAATCAAATAAATTAATTGGAGTAATTGTTATGCGAAAATTAGTTCTTCTTTTTTGTATTATCTTTTTTTTATTTGGGCTTAGTACATTTGCACAAACATATCCTTTAGTTACAGTTGAGGATATTCAATTTCAATCAGATTCTTCTTTGCTGGCTAATGGTGATCAACCTTCGCCATTAAATGGAGATACCGTACGAGTCAGGGGGACAGTTCTGGTCGCCCCTCTTGTAGACCCTCAAAACGACAGACGAGTTATTGTCTGGGCTGGAGCTGCTTGGAACACATATATTCAAGATGAAAACGGATTGGTTTATGAAATGTTTGATGGCATAACTATGAGACAGGGAGATACAACCGGTGCAGCACAGGGAACCTTTTTTGATTTAGTTGATACAGCACAAGTTGTAGAATTCACAGTTGTTGTAGAAGAATTTATCGAAACCACTCAAGGTGCAATACTCGTTGATCCTGTTACTCCAGTGCAAATAATCAGTAATGAACCAAAGCGACCTGATCCTATTGAGCTTGATATATCTGATTTTTATGATGGTCAACAAAATGTTCTTGCTGAAAAATATGAGGGGATGTATGTAGTTGTTAGAAGTGGAATTACTAGCGATCGAAATGTTAGCACAGGGACTTTTAGAATAAATGACGGTAATGGTAACTTTATTTATATGTACGATCAATCTGGATACTTTACATTAAGAGGGCATAGATTAACCGGTTTGACTGATTACCAGCCGCCACCAGATGGGACTGTGCTTAGTTACATCCGTGGTGTTATTCAAACTCGATGGGGTGGTTCAGCCCCCGGCTACCACATCATTCCATTTTATCCAGGAGACATAGAAATTTCAGCTCAGCCTCCTACTATATCTATGATCAGAAGAAATCTAGCTGAAGTTATGACTAATCAGGCAGTAGATATTTCAGCATCCATTGTTGATACAGATGGATCTGTAGATTCAGCAAGGCTTTATTACAGAATTGATGGCGGTTCATTTAATATGATTGAACTAACATCTTCAGGTGGAGATATTTACTCGGGAACAATTCCGGGTGTTAACAGTGACTCAGCATTAGTTGATTATTACTTATGGGCTAAAGATAATTTGGGCAATGAGTCGAAAGTTCCACCTAGCCCTGATACAAATCCACAATATTTTTATTTGGTATTAAATAGGAGCGTAACAATACAAGATATTCAGTATAATCCTTTCGGAACAGATATAAGCGGATACAACGGTTATTATGTAACATTGAATGGAATTGTAACAGCTGATACTTCAGATTTTCCAGGCTCTGGCGTGACTGCATACAGAATATATATGCAAAACGGAACAGGACCATGGAGTGGAATCAGAATTGGAACAAGGGGCAGCTTAAGTAACGATGTTTCAGCACTGGCGAAGGGTGATGATGTATCTATCACCGGCTATATTTGGGATGGTCCAATCTCACCAACATTTAATGTTACTAGAATTGATAGTGTATCTGGTTTAACTATAAATTCACAAAATAATCCCTTACCGGATTTTAAAGTTCTAAGTACAGGAGATATTGGATTAGCAGGTAATGGTGATCCGACGAAAGAACAGTGGGAAAGTGTGCTAATTAAGTATCTTAATGTTACAGTCACTGATGAAAATGCTGATGGACCTCCAAGTAATTTTGGAGAGATGTTGGTTGATGACAATTCAGGAGAAACAAGAGTAGAATTGGAAGATGGATTCCATAGTTATCATAACCTATCTGATCCAACCAGGGCGAATTATATTCAAACGGGCAATGCATTTGATGAATTGGGCGGATTACTATACTACTCATTTGGTAACTATAAACTTGTTCCAAGAAATGATAATGATTTTGTTGGCTGGGTAACTGATGTAAATGAAGAAAATCAATTACCGGAAGAATTTGGATTATTCCAGAATCATCCGAATCCATTTAATCCATCCACAATCATTAATTATAATCTACCTGTTCAAGCAAATGTTACTTTAAAAATATTTAACATTTTAGGACAGGAAGTAAAAACTTTATTAAATAATGAAATTGTTCCTGCTGGTGAACATCAGGTCTCATTTAATGCAAGTGGATTACCAACTGGTATTTACATATATAATTTGCAGGCAAACGATTTCATACAATCTAAGAAAATGATTCTCTTAAAGTAAAATGAGATATTGTTGGTTTAAATAATATTTTGGAGGAGCTAGGTTAAAACTTTAGCTATAGAGATTGATCGATGCTCCTCTAGTTAAATAATAAAGTAATTCAATTTTTTCAAAATGATAAATTGATACGACTACTATTAGTTCTAATATCTGCGCTTTTATTATTTGCTTGCACTGAAGATGCAGTAAATAATCCAGTTGGAAACCAGCCTCCAAATACTGGACTATTTTTATATCCCGATAGCACAATTGCGCCACAACCAAGCAGGCTAAGAGTGCACTGGTGGGGCGATGATTCTGATGGTTTGATTGCTGGGTTCTATATTAATTGGAATAACAGCAGTTGGGACTTTACTCCTTCTAACGATAGTTTGTTTGCATTAAAAATTGGTGCAAACGATACTACTTATAACCTAAAAGTATCTGCTGCAGATGATCAAGGAAACAATAAGTTTGATGAGCAAATAATACGCAACGCAATTGACTTTGGGCCTGAGCCATTTATTGATGAAAATGGGAATGGAATCTATGATGATGGGGAATTCTTTTACGATATAGGACTAATAGATCCCACTCCTGCTGAGTTTAACTTTCCGCTAAAAAATTCCGCTCCAACAATTGATTGGAATGAATTGAGTTTTGTCCCTGATACTTCTTTTCCCGTAATGTCATTTAGCTGGATTGCAGATGATATTGATGGTGAAGAAACTATCATAAGCATTAACATAGCATTAAATGATACGTTGAATCCTGATAATATTATTGAGCTGGATGGTGAAGTTAGAACAATCACTATCAGAACAGATGATTTCACTGCACAAAATCCGTTGATGGAAATATTAATTGAAGGGCAAGAAAATAATATTCATCCTGAACCACTACCGGGATTAGTATTTGATGATTTTAATTTCTTTTATGTCCAGGCAGAAGATATATCAGGTGCAAAATCAAATTTTATACGTCTTCCTGAGAGCACGCCAGGCGATCAGTGGTATGTGAATAAACCTTCAGGAACTTTTCTTGTAATAGATGACTATGGCGTAAATGATGGAGCACAATCATTTTATGCAAATATGTTCGATAGTCTTGGATTGACAGGTAATTATGATGTTTATGATATCAGGAATCTTGAGCCGCCGTTTAAAAATGTTACTTTCCTTGAAACAATAAAGCTCTTTGATTACCTTTTTTGGTATACAGATAACAATCCATCGCTGGATCTTGCAAGTTTTTCTACTCAAAAATATTTAACACGCGGAGGAAAGCTTGCTTACTCAATGCAGTTCCCTCAGACTATAGATCCTGTTGAACTGCAAAGTTTTATTCCAATTATTTCTGATAGTATTGATGTAAATGTATCATTGTTACCCGGGACGGAAATATCATCCGATACTACAGATAATACCTATCCTAATTTAGAACTGACATTAAATGTATTTAGAGTAAAATCATTTTATTTGAATCCACTTGCTGCAAATCCTATTTACTATTATCCAAACGGTGAGTTAAAAGGATTTACTGGTTTTACAAATTCAGAGGTTACACAATTCTTTATCGCATTACCGTTGGATAGATGCAATGGTGGTGAAGGAAACGTCAAGCAGCTTTTTGAAAAAGTTTTGTTTGAAGATTTTGGACTTGTCCCTTGAAGAAATTGATTTTAACATATTTGCTCTTTACTGTGTCTGTATTTGCTCAGCAAACGGGCAAACTTTCTGGAACTGTTGTAGATGCTGCAACCGGTGAATCATTACCGGGCGTGAATGTAATTTTAAAGGGAACATACTACGGAGCTGCTTCTAATATAAATGGAAGATACACAATTGATAATATTTCAACCGGAGCATATAATGTTGATGTGTCACTTATCGGTTATAAAACTTTTAGATTTACGTCGATTAAGATTGAATCAGGAAAAACCACTCAACTTGATGTAAATCTTGAGGAGACAGTTTTAACTCTTGAGCAAGACGTAGTTGTAATTGGAGATAAACCTTTAATGGATGTTGAAGAAACACAAAGTAAAAGGACGGTTTCAAAAGATGAAATTGATGCACTAATAGTTGAAAATGTTCAAAATATTGTATCACAGCAATCCGGCGTAGTAGTAAATAACAATAATGAAGTTCATATTAGGGGTGGAAGAACATACGAAAATGCATTTCTTTTAGACGGAGTTTCTGTACAGGACCCAATTGCAGGGACAGGTTTTGGTTTGCAGTTAAGTGCTTCTGCAATTGAAGAAGTTGAGGTTATAACAGGGGGATTCAATGCAGAATTTGGTCAAGCAACATCAGGAATAGTAAATGTTAAAACACGTGAAGGTTCTGAAAAATATAGTGGTGCAATATCTTACAAACGAGATAATTTAGGAAGTACTGAATCATCTCACGTCTTCAATATTGATATAATAGAAGCAAATTTAAGTGGTCCTGAGCCGATTACTTCTTTTTTATTACCTGCATTAGGGTTGGATATTCCCGGTCAGCTAAATTTCTTCACAAATTTCTATTCGGGTTTTAGTGATGGAATAACTCAAGGTTATTATAAACCCACAGCTGAACAATTGTACTCAACCACATTTGGCGGGACAAGATTTGCACCAAGAGCTGAGAATAGCTGGTTTTGGTTATTTAAACTTTCATATAATTATTCGCCCACGATTAAATTCAATTATTCATTGAATCAATCTGTTAGTATTAATCAGAATTCACAATCACTCCAATCTAATTTGGAATATGTTGAACCATCTCCCGGCTATCAATACGAATTTCAGAACATACTTGATAATGCTAATACTTTTTCTCACAACAATATATTTCATAATTTGGGTCTTACTCACACCTTAAATTCGAACACATATTATGAATTCAAGTTCAATTATTTTCATACAAATTTAAGAAGCGATGCAAATGGTCTGGGATATCCACTATATTTTGAGCCGAAAGACATAGTTAATTTTCCTATTCAGTATTTCAATGAACTTGGAGATACAATAGGAGTAATTCCAGGAGATGGTTTTTGGGATGTTGGAAATCCATTTACCTGGCACGACCACTACCTTGAAGAATTTTCATTTCGCGGTGATATAACAAGTTTTTTTGATGAAATGAACAAGTTTAAAGCCGGATTTAATCTGCAATTTCAGGAAATGCAGGTCGTAGACATTTATAAGCCATGGGTAGGCGCCTTAGGTTTGAATAATGATGTATATAAAGTTCATCCTGCACTCGGTTCATTTTATGCGCAGGATAATGTAAACTTTGGTGGAATGATACTTAATTTTGGTTTAAGATTTGATTATTGGTTCCCTGGAAAATTTGTCGATGATGCTGTTAAGGATACTAATATAGTTACAATCCCCGATGAAATTAGAGAAGCATATAATGAAGATTCATTTTCTTGGTTTGGAGAAAGAAGATTTAAAGCAAGAATTAGTCCGCGACTTGGAATTTCACATCCGGTTTCTGATTATCAAACATTATTTTTCTCATATGGTCATTTCAGTAAATGGCCTAAACCGCAATTTGTGTATGCAAAGCTGAGCCCTGTCAGCGCTCAATCATCGTTCCAAAAATTTGGGAATCCGAACTTAAATCCAGAAACAACGGTTGCTTACGAGCTGGGATTAAAAACACAATTCACTCCGGATGATGTTTTAACAATCACAGCGTATTACAAAGATATTTTTGACTATGTAAGTACACGAACTGCTAGAATTACGTCCGCGCGATTTGCAACGCAGAGATTTATCACATACGTAAATACAGATTATGCTCGCTCAAGAGGAGTTGAAATAGAATTCAGAAAAAGAATTGGAAGTTGGTTTAATGGAACCGCTTCGTTTTCTTATGCAATAGTAACTGGCAAAAGTTCTTCTGCCGAAGAAGGTGTATTAATTGCTCGCGGCGATCTAAATGAAACAATACGTGAGGAATTTCTCTCCTGGGATAGACCATTCACCGCGTTTGTCTACACAAATTTTTATGCGCAGCCTGGCTCTTTCGGTTTTGCGGAAAATATCTTAGATGATTGGAGTCTTTTTATACGAGCATTTTATCAATCAGGAAAAAGATATACACCAGCTTTATTTACAGGATCAGTAGATGAGCAGGGAAGAAATGAGTATGAATTTAAACAAGATGAAAGGTATACTGATATAGGTGATGACTGGTTTTACATTGATTTAAACTTTGAAAAATATTTTGACCTTGCAGGAATGAGGTTATCGGTTTTTGTAGAAGTAAATAATTTGCTGGATAATCAAAATTCAATAATAATTAATCCCGTAACCGGAAAAGCGTATGAGTTTGGTGATGATGTTCCCAGTAGTTGGAATGATCCAAGATTCCCTGATTTACAGGCACCAATAAATCCATATCCTATTAATCCAGCAAGATATTTAGCCAAACGTAATATAAAATTTGGGTTTACTTTAAGATTTTAAATTTGAAAAAGTTACTATACATATTTTTATTTCTATTACTCACATTGGAAACAAAAGCCCAGCTACTTCCAATTTTGGGAGAACAACGAGTAGGTATTTCAACCGCCCAGTTCCTGAAAATAGGAGTTGGAGGTAGAGCAGCAGCTTTGGGGGAAGCTTTTGTGGCAATCGCCGATGATGCTTCTGCACTCTATTGGAATCCTGCGGGACTTGCACAATTCAAAAAAAATGAAGTTATCTTTTCGCATAATAATTGGGTCGTAGATATTAATCATGATTTTTTGGGAGTGGTTTATCATTTAGATTCTGATAATACTTTGGGTGCTTCACTTACTGCCCTTACGATGGATGATATGGCTGTGACAACTGAATATGCACCTTTTGGAACTGGTGAATATTTTTCGTTTACAGATATAGCGATTTCTCTTTCTTATGCACGGAAGATGACAGAACAATTTAGCTTCGGTGGAACTGTAAAATACGTTGAGGAGACGCTGGATAAACTGAAAATGCGTGGTGTGATGATTGATTTAGGAACTTATTACAAAACCGGATTAGGTTCCACACGTTTTGCTGTTACTGTTTCGAACTTTGGTGCTGAATTAGCCCCGGATGGCGAAATAGTATTGGTAGGCAATAGAAATAAATCTGAATGGCAGTCATTTGCACCACCAACAATTTTCAGAATTGGTTTTGCACTAGAACCTTATCAAAATGATGAACACAGAGTTACAACTTCAATTCAATTAAATCACCCAAATGATAATAGTGAGAACTTAGTGCTGGGAGCAGAGTATGCATGGAAGGAATTATTTCTTATTCGAGGTGGTTATAAATTTAATGTTGATGAACAAAATTATTCATTCGGAGCAGGTTTAAACGTACCTATAAGCTTCACAGAAATCACAATAGATTATGCATATGCTAATTTTTCACGACTCGGTTCCGCTCATAGGTTTTCAATTATTTTAGGTATATGAAAAAATTTAAACAAATTACACAACTAATTGTTATTACTTTATTTATAGTTTTTATATCAGCCTGTATGGAGAAGTTTGATATAAATGAAATAGACGTTGGTGATGGGAATGTAAACATTGGTGGGGATACAGTTTTTGTTCAGCTGAACCCTGTATGGGAAGGATTTAACAAGCCTCAGGATATTATGATAGGCAGGGAACCATTTATATACATTGCTGATACCGAAAACAATAGAATCGTTTTAGTGAACTTAGCAGGAGATATACTTGGGAGCAGGACGATTCAAAAACCAGTAGCAATTGCTCAGGATTATAGACTTAACTTAATTGTATGTGCTGAATTCGATACCACTTTTGGTGGACAAACTCAAACTTTTAGTGCTGTTTTTAAAGTTGATCTCTTTTCTGTTTCTCATCAAATTGAAATTGCACCAATAACAAGATTATTACCACGTTCAGCTGATTTAAATAGACCGGAAGTAAAATATACAGGTGCTTGTGCATTTTTCAATAACATTTTCTACATTGCACGCACTGGACCAAACAATTCAAGTTTTATTGATCCAGATAATTCAATTTTAATATTTGTACCTAATTCGCTCACCGGTGGCGAAACTGACACTTTAATTGGAAGAGTTCCAAACATTGATCCTATTGGACAGGGGCCGGTTTCAGCTTTTGGTATCAGTTCTCTTTCATCATTTAATACGCAAAACATTGATATAGTTTTAACGCTCACAGGAGATAATAGTTTTAAAGCACAATGGCTCAAGTACGTGATAACACCAATTGATCAACGATATGAAAGTAACTTTTCTCCTAATTCGGGAGTTTCTTTTATGATTCCTAATAAGTTCGAACAACCCGAAGGAAGTGCCCTTGACAGGTCTGGAAATATTTATATCGCCGATGCTGGTAAAGATAGTATTTACAAGTTCAATTCATTTGGTGATGAATTACAATCTTTCGGCAGCTTTGGTGCGGATGATTCATTTAATCAACCGCAGGGTGTTGCTTTCTTCGATAAAACACTTTACGTTGCAGATACTGGGAATGATAGAATAGTAAGATTTATTTTGTCAACTGATCAATAGGCATAAGTTTTATGAGAATTAAATCCATTATTATCTTGTCAATTTTATTTGTATTAAGTAGTCTGTGTTTAAGTCAGGATAGAATAAAAATTGCTACTTACAACATTTTAAACTATCCCAACTTTGCGAACGAAAAAAATCCTGATTTTCAACGTATCTTAAATGACATAAATCCCGATATAATTACTGTTCAGGAAATACTTTCACAATCTGCGGTTAATCTATTCAAAGATGATGTACTTGGTAGTGAATATAGTGCTGCAACATTCGTAAATGGACCAGATACTGACAATGCTCTTTTTTATAAAGATTCTTTATTTACTTTAAACAATGTAGATTTTTTACCAACGTCACCACGCTATATTACATTTTATGAACTTTATAATAATTTCACATTAGATACATTAATAATCTATGTCGCGCACTTTAAAGCTGGTAACTCACCTCAGGATGAAGCAAACCGACTAAATGAAGCGTCAATATTTAGAATTTTTTCTGATATGCTTCCTGAAAACTCTAATTTTATGTTTGTTGGAGATTTAAATTTATACCGAGCAACAGAACCCGCTTACGAAAAACTTCTTAATCAGTCAACACAAGGCTATGTATTAGATCCAATTAACAGGTCTGGAAGCTGGCATAATAATTCAGGCTATGCAGATATTCACACTCAGTCGCCACGCACAGCACAATTACCAGATGGCGGATCAAATGGAGGTATGGATGACCGATTTGATTTCATTTTGATTTCTCAGGCAGTTAAGGATTCAGGTGGAATTGAGTATATTGAAGATACATATTTTACCTATGGAAATGACGGGCAGCATTTTAATCAACAGATTATTAATCCGCCTTATCCAATTTCTTTGGAAATTGCATTTGCACTTCACGATGTTTCAGATCATCTACCGGTTGTTGCAGAATTTTACTTTGGTAAAGTTAGTTCTGTTGAACCAACTGATCCTTCAAATTTATCTTTTCAACTTTATCAAAATTATCCAAATCCATTCAATCCGGTTACAAAAATAAAATTTGAAGTTCAGAATACTACTGAGGCAAAACTTGTTCTTTATGATATACTGGGAAGGAAATTGAAAACACTTTTTGAAGGGGAAGCTGAAGCAGGAATAACTGAGATTACTCTTTCTGCTGATGATTTAAATAGTGGTGTCTACTTTTATAGTCTGATTACAGCAAACCAAATCTCTTCGAAAAAACTAATCGTTTTAAAGTAGATTTATTAGCTAAAAATTTGTAAAAAAGCGATATTTCGCATAATTTTGTATTTCTTATTTACACTTACTCTTAGAGGATAAATTCATGGCTGAAGTTAATGGCAAAATTATTCAGGTTATTGGACCTGTAGTTGATTTAGAATTTGAAGAAGGGCAACTCCCTGAAATCTACAGCGCAATACGCATTCCGCGAACTACAACTGAGGGCGAAGAAAAAGATTTAATTACAGAAGTTCAGCAACATTTGGGTGAAGACAAAGTCAGAGCAGTTGCAATGGATTCTACTGATGGACTTGTTAGAGGAATGGATGCTTTTGATACTGGGGTACCAATCGAAGTACCAGTTGGACCTGAAACTCTGGGCAGATTAATTAATGTCATCGGCGAACCGATTGACGGATTAGGTGAGATTAAGACAGAAAAAAAATATCCTATACATAGACCTGCACCTCCATTTCGATCATTATCAACACAAAAAGAAATGTTTGAAACAGGTATTAAAGTAGTTGATTTGATTGAGCCTTATACCAAGGGTGGTAAAACCGGTTTGTTTGGTGGCGCTGGTGTGGGAAAAACTGTTATCATTCAGGAACTTATTAATAACATTGCTCAGCAGCATGGCGGCTATTCAGTTTTTTCTGGTGTTGGTGAAAGAACGCGTGAAGGAAATGACCTTTGGCTTGAAATGAAAGAATCAGGTGTTTTAACTAAAACTTCACTTATTTTCGGGCAAATGAATGAACCGCCAGGAGCCCGTCTCAGAGTAGGTTTAACTGGACTGACAGTTGCAGAATATTTCAGAGATGAAGAGGGGAGAGATATTCTTCTTTTTATTGATAACATTTTCCGATTCACGCAGGCAGGTTCAGAAGTTAGTGCACTTTTAGGTAGAATGCCGTCTGCAGTTGGTTACCAGCCAAACCTTGCAACCGAAATGGCTGCATTACAGGAGCGAATTACATCTACCGATAAAGGTTCGATTACTTCTGTACAGGCAATTTACGTTCCTGCAGATGATTTAACGGATCCAGCGCCTGCGGCAGTGTTTGCTCATCTTGATGCTACAACTGTATTAAGCAGACAAATCTCTGAATTAGGAATTTATCCTGCAGTTGATCCTCTAGATTCAACCTCAAGAATTCTTGAGCCGGGAATTATTGGGCAGGAGCATTACGATGTTGCAAAAAATTGTAAAGAAATTCTGCAGCATTATAAAGATCTTCAGGATATAATAAACATCCTTGGAATGGATGAACTTTCGGATGAAGATAAAGTAATCGTTAGACGTGCAAGAAGAATTCAAAGATATTTGAGCCAGCCGTTTTCTGTTGCAGAAGCATTTACGGGTGTGCCAGGTAAATATGTAAAATTGGAAGATACTATCAGAGGATTTAAAGGTATTATTGATGGCGAATATGATGATTTACCGGAAGGTGCCTTTCTATACGTAGGTACTATTGAAGAAGCAGTTGAAAAAGCTAAGAAGATGAAGTAAGATGGCAGAGGAAATAAATTTAGAAATTATTACACCAGAAAAAGCAGTATTAAAAGACCAGGTTGATGCTATCACAATTCCTGGTTCACTCGGAAGTTTTCAAGTTCTAAAAAACCACGCTCCGTTAATAAGCAATTTTGAAGTTGGAGTGATTAAAGTTAAAAAGAACAGCGATGTAATCCATTTAACTACTTCCGGCGGTACGGTTGAAGTAAAAGATAACGTAGTACTTATACTTGCCAACTCTGCGGAAAATGTGAATAAAATTGACTCCGAGCGGGCCGAGCATGCTCAGAAAAGAGCAGAGGAACGTTTAGCTCAAAAACAAAAAGAAGAAATTGATGAAGCTCGAGCTGAAGCAGCTCTCAAGCGCGCTCTGAACAGGTTGAACGCGAAACAAAAATATTTATAATCAAACTTTGTTGTTGACTTTAAGAAGAGGTGAACTAATACTCACCCTTTTTTTAATTAGTTTTATTTATGGAGTCAATCCAAGCTGATTTCGAAAAGCGGAGTATCACCGGCTGAAACTGTAATTCCTTCTTTATTCCATTGCCAGCTTTCAAAATCGTTAATTCCTTCTATAACTAGTTTGTATGTTCCCGGTTGTAGTCCTTCGTAAACCCATCTGCCATTGCTGTTGGGATTGAAGCCCTGGGAACTTTGTGAGCCTCTTTGTTCTGCACGAAATAAAAAATCGGTTAAAATTGAAACTTTACCAGCAAACGGTTCTCCATCTTTTGTCATCGAAATTCTGATATTTGCTAAGCCTTTATCAGGGGACTGGTCCCAGATTTCATCAATCATATTGGCCATCATTTCAGCCATTCGTTTGTTCGTTGCAGATTCTTCTTGCGCAAATACTGTGTTCAATCCAGTGATAAAAATAAAAATTTACAGAAACAAAGGTGCATTCAAGAGTGATTGCCTATTATTCATTGTTTACCTCCTATTACTACCTACTAGTTAATAATTGATATAAATATAATGATTCTTAATTATCAGATGCAAATGATACATAGCTTGAGATAATGATTTTAGAAATGATATCAGATGAGACTATTTCAGTTTAAAAAATTTTTTCCATTACAAGTGCATCGTAAAAATTATCATCAACTTTTAATTCATTTTTTAGCGTGCCAACAATTTCAAATCCAAGCTGAATGTATAGATTAACTGCAGACTCCTGAATTGCAGAAACAACCAATTTTATTTTTTTAATAGTTCTATTTTGTCTAATCAGATTTATTGCAGTTTCAATTAACTGCTTTCCTATTTTTTTATTTCTAAATTCATATTTAACATAAACTCCATATATTTCTGCTGTGTGATTGAGCTTGGATTTTTGATTGACTAAAAAGGAAACCATTCCTATCAGTTTATTTTCCTGTATAGCAAACAAAGTATTTTGCAACCGATTCTTCCAGATGTCTTCAGTAAATTCAATTTCCTCTGTATACGAACTGCCAAAGGCTAAAGGATCTTTTTGTAGTGCTTCCAGACGAAGTGATTTAAAGTCGTCCCATTTTTCTTCAGGTAGTTTATTGATTTGTAACATTTAATAATTTTAACGATGTGTAAAAAAATAAAAATAGGAACGAACTGCTATCTAATTTAAATACCCATCACCCAAAATTATTTTTCTCATCGCCATATTTTTTTCAAGCTTTTCGGTAAGCTTTTCAAAGTGGTCAATTAAATAATGCATTCTTTTGTTTTCTTCTTTAATCGTAAGCAGCTCTTGCTGCTGTACAAGTGTTAATCCAGATTTTTCAGCAATCTTGAAAGATTTTAGATTTGAATTTTCTAATTTCTCCCAGAAATTTGGATTTAGATTGTAGTTGACCTGTGTCAATATTTCTTTGACTTTGCTTTTTAATTCAATAAAAAGATCAATGTCAAACTTAGTTAATCTATCATCATATTTCTTCACTTCGCTCATGAAATAACCATCTGGATGAATTTCTAAATCTAATCGAGTAAATCGCCATGACCCTTTAACAACAATATCAAATTCGCCAGATCCATACGGTTTAGAAATACTTTTTATTTCAACAAACACTCCTATTTGAGAAATTTCATCTTTTATTTTACTAACGATACCAAACCCTGATGCTTCATCGGAACATTTATTCACCATTTTTTTATATCGCTCTTCAAAAATATGAAGCGGATACTGCGAGTTTGGATATATAACAATCGATAGTGGAAAAATCGGAATTTTCATGACAATTAAATTTCTTCTAGTAAAGATAAAAAAAGAAGCAATTATTAATAATGATTGCTTCCTTAAATTAATGAATTAGTAATCTATTTAGCTTCGCTAAATCTTTTAGCGACTTCCTGCCAATTAATTACATTCCACCAGTTTTCAATATACTCTGGTCTTCTGTTTTGATATTTCAAATAGTATGCATGTTCCCAAACATCAAGCCCTAAAATTGGACTACCTTTAAAGTCGGAAAGATCCATCAATGGATTATCCTGGTTTGGTGTAGAACCAATAGCAAGCTTTCCATTTTGAACAACAAGCCAAGCCCAGCCTGAACCGAAACGTGTAGCCGCAGCATTACTAAACTCTTCTTTGAATTTATCGAAAGAACCGAAGGATCCATTAATAGCATCAGCAACTGCACCGTCAGGATTGCCGCCGCTTTTTTTCATGATTTTCCAGAATAGCGAATGATTCCAGTGTCCACCGCCGTTGTTTCTTACGGCAGTAGAATGTTTGGATACATTTTTAAGAATCTCTTCAAGAGATTTTCCTTCTAAATCTGTGCCTTCAATTGCTCCATTCAGTTTAGTTACATACCCGTTGTGATGTTTTGTATGATGAATTTCCATAGTCATCTTATCAATAACCGGTTCCAAAGCATCATACGAATAAGGCAGGTCTGGCAATTCGAATTTTCCCATTTTTAATTTTTTCCTTTCATTTTTATTTGATTTGTTAATTATATTTTTTGCAAATGGATTAATTGTGGATGCAGCAGAAATTGCTGCAACCGAATAGATAAACTTTCTTCTGTTCATTTTATTGCTCCCCCTTTATTAAACACCGAATGAGTCGCCGCAACCGCAGCTTTTCGTTGCATTTGGATTGTGAAATTTAAATCCTTTTCCATTTAAGCCAGCAGAAAAATCGAGCTCGGTTCCCAGTAAGTAGAATAGACTCTTACCATCAATAAAAAGCTTCACATCATTCGATTCAATAACAGAATCACCCTCTTTTGAAGCTTCATCAAAATTAAGTGTATATGTTAAACCTGAACAACCACCACCTTTGACTCCAACACGTAAACCGTAAGTGTAGGGTATATTGTTTTCCTGCATAATTCTTCTAATTTCTTTGTGAGCTTTTTCAGTTACAGTTATATCAGTTTTTTCTTTTACTTCTGCCATATTTTGTCCTTAGTTTATTTTTAATTTGGTGTCTTAAAATGGGTCCCCTGGTTCAGCTGTTACAAACTCTGGATAATGAACTTTCCAGCTTTGACTATTAATACTTATAAAAAGTCCTTGTTCTTCAAATAATTTTATCATCTCCTTAGCAAGTTTTTCAGCATCCTGGTAAGAGATTTTAATTTCTTTCTTTTCAAGATAGCTTCTTATTCCGTATTGAATATCTCTAAAAAATATATTTGAATTATGAAACACGGGAAACTTTGCTTTGAGGAATTCAAGCAGAGATGAGTCGCTGCTTTTTAACATTTCAAGTTTTTGTTCTAATTTTTTTGTCATTGCTCCCTCTTTTTAGCAACTATTTTTTGCTGAATAATAAATTATAATATTTGAACTAGAGAAGTTTCACTAAAAACCTTATCTATTTTTCGTTGAATTTCAATTAGCGGGTCTCTAATTTTGCAGCAATCTAGATGCGAACAATCTTCCAGTGAACTTTTTGGCTGCAGGCAATCCACAAGTTTGTAATTAGATTCGACCGATTTAATTATATCCATAACTGAAATATCAATAGGATTTTTTGCAAGTGAAAATCCGCCATTAGTACCTTTTGCAGAAATTGCCAAATTGCTCTTAACCATATTCTGTAGAACTTTTGCAACCAATTGATATGGAATCATGCAACTCTCTGAAATTTCTTTTGCAGTGGAATAACCAGAAGAGTTTTTCATAGCCATAAATTTGGCTGCCATTAGTGCATATTCTGCTTTTTTTGATAATTTTAGCATTGTAATAGGACTATTTTGGTCTGATTCAAAACTATAAAATTTTATAAGAAAATGCAAGTATTCGTGAGTTCAAAATCCTATAAAGGCAATAGAACTTTTTGCGAGGTTTACAATTGGAGTGAAATAAATTCCAAAAACAAGTACTGGGATTAAAAGAAGGAGAATGATAATTTTATTTCCAAAAGAAACACCTACCGGTTCCATTTCAACTTCTTTTCGAACTAAGTACAAATTCTTAAGGACACGAACATAGTAATAATATGCAACAACGGTATTAAGCAAAGCAATGATTGCAACCGTAACCATATTTGCATCAATTAATGCAATAAAGAGATAAAGCTTTGCAATGAATCCTGCGGTAGGGGGCAATCCTGCAAGTGAAAGTAGAAATATTGCAAGTGCTACACCTAAAAATGAAACCGAAGAACCCAATCCCTTATAATCATCAACATCTTCGCTGCCAATTTTATTTGCAATTAGCATGACAACAAAGAATGCACCTAAGTTCATAAAAAGATAAATAGAAAAGTACACAAGCACGGCTATCAATCCTTCATTTGAAAGTACGGCAACTGCTAGCAGTAAGTATCCTGCGTGTGCTATACTTGAATATGCAAGCATTCTTTTAAGATTTTCCTGCCAGAGTGCTGCAAAGTTTCCGAGAGTCATTGTTAGAATGGAGAGAAGGACCAACAGACTTTGCCAATCAATTACATTCAGCAGAATCCAATAACCACTTTCAGACATACTATCGAAAAATGTTATTTTGATAAATCTAACAAGCAGTGCAAATCCCGCTGCTTTACTTGCAACTGAAAGGAAGGCAGTAATTGTGATGGGTGCACCTTCGTAAACATCCGGAGTCCAGAAATGAAAGGGAGCAATGGAAATTTTAAATCCAATTCCACTTAAAACCATAAAACCAGCAAAGATAAAAGTAAATCCACCTAACTGGGCACTTTGCAATATTGAATTAATAGTGTAGAGATTCGTTGAACCGGTCAATCCGTAAATAATTGAAATACCAAAAAGCATTACTCCCGAAGCCACTCCTCCATAAATTACATATTTCAGAGATGCCTCAGAATCTCTCTCAACTGTTTTAACAAAACCTGCTAATATATAAGAAGATAGGGAAAGTAGCTCAATGGATAGATAAATAAGAATTAAGTCTGTGGCAGATGAAATGAGGAACATACCCAGGACCATTCCTAAAATCAAAGTATAATATTCACCCTGACGATCTTCACATCGGATAATTTCACTTGATGAGATAGAAAAGAGAATTACAAAAATGGCGGAGAGAGCTACAATCAATTTAAAGAATGCTCCAAAAGCATCGGCTGTGAGTAAATTAAATGCATACCCGTTTAACGTAAACTGTTCAATTATAAAATATCCAGTCACTAACAATCCAGTGATAGAAATAACTGGAAGCGCTTTTTTATTATTCTGGAAAATCAAATCAAACAGAACAACCACAACTAAAAGTATTGAAACAGCAATTTCTGGTTTTAGAAATTGGAGACTTGTATTTAAAGATTCGAAATTCAATTTACATCAATATTAGTTTTACTTATCCGCCAAATGAGCTGAAAAACATTTGTGAATCCTGCATAAACTTAACCATCGTATTTACCGAAGTATTCATTACATCTAACATCGCAGATGGGTAAATGCCTAAGAATATTATAATTAGGGTTAAAGGAATGAACATTAAATATTCTCTTCTGTCCAGATCTTTTAATCCTGCCCATTTTTCTTTTAATGTTCCCAGATAAACTCTTTGCAATGTCCAGAGCATATATCCAGCACCCAATAAAATTCCTAGTGTAGAAATAATGGCAATAATTCTTATAGTATCGTAACTGAAAGCACCAAGAAATACAAAAATTTCGGAAATAAATCCGCTTAAACCCGGTAAACCAATCGCAGCAAAGAATGCAACTGTAACAAAACCAGTATAGATTGGCATTTGAGTTGCCATTCCACCGAAATCATCAAGATTTCTTGTATGAGTTCTATCGTAAAGAACTCCAACAATTAAGAAGAGCATTGCTGTTATCGTTCCGTGATTGAACATTTGAAGAATAGCGCCAGAAATTCCCATTGTATTAAGTGCCGCCATTCCAAGCAAACAGTAACCCATATGGGATATTGAAGAATAGGCGATCAGCTTTTTAAAATCTCTCTGTGCCATTGCGGCTAGCGCACCGTAAATAATGTTGATCATCCCGAACAATCCGATATACCATGCAAGCTGCTGTGTGATTTCTGGAAAGATGGGGTAATTGAAACGGAGAATTCCGTATATACCCATTTTCAGTAACACTCCTGCAAGAATAACGCTTATTGGGGTTGGTGCTTCAACATGTGCATCTGGCAACCAAGTGTGGAACGGAAACATGGGAATTTTAATAGCAAATCCAGCAAATAAACCTATATAAGCCAGGAATCGCCAGTTATTGGGATTAAGCGGCGAAAGTATTCCATCCGAAGTGTAATTAGCTGTGTTCATCATCTCAAGAATGTTGAACGTGAAGACTTTAGACCCATCTGCAAGAACTTCAGTAGTACTAAAATATAATCCAATCATTACAAGCAGAATAAAAATACTTCCAAATAAAGTATAGAGGAAAAACTTAATAGCTGCATATTCTCTTCGTGGACCGCCCCAAATACCGATTAGAAAATACATAGGCAAAAGCATAATTTCCCAGAATACAAAAAAGAGAAAGAAATCTAACGATACAAAAACGCCCATCATTCCTGTATCAAGTAGAAGGAATAATGCGAAATATCCTTTTAACTGTTTGTCAATTGTCCAAGAAGAAAGTGTTGCAATAAATGTAATGATTGCAGTTAATAACACTAATGGTGTGCTCAATCCATCCACACCCATAAAGTAGTCTATCTTAATTGTTCCAATCCAGGGAAAGTCATGAATTTCAATCCATCTAAAAAGCTCTACAAACTGAAAAGAACTTGCATCGTTTATACCGCCTAGTGAGTAATTGTAATTACCCATTAAAAACACAGCAAGTATTACCTGGATTCCTGTTGCAATTAAAGCGGTGTATTTTATGCCTTTAATATTCTCCTTTTTTAGAAAGAGAATCACAATCATCCCCACAACAGGAATGAAAGTTAAAAACGTTAGTATTGGAAAATTCATTTATCTACCCAATAATTTCAAAAACTTAAAAAGATTTAAATAAGAATAACAAAATCACTAAAGAGAAAATTACCATAATAATATAAGTTTGAACTTTACCTGTTTGGAACTTGGAGAAAATCAATCCAATAAATGCACTAACTGATGCAGTCAAATTTACGAGCCCATCAATTACATTATCATCAAACCAACCAATAGATTTTGAGAATGCTTTTGTTACTGCAGCACTTCCATCAACAATTCCATCGATTACCTTTAAATCAAACCAGGCAATTAATCTGCTTAAACCAATTGTCCCGGCTACAAAAATTTTATGATATAGTTCATCGAAATACCACTTGTTGTAAGAAAATTTATAAAGTGGTTTTAATTTGTCTGCTAGAATATCAGCACTAATTTTCTTCCACTGGTACATAACAAATGCAAGCAGTATTCCTAAAACTGCCATCGCTATTGAAAGAAATACAGCACTGCCGTGAACGTGATGCAACGCAGCAGTATATGTTTCAGAATACATAATTCTGTGCTCACCGGGTGGAGTTATTACTGAAGTAACATCACTCTGCATAAACCCAAAGCGTAAATTTTCAGGTGTGTGTAACTCTGGATTTTTAATCCAATCACTATACATCCATCCAGCTTCTGGATCCATTGGATTTGGTGTGTACCATATAAAGAAGGACAGGATTGATAAAACAACAAGCGGCATTACCATTATAAAACTTGATTCGTGGGCGTGTTCATATTTTTCTTTGTTCCGGGGTTCGCCATGGAAAGTTAGGATTATTAATCTGAACATGTAAAAGGCAGTCATCATAGCAACTAGAAAACCAATAAACGGGAAGTACCAGTGGCCCGTAAGCGTTCCAAATGCATACGTTCCAGCAAGAATTCCATCTTTGCTTAAAAATCCTGAGGTAAGCGGTATACCTGATATAGCTATGGCAGAAATCAGAAAAGTTGCATAGGTAATTGGCATTTTCTTTCTTAGCCCACCCATGTTTTGAATATCCTGCTCATGATGCATAGCGTGAATTACAGAACCAGAGCCAAGAAACATACAAGCTTTGAAGAATGCATGTGTTATAAGATGGAAAAATGCAAACTTGTAAGCGCCAACTCCCAATGCCATTATCATATATCCAAGTTGCGAAACCGTTGAGTATGCAAGCACTCTTTTAATATCGTTTTGTGTTAAAGCGATTGTGGCAGGAATGAGTGCAGATAGTGCACCAATTGTTGCGATGATTAGCATTGCATCTGCAGTAAGTATTCCAAAAATTCTTACAACAAGATAAACACCGGCGGCTACCATTGTTGCTGCATGGATTAACGCACTAACAGGTGTCGGACCTTCCATTGCATCCGGGAGCCAAACATGAAGAGGGAATTGAGCCGATTTTCCAACAGCGCCGCAAAAAATAAATATGCCTGTTATCGTTAAACCAAATTCGCTGTTAAGCGGAAGATTTCCTTGCGAGATTTCTGTAAAAATCTCTACAAATGAAAAAGTATTGTAAGTTAAAAACAGTGTAAGTAATCCGAGTAAGAATCCTAAATCACCAATTCTGTTAACGATGAATGCTTTTTTACCGGCATCTGAAGCCGATTTCTTTTCAAACCAAAATCCAATTAATAGATAAGATGATACGCCGACAAGTTCCCAGAAAATATACATCATTAATAAATTGTGAGTTAGAACTATACCTGCCATAGAAAAAGTAAATAAACCGAGATATGCAAAATACCTGTTGTAGCGGATATCGCCTTTCATATAATCAATTGAAAAGAAATGCACAAGAAAACTGATGAGGAAAACAACAAATATCATCAACGCACTTATATCATCGAGCAGTAAACCAAGAAAAATTTGTATTTGCCCGATAACCGGAACATCGCCCATATCGATCCACATAAATTCAGAACTGATACTTACGTTGTTGAAAGTAGTAACTTTCGCAATGAGCAGAACGATTGAAAGAATAAGTCCGATGAGCATCACTAAATTTTCAAATATGAAAATTTTAGAGACCTTTTTACCTAGCAGCAGTGTAACAATAAACCCTAATAACGGGAGGAAAAGAATTACAACAGCAAAATTTATTAACAATGATTCGTTCATTCAGTTAATCTCTTAAAGAATCAATTTCATCTACATTTACGTTTACAAAAGTTTTATAAACATTAAGAACAATAGCCAAAGCAACAGCAGCTTCAGCGGCAGCAAGAACAATTACAAATAGTGCAATTAATTGTCCTTGCAATCCGAAATTTCCAAACCTTGAAAAAGCAACAAAGTTTATGTTGGAAGCATTAAGTATCAGTTCAATACCCATTAAAACCATTACAGCATTTTTACGTGTAACTATTCCGTAAATACCAAGGCAAAAAAGAATTGTACTGACAATTAAAAAATGTGTTAAAGTTACTTCCATTATTTTCTCGCCATTGATGCAGCGCCTATCAGCGCAACTAACAAAAGAATCCCTAGTAATTCAAAAATTAAAACATATTCTGTTAACAGCATTTCACCCAGGGTTGAAAGTGTTGCAACAGGCATTGGTGAATCAACTATTCTCCATTCTGTGTTTAGTATAACAGCACCTACAATTCCAGTAAACAAGCCAACTCCAATTGCTGCAGGCAGTGTGTGAACTGTTCCTGTCTTAATATCTACTTGAGTGATTTTATTTGTAATCATCACACCAAAAATTAATAGAATTAGAATTCCGCCCACGTAAACAATAAGCTGAACGATTGCAACAAAATCAGCACCGAGCAAAACGTAAATGCCTGTAACTCCAAAAAATGTAAACAATAGATAAAAAGCAGCATGAACAATATTTCTGCTGGTAACAACAAAGAACGCTGATAAAAGGGTAATTGCTGCAAACAGATAAAATATTATATCATAAATTTCCATTTTTAATCTGTTCCCTTTTTATCATCAGTTGGTTTATCAGTTTTTGCATTGGGTTTTTCTTTTTGAGCTGCAGCTTTTGCTTCAGCAGCTTTTTTAGCAGCAGCAGCTTTTTCAGCTTCTTTCTTTACCTGGAATTCTTTGAAATTTTTCTTTTTAATTTCTCTTTCTTCCTGAGTTAACGTAGCAAAATCGTACAATAGACTGTCTCTTTCAAATTCAGAAAATTCATAAACATCAGTCATATAAATACAATCGGTGGGACATGGCGGTACGCAAAGTTCGCAATAGCAACACTTTGCAAAATCAATATCGAATTTCGTTACCCAGAGTGCTTTCTTTTTTCCGTTTGATGTTTTACCCAAATCATCGCCGGGTGTTGATTTAACTGTTTCAATTTCAATGCAGGAAACCGGACAAGCACGCGAACATTGATCGCAACCAATACAATCATCCATATTTACGTAAAGTCTGTTTCGTTCTCTTTCAGGAAGCTGCGGTTTTACAGTAGGATATTGAATAGTAACAGAAGGCACAAAAAGATGTCGGAATGTTACCTTCATTCCTATCATTATTGTATAAAGCCCTTCCCAGAATTTTAAGAAATAATCTCTCATATTAATGAAATTAAACCTGCGAGTAATAAAATTACAAATGAAATTGGTATTAAATATTTCCAGCAAAATGCCATCAACTGATCAACTCTGAAACGCGGCAAAGTCCATCGCAGCCACATTTGAACAAAAACAAAAAATAATCCTTTGGCAGTGAACCAGAAAAATTGTTCAATCGGAACTAACCAATGTAAACCTATTGCATTTCCTAGGTAACCAAAAGGCGACTGGTAACCGCCAAAAAATATTATAGCTACAATGGCAGAAACAGCAAACATATTTGCGTATTCTGCTAAAAAGAACATTGCGAATTTCATTCCCGAATATTCCGTATGATAACCGGAAACAAGTTCTGATTCGGCTTCCGGAATATCGAACGGTGTTCGGTTTACTTCTGCAAGAGTGCTAATATAAATTACGAGGCATCCGATAATCATTAAAGGTATGTAAAGAATTTTTTGCAATCCTGTTGCCGGTCCACCTAAAATCATCCAGTTCCAGAAATATGAGGTTTGAAGTTCACTCAAAGTGTAAAGGCTGAGCGTTCCTGTAATCATTATAATTGTTAAAATGATTAGCAGAGTTGGAATTTCGTAGCTAATAATTTGCGCAGCCGAGCGCATTGCGCCCAGTAAAGAATATTTATTGTTTGATGCCCATCCTGCCATTAAAATTCCAGCAACAACCAATCCTGTCACAGCAACTATATAGATAATTCCAAGTTGAATTTGCGAACCGATAAAAATACTTGAAAAGGGAATTGCTGCGAACACTGCATAACTACCCGCAAATACTAACAATGGTGCAAAATTAAATAGTTTTTTATCCGTTGCAGCCGGAACAAGATCTTCTTTCTGTAAAAGTTTAATAATATCGGCAACTGTTTGAAGAATTCCATGGTAGCCAACACGCATTGGACCCAAGCGATCTTGCATATGTGCGCTAACTTTTCTTTCTGCTAAAACAGCTAATAGGGCAAATGGTAATATGAATACAAACAATGGCAGTAAACTCACCACAAACATAGAAAGTATGGAACTGCCAGTTATATTGTAAAGCCATTCGTAAATCATCTGTCAATTTCTCCTAATACGATGTCAATGCTTCCAAGAATTGCAACTACATCTGCTACCATAAAGCCTTTACAGAGTTCCGGGAAAACTTGCATTGTAACAAATGAAGGAGCACGTACTTTTACTCTTGATGGATTTAAAGAACCATCACTTATTATAAAGTAACCCAGTTCTCCTCTAGGATTTTCTACACGTGTATAAATTTGTCCTTCGGGGGGTTTTACTCTTTTAGGAATTGCTGATTTTACATCACCATCTGGAATTTGTTCAATAGCTTGCTCAATAATTTTTAAGCTTTCTTCCATTTCTCGCACACGAATGAAATATCTATCCCAGCAATCTCCTATTTTTCCTTTTTCCCCTGAACCAACAGGAATTTCGTAATCAAATTTATTATACACTGAATACGGATCATCCTTTCGCAAATCCCATTTCATTCCGCTTGCTCGCAAGTTTGGTCCTGTTACTCCGTAATTAATTGCGGTTTCTAATGGAAGTATTCCGACATCAGCCGTTCTTTCAATAAATATTGCATTGAACGAAAGAAGATCGTTTAATTCTTTTAAATTCGGTTTAAAGTCTTTAATAAATTCTTTTGTCAATCTTATAAAATCGGGATGAAGATCGTTAGATAAGCCGCCAATCCATATATAATTATAAAGTAAACGAGCACCACAAGTTATTTCAAACAAATGAAGGATTCTTTCTCTGTCTCTAAAGCAGAATAGGAAAGGAGTGAAAGCTCCGATGTCTGCACCGTAGGTTCCAAGGGCAACTAAGTGAGAGGCGATTCGCTGAAGTTCACCCATAATTACTCTTATATATTCTACTCGCTCTGGAACTTCTATTCCCATTAATCTTTCCATCGCAAGTGCATATCCAAACTCATTATACATTGAGGCCAAATAATCCATTCTGTCTGTATAGGGAATTACCTGTGGGTAAGTCATTGCTTCAGAATGTTTTTCAAAACATCTGTGCAAATATCCAATATGCGGAATAACATCTTTAATTATTTCTCCCTCAAGCTGCAGTTCAAGACGTAGCACACCATGTGTAGATGGATGCTGAGGACCCATATTCAATACCATTTCTTCTGTTTTTAATGCCATGGTTACTTACTAATATGGTACTTTCATTCCCTGATAAAATTCAGGATTTCGGTAATCCTTTCTTAAAGGATAACCGTGCTCCCAATCGTACGGCATTAATATTCTTCTCAAATCAGGATGATTTAAGAAAATTATTCCATACATATCGTAAGCTTCACGCTCATGCCAATCGGCGCATTTCCAAATTTCAGTTACACTTGTAACTTCAGGTTTTGCCCTTTCGGTAGAAACTTTCAAAGTAAACTTGTGTTTAAGTTTTGTTGACTCGAGATGATACCATACACTTAGAGTTCCACCATTAATAGTTTCTGTTCCTTTATTATCTTTCACCTTTTCGCCATTAGCATCATCTACGCCCGATAAATTCATTAGAGAGTCAAATTGTAAATCTGAATTATCTCTTAAAAACATGCATATCTTATCTACTTCAAGCGGTGCGGCTAAAACAAATGAATCAATAGGTTTATCCGATTTTAATTCAATAATAGAATCGCCAAATTTGTCTTTAAGTATGTTCAATATTTCTTCAGAAGTTTTCATGCACTTTTCTTTATCATTGATTCATTTCTAACTTTTTCCTGAAGTTTCATTAAACCCTCGAGCAAAGCCTCCGGTCTTGGTGGACAGCCTGGTACATAAACATCAACCGGAATTACTCTATCAACTCCTTTTAGAACATGATAACCGTGTTCCCAATAGGGGCCACCGCAGTTTGCACAGCTTCCCATCGAAATTACATACTTCGGATCCGGCATTTGTTCGTAAAGTCTTTTAATCCGAGTGGCCATCTTAAGAGTAACAGTGCCAGAAATAATAATAATATCAGATTGACGTGGTGATGGGCGGGGGATAACACCAAACCTATCAAAATCGTAGTGTGATGCAGATGTAGCCATCATTTCAATGGCGCAACATGCAAGTCCAAATCCAACCTGCCACAGAGATGATAGTCTTGCCCAGTTGAAAAGATCATCAGTTTTAGCAATTACAATGTTACCTTCAGAAAATTCCTTATCAAGTATTCCCATAAATTTTATTCAGTTAGAGTTAGCTTTTTTTGTATTTCGGGAGGAGGAATTGATTTTGTAAAGATAGGTTCTTCAATTTTTGGCCTAGCCCATTCAAGATCTCCTTTTCTCCATTCGTATGCCATACCAACACCTAAAAGAATCAAAAATATTGCACCTAACAAATAACCAACAAATCCAAGCTGCTGATAAACAACTGCCCAGGGAATTAACATAACAACTTCTACATCGAATATTAAAAAGATAAGTGCGACAACATAAAATCTAATATTAAATTTAACCCAAGGAGAACCTTCAGGATTTTCGCCGCATTCGTAAGTTGTTAATTTTTCTTTAGTTGGACGGCTAGGTCTGATGAGTTTTGCAACAAATAGAGCGATAACAACAAATATAATTGCTGTTAAGAAGAATACGAAGATCTTACCGAATTCAGTTAGCATTAATTTTCAAAAAATTTATTACGAAACTTAATATTACCTCTTAGTAATGTCAAGAAACTTTTAACCTAATCAATCGTTCTTATATTAAATTGATTATAAATAACAATAGCTATATATTTTCTGTACAAAAATTTGTTTGTGTGAGAGTATTCTTATCTGTATTTATTTTGGCAAATTTTAATATCTTCATTTTGATCTCACAGGAATTTTTATTTGACATCCTCTTTTTAAATGAATCTTGTAAAAGTATATATTGTTCAAAGCATAACAACTGCATCTAACAATCTCCGTTTAAATTCACAGCAGATTGAAGTGGTTGGATTACTGCGCGAAACAATTATGAATTCCGAAAATTTAGGCGATACGCTTTTCAAAATGAAAAAATCTACCGTTCTCTCAAAGCTGGCTATTAGATTGAATGAAGTTTATACGTTTTTAACACAGGGCAAAGTGGATTTTTTAAAGATATCTGAACAGTTTAGGGAACACAGCCGATATCTAATTAGAGATTTAAATCAATTTTTAGATAACGTTAACCCAATAGATTATAACAATGCCATTAATCACATTAACGGAATTGAAGCTGATGAAATTAAAGTGGAACTTGTAGCTAAGGATTTAAACGCTGCTTCATTACTAATTAGTGAAAGTAATATGCTTAAAGAAGAGATAATTATGCAGGATGATTCTGAAGACCATGATTCCTTCAACAATTTTGAAGATCAGATACTTTCACCAATAAAAACAGTTGATAATTATTTAAAAAGATTAGAATCCGATAAAATTAATAAAGAAGAACTTGAAAAGTATTCTTCAATTATGGAAAAGCATTCTGTTCTTGCAAGTGCACGCGGCTTTGGAATAATTTCAGATATGCATAAAATTCTATTTTCGGCATTTAAGGAAATTAATTTTGGTAGCTTAAATATAAATAAATCAGTTATTGAATCACTCAGAGCATGTTTAATTGTTATAGCAGCTGTTGTCAAAGGTAAAGAGCTTGACATAACAGATTATTTGAATAAAGCTGAAGAATTCGGGAAAAAATATTTTGAAAGTAAAAACCAGGTGTTAGATAAATGAAATTATATGCTGTAATAATGGCAGGCGGTGTTGGTTCACGGTTTTGGCCAAGAAGTAAAAAGAAAACTCCAAAACAGCTTCTTAGAATATTTGGTGAAAGAACTATGATCCAAGACACTGTAAAACGAATTGCTGAGTTAGTTCCGATTGAAAATATTCTAATTGTAACGAATAGAGAACAAACGGATGGAATAATAAGTCAGCTGCCCGAACTACCTGAAGAAAATATTATTATAGAACCATTCGGCAGAAATACTGCAGCTTGCATTGGTTTAGCTTCAGTAGTAATTCAAAGTAAAGATCCCGAAGCAATTACATTTGTTCTACCCGCCGATCATGTTATTCAAGATACAAAAGCATTTATTAAAACAATAAGAACTGCGGCAGAATTCGCCGAAAAAAAATCTGCTTTAGTTACTATTGGAATTGAACCGAGAAGACCCGAGACAGGATACGGTTATATTCAAATAGATGAAAGTGCTGTAGATATGAATGTTTGCAAAGTACTGACTTTTGCTGAAAAGCCTAATTATTCTACAGCAGTAAGATTTATTGAAAGCGGAGATTTTTATTGGAACAGTGGAATGTTTATTTGGAAAGTTGAAGCTATTTTTAATGAAATAAAAGAACATATGCCCGATTTATACACTGGACTAATAAAGATAAAAGAAAAAATAAATTCTACTGAATATGAAAGTTCGCTAACGAATATTTATGGTCATTTAAGAAACATTTCTATTGACTACGGAATAATGGAAAACTCCGATAAAGTATTTCTTGTTAAAGGTAATTTTTCGTGGAGTGATGTTGGAAGCTGGGAAGCAGTTTACCAGCTTGGCGAGAAGGATGAAGACGGAAATGTTAAAATCGGGGCTACATATTTAGATATGGTTCACGATTCATATATATATTCACCAAATAAATTTGCTGCAGTAATCGGACTTGATAACATTGTTGTAATTAATGATGATGATGCACTTCTTGTCTGTAAAATGGATAAATCACAGGATGTTAAAAAAGTTATAGATCATCTTAAACTGAATAAGCTTAATGATTACATTTAGCTTTAATATTCATAAATGAAAAAACTTATTACAGAGGAAGATGTTAAGGCTATTGAAAAGCAAGGTAGCAACGTTTTAATAAAAACTGAAAATTGCATTGTCACTCCTCTTGCATTAGACAGAATCCGCCAGAGTAAAATTATTATTGTTGAAAAGAGCAGTTCGGATATAAATCAAACACAAAATGCGAATCTACCAACCATTAAAAGAATTGCAATTGGCAGCGATCACACTGGATTTAAAGTTAAAAATTTTTTACTGAAGTACTTAAGCGATAAAGGTTATAAGCTGAAGGATTTTGGAACCTTTGATGAAAAATCATGTGACTATCCAGATTATGCCAAGCTTGTTGCCGAAAGTGTTTCACTTGGAGAAAATGATTTTGGAATATTAATAGATGCTACCGGAATTCCATCGGCAATTACAGCAAACAAAATAAAAACTATACGTGCAGCTACTTGCTACAGTTCATATTCTGCAAAGAGTTCACGCTTGCATAACAATTCCAATGTACTAGTAATTGGTGCAAAAAGTCTTGGTGAAGAAACAATAAAAGAAATTGTGGATGATTATTTTTCAACAGATTTTGAAGGTGGGAGACATCAAAAAAGACTGGATAAAATCTCTGAGATTGAGAGTAAATAATAACTCCTCAACTAAAGAAGGAATATTTTGAATTATATGTATTATATGTTAATTTTCTCACCCAAATAAAATAGCTGAGGTGAACTTAAACCTGCCTTGAGAACATCATATTTTAAACAAAACCTTTTTTTTCATATAAAAATTTACTCGAGTTATTTTGAAAATAATTGATGCACCGGTTAAACAGCACATTGAATTAGACCATAACATTTTTCTTATAAAACTATTTGCTCCGGAAATAACTTCTATAATTAAACCCGGACAGTTTCTTAATGTGAGAGTATCCGAAAGTGTTTATCCCTTGTTAAGAAGACCCTTTAGTGTTTGTGATATTGAAGGTGATAATTTGTATCTGATGTTTAATATTATGGGGCAGGGTACAAAAATTTTAGCCAACAAACCAATTGATTCCACAATTGATATTTTAGGTCCACTGGGTAATGGATTTAACTTAAATGGAGATTATGATACAGCCGTTATAGTCGCAGGTGGATTGGGTGCTGCACCATTTCCATTTTTTACAAGATCTGTTGAAGATAAAAAAGAGGTTCAAACCTATATTGGTGGGAAAACGTATCATGATGTTATTAAATACGGCATGAATAATATTAATGTTGCAACAGATGACGGCTCCGAGGGATTCAATGGAAATATAGTTCAATTGTTATTCAAAAATTTACACAATTTAAAATCCAAGAAAGTGAAAATTTTTGCTTGCGGTCCAACTCCAATGCTTAGAGCCTTAAAAACTTTTTGTATTGAAAACGAATTTGAATGTGAAGCTTCAACAGAATGTGCGATGGCATGCGGTTTTGGAATTTGCCAGGGTTGCCCGATTGAATCTACCCAAAATCCTGAAAAATATCTGCTCGTTTGCAAAGATGGTCCTGTTTTTAACGTGAAGGATGTGGTGATATGAGTGTTCCGGATTTATCAATTCAAATAGGAACACTAAAACTTCGTAATCCTATAATGCTTGCTTCAGGTACAGTTGGATACGGAAACGAAATTTCGGAATTCACAGATTTAAATAAGCTTGGTGCAATAGTTACAAAGTCTCTTAGCTTAAAACCAAGAAAGGGCAATCCTCCTCAGCGTATTACTGAAACTCCAGCCGGAATGCTTAATGCAATTGGATTAACTAACATTGGTGTAGAAGCATTTCTAAAAGAAAAAATTCCCTTCCTAAAAAAATTCGATGTACCACTGATTTGCAACATAGCCGCAAGCACAATGGAAGAATATGTTGAATGCACAAAAATATTAACACATGAAGAAGAAATCGATGCGTTTGAAATAAACGTTTCCTGTCCTAATGTAAGCGAGGGCGGATTAATATTTGGTAATGATGCAAGTGCTGTTGGAAGAATAACAGAAAAAGTACGTGCTCATACTTCTAAACCGGTAATAATAAAACTTTCGCCCAACGTTTCTTATATTTCATCATTTGCAAAGTCTGCTAAGGAAAACGGTGCTGATGCCGTTTCGGCGATTAATACTTTAGTTGGCACATCATTCAATATTTTTACCCGCAAACCAAAAATTCAAAATATCACTGGGGGTCTTTCAGGTCCTGCAATTAAACCTGTTGCACTTGCAAAGGTTTTAGAAATATCAAGGAAAGTAGATATACCTATTATTGGCATTGGAGGCATAATGGATTGGAAAGATGTTATTGAATTTATGATAGTAGGCTCAAGTGCAGTACAAATAGGCACATTAAATTTTATTGATCCTTCAGCTCCTGGTAAAATCATGGCCCAGTTAGAAGATTATTGTTCAAAAGCCGGTATTTCAAAAATTTCATCACTCACTGCATCTTACGATTTAAAGTAAATGGACGTTGAAACATCTCTGAAAAAATTATTTTCGCTTCATAATTTTGGTGTAAAACTTGGTTTAGAAAATACGGTTAACTTTCTTAATTATTTAGGTAACCCGCAAAAAACATTAAAAATTATTCACTTAGCAGGATCTAATGGAAAAGGTAGTACTGCATCTTTTATTGCAAGCATCTTACAGGAATCTGGGTTCAGAATTGGATTATACACTTCACCTCACTTTATTAAGTTTAATGAACGAGTACAGATAAACGGACTGCAGATCGATGATAAATACATTGCAGAGTTTATGACTGAACACGAAGTGTATATTGATCAATATCAATTAACTTTTTTTGAAGTTACTACTGCTCTTGCATTTAAATATTTTGCAGAGAAAAATACTGATTATTGTATAATAGAAACAGGTTTGGGTGGAAGATTAGATGCTACAAATGTTTTAAATCCAAATGCAGTTGTAATTACCACGATTAGTTTAGAACACATAAACGTTTTAGGTAATACACTCAAACAAATCGCTTCTGAAAAAGCTGAGATTATAAAACCTCGAGTAAAAGTGTTTACCGGCAAATTAGAACCTGAAGTAGAAAAAGTTATTCAAGAAAAATGCGTTCAAACAAATAGCGAACTCTTTCAATTAAAAAATTTTTTCAATGAAGAATTGATTCTAAAAATTGGAAAAAATGAAATAGATTTTAATAATATTGAAATCCCTTTAAAGGGAAATTATCAAAAATATAATGCTGCACTGGCTTCTTTAGTTGTTTCAAAAATATTTAACCTATACAATACAAGTATTTTTAGAAATGGAATAAAAAATGTTTGCAAGAACACATGCATTCAGGGCAGATATGAATATTTTCATAAAAATCCTTTTATCATTTTTGATTCTGCTCACAATAGCGAAAGCATTGAGAATTTTTTAACTGAATTTGAAAAAGAATCAAATCAGTTTAGTAAAAAGGTATTACTATTTGGAGCAATGAGAGATAAATCAATTGAAGAAATGATTGTATCCCTAAAACCGCATTTTGATGAAATTGTTCTTACAGAAATTGAGTACGAACGATCTGCCAAGATTAACGAGTTAAAGAGAATCTGTAAAAAAAATAACATCGCTGCTGAGGTAACAAATAGCCCGGCAGAGTTTGTTAGAAACTTTAGGACGAGAGAATATAGCAATTGCCTAGTGGTGCTAGGCAGTATCTATCTTCTAGGTGAAGTAAAAAGTAAACTCATCTTAGAAGTTACTTGACATTTAAATTTTTAAGATTTATGTTTCGATAGGCCTCAAAATCCTATCATAATAAACAAATAGATTATCGTTAAAGTATATTCCCCGTATTTCTGTTCCGGTAGAAACTGGTTTAAGAAGTAAAAATAAATGAATTTCACATCTATATAATGCACAAATAACATTCAGGGTTAAATCATGCCAATGGATATATCAGAACTAAAATCAAAAAAGATTGTTGAACTTAATGTAATAGCAAAAGATTTAGGTATTGCTGATTACAGCGATCTTCGTAAACAGGAATTGATTTTCAAAATATTAGAAGCACAAACGGCTAAAGATGGCTTAAGCTTTTCGAAAGGTGTGTTGGAAGTACTTCCCGATGGCTATGGTTTTCTTAGGTCTTCAGACTATAACTATCTTCCATCACCCGACGATATTTATGTATCTCCATCTCAAATTAAAAAATTCAGTTTAAGAACAGGTGATTTTGTCAGTGGACAGGTTAGACCTCCTAAAGAAGGTGAACGATTCTTCGCTCTGCTTAGAGTGGAAGCTGTAAACGGACTAGCTCCTGAAGGAATTCGGGAGAGAACTCGTTTTGATAATCTCGTTCCGGTTTATCCTACAAAAAAAGTAAATCTCGAATCCGCACCCGGCGAATATTCTATGAGAGTTATGGATATGCTTGCACCGATTGGAAAAGGACAACGAGGTTTAATCGTATCACCTCCCAAAAGCGGTAAAACAATTCTGCTTCAAAAAATTGCAAACTCAATCACGCGTAACCATCCTGAAATAAAATTAATTGTACTATTAATTGATGAACGACCTGAAGAAGTAACTGATATGGAACGTTCTGTGCAAGGGGAAGTAATTAGCTCTACTTTTGATGAGCCTGCAGACAGACATGTTCAGGTGGCGGATATGGTAATTGAAAAGGCTAAAAGAATGGTGGAAGCAAGTGAGCATGTAGTAATCCTTTTAGACAGTATAACCCGACTTGCCCGTGCACACAACATTGTTGTACCACACAGCGGTAGAATTCTTTCTGGTGGTGTTGATTCAAATGCATTGCATAAGCCAAAAAGATTCTTTGGTGCTGCAAGAAACACAGAAGATGGCGGCAGTTTAACTATAATTGCAACTGCACTAATAGATACAGGCAGCAGAATGGATGATGTTATCTTTGAGGAATTTAAGGGCACAGGTAATATGGAACTTGTTCTGGATAGAGATTTGAGTGATCGAAGAATTTTCCCCGCAATTGATGTGAATCGCTCAGGTACCAGAAGAGAAGATTTATTATTGAAAGAAGATGATCTGGCTAAGATTTGGATATTAAGAAAAATACTTAGCGATTTCAGTCCGGTCGAAGCAATGGAATTTCTATTGGATAAAATTAGGGGTACGAAGAACAATAAAGAATTTCTCAATAATATGAATAATTAAATGCCGACGTACCAATCAAATTGGTTCTCTTATTTTCCATTGATTAAATTGATGGGGAAAACAATATTGCACTAAAAAATTCCGTGAAAACATTTTTATTAATTTTCCTTCTGTTCCTTTCAATTTTAACCGCACAGCCCCAAAGAGGTGAACGTATATCTGTTGCTCAGCAATTATTTCAATCAGAAACAATAATAATTCCCAAGAGCACGAATAACTTTAATCTTTATTATACTTACAAGATTCCTTACAACCGACTTGTTTTCGAAAGAGATAATGGCAATTATTCAGCAGGACTAAGAGTATTAGTTGAGATAGAAGACCAGCAGTCTAACTTAATTGACAGAGATATAAAGGATACCGAATTAATTGTAAATAATTTTGAAGCAACAAATGAGCGCGGTTTTTTTCTCCAGGATTATTTGAAATTTGAATTAACAGGTGATAAATATTTTGTTAAAACCACAATCACAGATCTCAATTCTCAGAATGAACTCAAGCTGGAACCTGCCAAAATTGAACTAACAAAAATCCCTGATGAAAAAATTTTACATCCACTTGTAATTGAAACTAAAGACACTGAATGCGAAATTGAAAATGCATTCAAACTTGCCAACTTTGGTGGGAATGTTCCTTTTAGTCCAAACGCTTATAACCTAATTATTCCTCTAATTGATACTTCAGTACAGACTATAAACGTTTCAATTATAAATAATGAAGATACTTTGTTGAGTAGTACAATTACTGAGCTATATGAATTTCCAATTGGTATTTCAAAATGCAATAGTAATTTGGTAGTTCAGCAGGATGATGAAAGTATTGAAACTATTAATTTTGTTGTAAGAAATGTTAATGAAAAATTACGTGAAGGCAGAGTAAAATTAACTGTTATTCATGGAGAAGAAATTATAAAAGAATTTAATTCAGAAGTTATTTGGATTGATAAACCGTTTTCACTAAGAGATCCGGCAATGGCAATTGAACTGTTGAAATATATTACCGCAGATTCAGTCATTTCCAGACTGCTTAGTGTGGATGAATTAGACTATCCCCGAGTTTTACATGAATACTGGAATGGTTTCGATCCAACTCCTGAAACTTCGTACAATCAACTAATGACTGAATATTACCGGCGAATTGACTATGCTGCTAAAGAATTCAGAGGATTGGGTAAAGAAAATGGAGTTAAAACAGATAGGGGGATGATTTATATTAGGTTCGGTAAACCCGAAGATGTTGAACGGTCTTCCAACAACCAGGGACAGGTAGTTGAGACATGGACTTATAAAAATCCCGAAAGAAAATTTGTGTTTGTTGATAAGCGGGGAATAGGCAACTTTACTTTAATAGATAACTGATGGACAAATTAGTTTTTACGTGTGGGGATACAAATGGGATTGGACCTGAAATTGTATTAAAGACACTTAATAAAATCTCCAACCGAAATAAAAATTCGAAGTACTTCTTTTTTATTCCCTCTAATGTTTTTAGTAAAACCATTAAGCTCGTAAAACCTGAATTTGAATACATACTTACTAATGAAGACAATTTCGAAAAATCGCAATCTCCAACAACAATAATTTTACAATCGTCTGTAATAACAAATGTTGGTAATGCGACTAAAGATTCAGGGATGGCTGCTTATAATTCACTTAAAGCATCTTTTAATTTGTTAAAAAGAGGAATTGCGGATGCAGTTGTTACAGCACCTGTTTCTAAAACTGCATTTAATCTTGCCGAAATAAATTTTCCGGGGCAGACTGAGCTGTTTGCATATTGGAGCAAATCAAAAAACTATACAATGATGTTCCTTTCAAACAAATTAAATGTAGCGCTTTATTCAATTCATATCCCTTTAAAGAATGTTCCAAGCTCAATTAATGAAAAAACTTTTATAGATAAGTTAAAAGTTTTGCAACGCACGCTTAAATTCGATTTAGGAATACAAGAACCCAGAATAGCAGTTCTGGGATTAAATCCACATGCTGGTGAATATGGAATAATTGGAAAAGAAGAAGTAGAAAAAATTATTCCGCTAATTAAAAAACTAAAAAAGAGTATTAATATTGCTGGTCCGTTTTCTTCGGATGCATTCTTTGCTAAACGGCGGTTCAATGATTACGATTTAACCTTTGGATTGTATCACGATCAGGCACTAATTCCTTTCAAGTTCATCACTGCAGGAAAAGGAGTTAACTTTACTGCAGGATTACCAATCATCAGAACCTCACCTGATCACGGAGTTGCGTATGATATTTCATCGAAAGGAATAGCAGATGCATCAAGTATCATTAAAGCAACTGATTATGCTAAATTGATTGTTAAAAATCGAAAGAAAAATGCCAGTCATTTCTGAGAGCAGAATTTACAACAAACTTTCTTATGTTTATGATGGACTGATGAAGAGCGTGGATTTTAACGTCTGGACAAGATACATTTTGGATATCGCAAAAATCAATGCAACAAAAAACTCATCATTTTTAGAACTTGCTGCAGGAACCTGCCGAATGGCAGTTAAAATTAATACTGTTTATCCCGATTTAATTGCCACAGATTTCTCTCTACCAATGATGCAGATTGATAAAAAAAATAGCTTAAAAAAAGTCTGCTGCAGTATGTTAAATCTTCCTTTCAAAACAAAATTTGATTTTATTTACTGTACGTTCGATAGTATAAATTATTTACAGACTAAAAAAGAACTTATTACCCTGTTTAGTGAAATTGAATCACTGCTTGACGGGGATGGTGTATTTACTTTTGATGCAAGTTTGGAAAATAACAGCCTTGAATTTACTGAAGAACAGGTAACTGAAGATAAATTTGACGGAAATAGTTTCAAAAGAATCAACTGTTACGATAAGGAAAAAAGAATTCACACAAATATTTTCTATATTAAGAATGCAGATGGAAAAAAGTATAAAGAAGTTCACAAGCAAAAAATTTATGAATTTGAAACTTATTTTAATTTGATTAATAAAGCAGGTCTGCTTGTCAAAGAATGTTATGATGGATTTACTTTTAGTGACGGAAGCCCTGAATCGGAAAGAGTTCAGTTTATTATTGGGAAAAATAAAGTATGATTTTATCATTTGAACACGTAGAGTTTCATTATCCTATGCAGCAGGTGTTTGGCGATTTAAATTTTGATTTGAATGATAATGAATTTGCATTTGTGATTGGTAAAAGCGGAATTGGTAAGAGCACACTCATGCAGCTAATTTATATGAACCTGCGCCCCGATTCCGGGACAGTACAAGTAGGTGATTTCGATTCAATTACAATTAAACCATCGCAAATACCGATACTCCGAAGAAAATTAGGAATTGTATTCCAGGATTTTAAATTGTTGCAAGACAGAAATGTTTACGAAAATTTATTATTCGTTTTAAAAGCTACAAATACACCCTCAAAAGAAATTAAAAGAAAAATTAATGATGCACTTTCAGATGTAGGTTTATCTCACAAAAGACTAAGCATGCCCAATGAACTGTCTGGTGGAGAACAACAGAGAGTTGCAATTTCACGTGCAATTTTAAACGATCCTTTTTTAGTTCTGGCTGATGAGCCAACTGGTAATCTAGATCCTGATACATCAAGTGAAATTTTATCAATTTTAAAGACTATCAATAAAAAGGGTACTGCAGTTCTTGTCGCAACTCATAATTATGATCTTATAAAAAAAGCCAATGAACGAATCATTAAGCTTGAGGATGGAAAAGCTTTAAAAGTTGTTATTAAACAAAAAATGGACGCTTGATTAGATTATATCTAGCTTTTCAAATACTTTTTTGCTTACTTCTGTAATACTTCCAAGTCCGTCAATCGTATTTACATTTCCTTTATCTTCGTAAAAATCCAAAACAGGTTTGGTGTTTTCTCTAAATACCTGTAATCGGTTTCTTACCACTGCTTCTTTATCATCATCTCGTAAATAAAAACTGTTTTCAGCATTACAATTAGTACAGTTGGTTTTACCATCAATTTCTTGCAGGATAAAAATCTGCCCGCAGTTTTTGCAAGCTCTTCTGTTACCAATACGAGATACAAGTTCATCATCATTTGCAGTGATGTTTACAACTTTTACATCAGATATTTTCATTTCATCAAGAAGTTTATCAAGTGCAATTGCCTGTTTTACAGTTCTTGGAAAGCCGTCTAAAATAAAACCTTTTTCGCAATCAGGTTTATGCAGCCGATCCTGAATTATACCTATCATAATATCATCAGGAACTAAATCACCCCTATTCATAATTTCGTGTGCCTTTTTACCAAGTTGAGTTTGATCTTTTACAGCCTGACGTAAAATGTCTCCTGTTGATATATGTGGAATATTTAATTTAGATGATATGAGTTTTGCCTGAGTGCCTTTACCAACACCCGGGGCTCCGAAAAGTATTAGTCGCATAAGAGTATAATTTTATTGTTAAAAATAATGATATCAAAATTATGGAAATTAAATTGTAGCCTCAAGCTTTAGCTAGAGAAAATCAGGATGGTTTTTGATTTTTTAGTTTTGTGAAAAATTCATCCAGCAGCCTTTTGCTTTCCTCAATATAAATACCAGAATATACTTTTATTTTATGATTTGTTTTCCCATCTTCAGCTAGATTATACAAACTTCCACACGCACCAAACTTTGGATCAAATGCCGCAAAGTATAACTCATCAATTCGAGAAGCTAGGAGTGCACCTGTGCACATTATGCAGGGTTCAAGCGTAATGTAGATTGAACAACCATTCAGTCTCCAATTTCCAATGTGATTAGACGCAGCGGTTAGTGCAATCATTTCAGCATGCGCGGTGGCATCTTTTAATTTTTCAGCTTGATTGCAACCTCTTCCAATTATTTTGTTTTCTTTTACTACGACTGCACCAACTGGAACCTCCAGATCATCAAGAGCTTTTTGAGCTTCCTGCAGAGCTGCATACATATAACGGTATGTTTCTTCTGAAAATTTCAATTTAAAAACGGAACCTTAAAGTAGATTTGACTTTTTATATATGTGATTTGACTTGCTTCTAGTACGCCCGGTAGGATTCGAACCCACAACCCTCAGATCCGAAGTCTGATGCTCTATCCAGTTGAGCTACGGGCGCATTCTTTTTTAAGCTAAATTCGCAACTTTCTTTTCCAAAGTTAACTTAATTTACCCTATCCATATAAACACTGTATATACAATTATATAAACACTTTTAGATGCAACTAATTTACAAAAATTCAAAATAAAATTTTCCCAACTCAAGTAGTTATTTTTTCCTAATACATTTCTACACAACTATTATTATTACTCTACTATAAAGTTATAAAAATCCTTAGTTGAGGGGGGTGTTTTTTGCTTAGAATTGAAATTTGAATTGGTTCTAATGTTATTTTCCTCCAAATCTAGAATAACTGGTGGTAGAATTAAGAATGCCGTATTGATTGCACTATACAATGGAACAAGCAGCACATGAAAAACCATGGTAGTTTAAGTGATCCAACTAACTTCTATTTGAATTGTATTAAATAGACCTAAGACAAGTGGTTAGTAAGTATATTGGTGAAACAGAGAGAAATCTTGGATTTGTAATAATTGAAACCAAAACAAGAATTTGATTCTATTGTATGATGAAGCTGATGCACTACTTGGTAAGCATTCTCAAGTGAACGACGCTCATGACCGTTTTGCCAACATAGAAATAGGTTATCTTATACAAAAAATGGAAGAGTACCTTTGTTTTGTTATTTTGGCGACGAACTTGAGAACAAATTTGGATGATGCTTTTTTAAGGCTACTTAATTACGTCATTGATTTTCATCTTACTGATGCGGAGAACAGTATAAAGATGTGGGAGAACATTGTATGTAATTCACAAAAAATGATGGTATAAAAATTATAAGCCATTAAAAAACTCCCCACTTATGCTATTAAGTGGGGGCTAAAAAGTGAAATATAATTAACTGTTTACTTCATCAGCACCATCTTCTTAGTTTGGACGAAAGAACCTGCTTGTAGTCTAAAAAAACAAATACTTATTAAGGAACAATAAATACCTCAAAATTTGTAACAACCGGATTACCTTCAGGAAATGATTTTGCTACGAGAGTGTAGTTAGGAAACGTCCCGCTACCAAAAATCCAAATATAATCTCCAGAAGAACCCCATACCGAATTATTATCATTATCCTTCCAGGCATCCATAAAATAATTGCCCGGCACAAAATCAGCCAATGTATAGTTACCGTTGGCATCGCATGCACCAAATTTGAAAGTAATATCTAAATTCCAGTTATTAAGGTCTGTATAAAGTGCCACACGAGTGTTACTTATTGAACCGGAGACTCCAGGTGGTAGGGAACCAGTTCCCGTTGCTGTTGTAGATATAGTCGTTGTTGTAGTTGTAGTAACAGGGAAGTAGCTAATAAATAATCCCTGAGAACCAGTTTGTATTTGAACTGTAACAGTAGTATCACTAAAACCTGCTAATTTAAGTGTAACTGCATATTGGCTCGGGAAAAGACTGTCAACTATAGCTGGTGTTATATCTCCAGTGCTAACGTTATCTAAAAAAATTTGTGCCCCTTGCGGAGAAGAATCAACAAATAGATTTCCAAAAAATTGCGTGAAGTCAACATAAACTGTTGTCACTAAACCTGCTTTCACATTAGCTACCAATGAAGAATCCATAGAATCATTTTGTTTTAGTCTTACATCATACGAGTCTGGAGCTAAGTTTATAATACTATCTGGTGTAAATTTTCCTGTGGAAGTGTTCTGTAAAAAAATCTCTGCTCCGGGTGGGTCTGAGTCAGCGAATATTATACCATTTTGAGGTTGGATATTAGTATTTGTGGGGGCATCTTCACCGCATCCAGAGTTTATTATCAAGAAAAAAAGTATCAAGGCAAGTGTCACTATAACTTTGGTCGAAACATTCATTGTATTCTCCCTTTGTTAAAATACTACCGCAAACTAAGTTAAATATTTCAGGAAGGCAAAGAATGGTTGATGATTGGCAAGTAAATTATCGAGGGATGATAATCAAATTGGTAATCAATATACCGCAATTTATTAGGAAACAATAAAGTGCATCTGATATTTAGTCAGATGTTATTAAAAAGGTTTAACAAATCTCCTTTCTCTTTTGCAGTTTTATTTATGTAATAAGTATTACTACCGATTACTGGTGTTAAAACTCTGAAAGATATGTAATAACCATTTTCCACTATAGATTTAAATTCATTATGGTTTATAAAGATTTTAAAAACTTCGTCATTAAAATCATCAGCTTGTGGCACTGATGCTTCTAATCTTATCTGCTCACTGCCATTATTATATACTGGACTATCTATTATTAAATTTTCTACATTATCTATACTTCTTACCTCAATAAAAAAACTATCTGATTGTTTATCATAAGATGCGACATAGCTCATACTTAAAAGTGAACCACC
>JABDPB010000077.1 GCA_013042995.1 Ignavibacteriaceae bacterium | reverse complement strand
TACCAGGATAAAAACTAAATGAAGTTGCATCAGATAAACTACCAACTTTATTCCCTTTATATTCTGCAAGGTGTGCTTGCGCAGCATCTTCTACAATATGCAGATTGTGTTTAGAAGCAATTTCTTTAAGAGCATCCATATCTGCAGGTTGCCCATAGAGATGAACGGCAACAATAGCTTTGGTTTTTGGTGAGATAGCTGCTTCAAGTTTCTCCGGATCAAGATTATAACTTACCGGATGGCAATCCACAAAAACAGGCTTAGCCCCACATAGTGTTGCTCCCCAGGCAGTTGCAATAAAAGTGTTAGCCGGAATAATTATCTCATCTCCCGGTTTTATATCGAGCGACCATAAAGCGATGTGATTACCGTCTGTTCCGGAACTTGTACCAAAACAGTACTTTACACTATGAGCTTCGGCAAAATCTTTTTCAAAATCGGAAACTGCTTTTCCTAAAATGAAAGCAGTATTATCTATAACCTGCTGTATTGCGGCATCTACTTCGCTCTTAATTGAGTTGTATTGTACTTTTAAATCTAAAAATGGGACTTGCATTTATTTTCCTCCAAAAGAACTGGTTTATTACATAAATAAAATAAGCTTATTGAAATTAAATTTATTTGAGCTTTTTAATTTGAAAATTAAAATAATATATTTTTTTATTGGATATTAAAATCTATTGAACCGAAATACTCTATCAATAATTATGCTAAACATTTACCATTAAATCATTTATTTTGAATTTGTTAACCATAAAAGTAATACTTCGTATCAATATTTAGTGAGCCAATTTTAATTTATTTTTGAATATCTTGAATAAGCAAAAATCACAATGGATTATTTCTATTCAGTTGTACGAAAACTTTTATTTGTTGGTTTCGTCATATAATGTATCATAGCAGGTAATTTTCTCATTTTAATATTTTATATTGCTATTAGGTTAAAAATAAATCAGAAATTACTGATTTTGGTGGCATAAATGTTGCAAATTAGCTACCATAAATTTCCAATTAGCTGGTCTTAAGTTATTTTACTATAGAACTTATAGTTGACCTGTTTAGTCATTTGAAGTCATCATTTTTAACTTTACAATTTCTTCTTAATTAATTATATATTCAACTCCTGAAAGGACTTGATGAAAAATTTATTTCTTATTCTTATAGTAATATTTTCCATATTTATAAGTCTAAATTTATATGCACAGGAAATAAACCCCGGGGATGGCATTAGAATATCTTTTCTAGATATTGAAGAGGTTATTACCGGTGATTATTATATTCTACCAAATGGATTTATCAACTTACCAGTTATTGGTGGACTAAACACAAGTAATAGAGATTTTAAAGAGATTAAATCTGAAATAGAATCTCGTTATGATTCTTTGTATAAAGATCCTCATTTAAGTGTTAACGCATTGTTTAGAATAAATATTCTTGGAGCGGTTGCAAATCCTGGATTTTATTATGTCTCTGATTATGAAAAATTTACAGCAATATTAGCATTCGCGGGTGGAACAACAGCTGCTGCTGATCTAGAAGGAATAACACTAATTAGAAATTTTGAAAGTATTGAGATTGATGTTGAAGATATTATTCGGGAAGGCAGCTCGGCTACAGATTTTGGCTTGCAGTCCGGAGATCAAGTATTTGTGCCAAGAAACTGGTGGGCAGATAATGCAACATTGCTTAGTTTTATTTTTGCTACTACTACACTTGCACTAACAGTTTATGTACTCTTTTTTCAATAATTGAATTAATTAATTTCAGCAAAAAAAATTATAATTATGGCAGCTATGTCTTCGAAAGATACCAAAAAAGAAAAATCACTTCTTGAGATATTACATATTGTTTATAGAAGGAAGATAATAATTATAATATCTGTTTTTCTATCTCTAATTCTGGCTTATTTATATAATAAATTTTCTACACCGGTTTATGAGTCTCAAGCATTACTTAAAAAAGAGGCTACCCAAAGGGAACGCACAGATGACCTCTTTGAACTTGTAAAACTACAAACTATGGATCAGGTTGGTACTGTAATGGCACTTATAACAACAGAGGATGTCTTAGGTAGAGTAATTGATGAGCTTAAACTACGTGTTGACTTGAAAAAGTTAATTGATCCGATTGGTAATTCCTACAAATTTAAGAAGGTATTCATTGAATTCCCTGATTCAGGTAACAGCTATGCGGAGCAAATTGGTTTTAGTCTCCCATTGTTTAAAAATGTTGAATTTAAAGACAAAAGAACTGAGCGTGAATTATACATCGAGAAAATAGGTGAAAACCTGTTTGAATTAAGGGAGGTTGAAGAAAACAGAGTAATTTTTAGCACAGATGCTTCACCGGTAAGTGTTATAGATACCACAAGTGATTCTTATTTTACAAATAACGTAGATTCCATAATAGCATTAGAGAAACAATCAGCAGGATCAATTTTTAACACTGATTTTGCTCAATTCGAATTTAGCTGGGATGATGCTCCGGTAGGAAGTAAAATTTATTTTAACTTAAATAATTACTATAAATTTCTGAAAGGATTTAGTGCAGGAATTTTTGTTACGAAAGGTACTGGTAGTTTGTTCAGATTACATGTCAGGTACTCCTCTCCATTTGCTTGCAAAGTAATTGCCGAAAATGTAATTAATAGATTCAGAGATGCAAGAATGGAACAACAAAAGCAAACAGTTCGTTACTCGTTTCAATTTGTAGATGAACAATTAATCGAGGTTCAAAAAAAGCTTTTAGACGCAGAGGGTAACCTAAGCAGTTTTAAAGCCAGTGGGCAAATGATGACTATAGATGCATCTACCGCAGAGCTTATCTCTTACCTGAGTACTTTAGAATCAGAAAAATTAAATGCTGAGATGCTTCTTTCAGATTTTACAAACAAGTCAGAAGCGATAAGGGAAGAACTTCTGTCAAGTGGATATGTTGATCAAAGTTTCCTTGAGCCCACAGACGAATTTAAAGGAAGTTCACCATTCTCTAATTTGATGGAGAATCTTTCAGATTTGGAGATGCAAAAGTTAGAACTTTTACAGAAACGTACAGAAAAACATCCCGATGTTTTAAACCTGAATGAACAAATCCGTTCAGTGAAAGATAAATTAAGCAGTTATAACCAGAACACTTTAACTTCATATCAAATAATAATTAAGACTTTGGAGAAAAAACTTAAAAAAATTGAAAGTCTAATATCTGGGTATGAAGTTAAAATGCAAAAATTACCGGAACAAGAAAACTCACTGGCAAGATTGGTTAGAGAAAAAGACGTATTTGAAAAAATATTTAAAGTGTTACTTGATAAGCGTGAAGAAATGAGAGTGGCTGAATTATCCAAGCTGCAGGATATTGTTGTTGTTGATCATCCACATGAACCACCATTTCCGGTTAAGCCGAAAAAAATGATGAATATGTTAATCGGATTATTTATTGGCGGATTTATTGGTATTGTTTCTGTCTTCCTATTTGAATTAAGTAAGACAAGACTTGTAGATTTAGATTATTTGGAAGAGGAATTAAGAATACCAATATTAGCATTAATCCCAAAATATGATAAATCCATTCTCAAACAAATTAAGAACCCAGCCGACCACAAAGATAAGTTTGTAACTCTGCATGATGATAATTTGGGCATTAGAGAATCTTATAGATTACTTGATACCAAATTAAATCTTCTCAATATTAGAGATAAAACTATACTAGTAACCAGTTGTGAAGAAAATACGGGTAAAACTAGTATTGTTGCAAACCTTGCAATTACTATGGCTCTAAAAAATAAAAATATTTTACTAATCGACTGTGACTTAAGAAAAGCTGATCTATCCAAAATGTTTGATGCTTATCATGACACACCAGGATTGATTGATTTTATTGAAAAAGGTGATTCACCTGAGATTTATACAAGAGTATTAAAGAAAATAAATATCATTCCGGCTGGTGGAATAAGAGAAAACTCAAGTATTTTACTTAGTTCAGATAGGATGAAATCGCTCTTTGAGGTAATTGATACCTCAATTTATGACTTTGTCATTATTGATACACCCCCTGTAACAAGAGTTGTGGACACGCTTGCTATGGGGCATTCCACCAAGAATTCAATATTAGTTGTTAGACCAGATACTAGTATTAAAGAGACAGTAATAGGAGGGATAGAAGAACTATTCCATTCACGAATTAAGATACGTGGAGTTGTTGCCAATGCTGCTGAAATACAAAAATCCTATCACTATCGTTATCGGTATGGCTATGGCTATGGTTATGGAAATGGTGAAAATGGAAAAAAAACTAAAAAGAAAAAAACCAAAATTGTCCAAACATCTGTTTGATAATTAAAGAAAATTTCTGAAATATTTATTTTAAGTTCAATATCTTTCATTCATCTTGTTTAGCCGATCCTAGATTATCTGCCAAAGAATAAAATGGCTGAACTGGGCAGCCTGATGGGGAAAACTTTTCACTTGCTCTCAGTTACTATATTATTGTCAAAGAACAGAACCGCGATTTAAAGAATTTTAAAGGTATTAAAATCTGTATACTTTCTCAAAAACAAACATTTGGAAGTAGTAGCAAAGTCTAACAAACATTCATTAACAACACAAAATTATAAATCTTATAAAAACAATAACTGTAGTTGGTGCAAGACCTAATTTTATGAAGGCTGCACCGATTCATAAAGCATTTAATAAATATAAAAAGAACATAACACATATTATCTATCATACAGGGTAGCATTATGATACAAATATATCCGAAATATTTTTTAAGCAGTTAGGTTTACCCACCCCCAATTACTTCATAGGTATAGGTAGTGGTTCCCACACTATACAAACAGGAAATATAATGATCACATTTAAAGAGGTCTTGCTTAAAGAGAATCCTGAAATGATAATCTTTGTTGGTGATGTTAATTGGATGATAGCATGCAGTCTTGATGCCAAAAAACTTCATTTCAAGGTTGCGCATGTTCAAGTAGGATTAAGAAGTTTTGATCGTTATATGCCTGCGGAGATTAATAGAATACTTACAGACTCTATTTTAGATTATTTATTTGTAATTGAAAAAAGCGGAATGATTAATCTGAAAAAAGAAGGAGTTTTTGAGAAAAAGATATTTTTTGTGGGTAATTGTATGGTAGATAACCTGATTAGCATTTTAACAATTGCCTATTCATCAAACATTCTTGAAAATTTTCTATTAAGAAAAAGGAATTTATTATAGTCACTATGCACAGACCAAGCATAGTAGATTTAGAACATAGACCTTCTGAATTGGTCAAGTCATTGAATTCAATTTCATCCAAGCACTAAGTTTTTTTTACTATACATTCCAGAACAAGAAAAAATTTAGAAAATTTTGGGTTGGACAAAAATTGGAAAGCAATGTTATGTTAACTGATCAATTTAGTGATATCGATTTTATTGCAATGCTTGAGGTTTAGAAATTGAAAATTACATATAGAGGAGGGATACAAGAGAAGAGCACTTATCTTGGTTTACAGTGCCTTACTCTGAGACCTTCAACCCATCTTCAGTTGATGATTGCACTAATCAGATTATTGGTGAAGATTTTAATAAAGCTGCAAAAGCAGTTATGGTAATTATCGAAGGCTATGAAATAATTGGCGCAATTTTTGATATCTGGGCTGGTAGAACTGCGGAGAGAATATCGCGAATTGCTGGAAGATATTTGTAAAAGAATTCCTACACCAGATACACTCAGTCTAGAGCAAACACAGGGGGATTCTTCTTTAGAGTTCCATTTGAATTACTTGATAGATTCTAGTTTGAATGGGAATAAGGTGCTTCCAAAAGCAAATTGCAGATGCACTTGATCTAACTAGAAGAATGTGTTGGCTTCATAATAAACTATACACGACGAGATATTTTAGAATGTCAAAGCATTATTGAATCAAATAGTATTCTCAAATTAGAAAGCATTGTCTTAAATAAATAAAAATTTTAAGAGTAATTTATGAATAGTTCTAATCCTGTTGGAGCTGTAATTATTGGAAGTGATTTTCAGGCTCTCGGTGCTATCCGCAGCTTGTCTGAAAAAAATGTTCCTGTTTTTCTTATTGAGCACGAATTAGGCATTAGTAAGTTCTCACGTTTTGTAAATAGAAGAGCAAAAGATTATTCATTACTCTCGTCCGATAGTTTTACTGACCGCTTGATAAAAATTGCTGAAAAAGAGAATTTAAAGGACTGGGTTTTATATCCAAATAACGATGAGATCATCAAGTTAATATCAATTAACCGTGATAAATTGAAAGATTGGTACAAAATTCCGGTTCCCAGTTGGGATATAGTGAAGAATTTTTACTATAAACAAAATGCATACAGAATAGCAAAGAATCTGTCGATTCCAATCCCTCGAATATATAAAAATGGGAGCATTGAACAACTTTTAGACAACGATTATCAATTTCCTGTTATTTTGAAACCAGCATGCAAAGAAGATTACTATCCGATTATGAAAAAGAAAGCTATCAAAATTAATAATAGAAGTGAGTTAGTAAGCGAGTATAAAAAAATGACTTCAATTATTGATTCCTCAAACATTGTTATACAAGATATGATTGAAGGAGGACCGAATAAATTGTTCTCGTATGTTACATTTTTTGATGGTAAAAAATGTGTTGCTGGTATGTCAGCTAATAGGTTAAGGCAGCATCCAATGGATTTTGGTCATGCGACTACCTATGCTGAATCTGTTGAATTGCCTGAAATTGCGGATATGGCAGAGAAATTATTAAAGGAAATGAATTATTTTGGAATTGCTGAAGTAGAGTTTATGAAGGATGATAAAGAAAATGAATACAAATTTTTAGAAATAAATGGAAGGATCTGGGGTTGGCATACACTGGCGAAAGCCGCCGGGATTAACTTGCCTTATTTAATTTTTCAACATATGATAGGTGAAAAGATAAATGCAGGTAAACCAATTGAAGATGTTAAGTGGATTCGCTTAATAACTGATATTCCAACTGTGTTGAAGGAACTACTTTCGGGAAGAATGAATCTTAAGGAGTATCTTAAAACTATAAGAGGGAAAAAAGAATATGCTGTTTTTTCATTCAGGGATCCACTTCCGTTCTTAATGGAATTATTGCTTCTGCCGTATTTATGGAAAAGACGTGGTTATTAACAGATTTAAGGTAATTTTGTGATCTATATTTTTTTTTTCGTCTTCTTTCTTACTTTCTTTTTGCTCATAATCCATAAATGGGAAATCAATCCCAGAGTATCTTTACCTTGGTCAGTTTTGATGACAGTGCTCGGTTTGTCTATTCTTTTCTTTATTGAGGAATCATTTCCTGATTTAGACATTTTGCTGAAATTAGTAATCTCTACTTCTATTCCTATTCTCTTTTCTGTATTTGTCATTGCATATTTTTTCTTTCGTGATCCGGAAAGGAATCCTCCTAATAAAAAAAATATAATTCTGTCACCAGCAGATGGAAAAGTAATTTACATTAATGAGATTACTAGTGGCGAGTTCCCAATAGCAGTTAAAGGTAAAAATAAAATTCCACTATCAGAATTCACCAGCGAAAATTTTATATCAGGGAAAGGGATACAAATTGGTATTGCTATGAGTTTTTTACATGTACATGTAAATCGTTCACCGATCGATGGAAATATTGTAAGAATTAAAAGAGTGCCTGGATTATTCAATTCTCTCAAACACATAAGCTCCCTACTAGAAAATGAAAGAGTTTTTACTCAGATAAATTCTGAAAGAATTAAACTGGGAATTGTTCAGATTGCATCAAGATTAGTACGAAGGATTGATTCTTATAAAAAAGAAAATGAAGGAGTTACAATCGGTGAAAGAATCGGAATAATAAAATTCGGATCGCAGGTTGACCTTATTATTGACAAAGCAGATATTAAAATTTTAACTAAAGTAGGTGATGAAGTTAAAGCCGGATTATCAATTCTTGCAGAATATTAAAGAAATAACTAAAGCGAAATAGTCGAGTAATGAAGTCCTTTATAAATTTGGCATCTTTTTCATTGAATATCAAAACTTAAAACCATTTTATGTAATAATATAAAAATCTATATAATATTATTCTGCCAAAGGAAATTGAATAATATTGTTTTTGGAAAACTGAACTTAACAATTAAGGACTAAGAAAATACAAACTTGATTGGGGGACGTTTGAGGTAGTATTAAAAGCATTTGGTTATAATTTTACCACTAATAATTTTGTGTCAGTCAAAAAAAACTAACAGTCCACATAATCAATTCCTTTAAAAAAGCACCTCTTTCTAATCAAAAAATTTTCGGTTTAATCCTATCTAAACACAGAGGTTAGTTGTAACTAGAATAATTGTCATTTTGAAACAAATTAATTTACATATACCTGATTTTGTTAGGTTTTTTAACTCAAATATCTATTAATTTCTTTGGAATGCAATTTGTTATCTTCCATAAAGCATTAAAAAATTACAAATAATTGATGAAGAAACTATTTTATATGATTCAAAGGAAGAAAAACACCTAGGGAAACAATGGAAATTCAGAGTACTGACAATTCAAGGAAAAATATTGTTAAAAAACATTTTTCTAACCATTCAGAAGATTGGGATTCACTTTATGATGACTCAGACAAGAGGGAGAGTTTCACAAAATTCGAGCTTAAAAAAAGAAAAGAGAACGTCTTTGATTTAATTTCAAAACAGCACTCAATGGTTAATGGTAATGCTCTTGATCTTGGCTGCGGTGCAGGTCACTATTTGACGGAATTAACTGACCAAGGTTTTAATGTGGTGGGGGCTGATATCTCAAACGAAATGCTTTTAGTTAGTTCTTCAAAATTATCGTACTTATCCCATGAAGATAAGAAGCTGGTTTGCGCGGATTGTTATAATGTTCCCCTACCTGCAAATTATTTCGACGTAATTATCTGTATTGGAGTGTTAGAATATTTAGATAAAGAGACATCAGCTTTAACTGAAATCAAACGTTTATTAAAGCCGGATGGCGACGTAATTATATCAGTTCCCAATTTTTTTAAGCTAAGAAATCTGGTAAATCCATACTATTATTTAATAAGAATTTGGACTTACTTATTTGTGAAGAAATCTGCAGGAACACATAAGAATGATGAGTATAATAAAAATGTTACAATAGACTTTGGAAAATCAACTGTTAGCAGATACAGTCTGACTAAAATTAATAAAATTGTGAAAAATTCAGGCTTTAGAATCACCGAAGTTCGAAGTTATTGTTTCGGACCATTTTCTATCTGGAAAAAAAGGCTCTTTTCGCTGGAGAAAGCAATTAGCATAAGCAATTTTTTTGAAAGTCTTCTTGATTATAAGGCATTTAGAATCTTAAAGTTTTTCGCAAACAGATGGGTCCTGCATATTAAGCCAAAGGTTGATGGTTGACTAGGGAAAGAACACTCCGTTTTTAATTAAACATTATAGGCAAGTATGAAAAAGATATGTCACAATAACTTTCACCCAGTTCTTATACTATCTGCACATACAATTGCACTCGGAGTAGTCCGGGCGTTAGCTTCGAAGAGTATACCTATATACCTTGTCAGTTATGATAAGAAAGACATGGCCTACAAATCTAAATTCATAAAGGGTTTCTTTTTTCTACCTCATCCAGAACATAATTCAGAAGAATTTGTGAGTGGTCTTTTGAATATTGGGGAAAAGATTGGAAGGGCTGTGATTTTTCCTGCAGATGATTCAACCTTGGTGACTCTTTCAAATAATCTGGATGTCTTAAAATCCCATTTCATAATACCAACCCCGGATTGGTCAACAGTAAAAAAGATTATTAATAAAGATGTCACATATTCAATTGCTGAAAGCATTGATGTACCTATTCCCAAAACTTTACTACTGGATAATTCACTGCCTTTATCTTTAGATCATTTAAAGAATTTTAAATTTCCTTGTTTAATTAAACCTGTCCAAAGCCATACCTATTATGAAGCATTTCAACAAAAGATGGCAGTAGTAAAAAATTTGGAAGAACTTGAATTTAATTTTAATGAATGCAAAAAAGCCAATATTGATGTAACGATGCAGGAAATAATTGAGGGAGAAATAAGCTGCGGACTGAATTTTAACTCACTTTTTTACAATGGTAGAATCCGGCAAGGATTCACAGCATACAAAGTAAGAATGACTGATAATGGTTATGGTATCCCTGTAGTTGTAAGAAGCCAGGAAATTATTAATGAGTTGTGGGATTATTCTGAAAAACTGCTTAAGGAAATAGGCTATGAAGGTTATAGCTGTATTGAATATAAATTTGATGAAAGTGATGGGCTTTACAAACTACTAGAAGTCAACGGACGTTATAACAGGTCCTCTCTGCTATCAGTAAAATCAGGTATAAATTTTCCCTGGATAGAATATAATTATCTTATAAATAAAAAGAATTTTGTTCATAAAGAGTACAGAAAAAATGTTTATTATATAGATGAATTTAAAGATTTACAGGTAAACATTAACAAATTATTAAAAGGTAAACAAAATCTATTTTCCTTCTTGAAACCATATTTTTCAGAGCATATTTTCGCAATTTCTTCAATTATAGATATCAAACCTCTCTTTAAGCATTATCTTGATGGTTTTAAAATGATGTTCGGTGATAAAAAATTAAAAGGCAGTAAATGACAATTCAACTATAAGGCAATAAAAATGGAAGTAAAATTACAGAAAAAAACAACCGTGGATAAAAAAGAATCAGTTAAATCAGAAGATTCTAATCCGGCTATCGGTCTCGAAGAGGAAAGACTAAAACATATTTCGGGTGTTGAAGATTTTGATATGTTTCATGAGAGGCATCGTATTTTTCCGTCATTGTTCGAAGATCGAAATCATAAACAGATTATAGATATTTCTGCAGGTATCGGCGCAGCTGCTAACAGAGTGAACAAATATTACGATGCAAATCTTATATGCAATGAATTGTCACCGAAATGTCTTGATTCATTGCAGAAGCTTGGTCTCAAAACAACCTCTTTTGATTTGGATGACAATTCTAAACCATACCCATTTAATGATGGAGAATTTGATGCCATTATTTCTCTGGCTACGATAGAGCACTTATACAACATAGATAACTTTTTCCACGAAGCGAAAAGAGTGTTGAAGAAGGACGGATACATTTATGTATCTGTTCCAAACTATAACGGGTTGAATTATCTTTTCCCACTTCTTTTTAAAGGCAAAACTTTTCACGATCCATTAAACGCAAAAGAGCGATATGAATTTTATGGCCATTTGAGATATTTTACACATTTAAGTCTTATTAAATATATCACTTCATTTGGTTTTACTGCAGAAGCAGTTTACCTCGGCAAACCTCAGATGGGTACCAGGTATCTGAGATTTAAATCGAAGCATAAAATTGGAGCAGCAATTTATAAAGCATTGATCCTCGCTCTTTTTTATTTTTTCCCTCCGCGCTGGTCACCGGAACCGGTTATCTGTTTTAAAAAAGTTAAAAATACTAAATTGGTTCTTAAGCCACGTAAGAAAATTTTGTAACTAGTTCTTTATGAAGACAATAGGACTGAAATTATTTACTATTCTTGAACTGTTAGCTGTACTGCTAGTTTTTCTAATTGGATTAATTGGATTCGTTTTTGAAATTCCTTTTCCTGATCTCACGGCAAATCCAATTTCTCGAATAGAAGTACCATTTTATCAAGGTATTTTGCAAAGATTTGGAACGATTTTTTGGGGAGGCGCGGTTCTTGTCCCTTTATTTACTTATTATAATCTAAAGACATCTGAAAATCTATTGGAAACAAGAAAGTTTTTACTTTCTTCAGGAATATTTTTTGGATACTTTTTGATTGATGAACTTCTGCTTATTCATAATTATATTTTTCCCAAAGTTCTTAATATTCAACAATTACTGATATTGGTTGTTTATGCAGTTCTCACATTAATTTTTGTTTTGAGATTCAGGAGTATTATCAAAAATAATTTTCTTTGGCTTTTTGTAATAGCAATTTCTTTTCTGGGTTTATCAGTATTAGTTGATATTCTCAGTTATTTAAAGGTAATACGGTTCAGTTTTCGTTACATTTTGGATGATGGTGCTAAGTTTTTAGGAATTTTTAATTTGTTTGTGTACTATTTCTTTTATTGTAAAGATCTAGTTATTAATTATAGATATTACTATTAAAAAAATTTGACTCTTAACTGAGTATTTTAGTGTTTCGTCTCGATATGTTTTCTTTTAGCACCAAACGATTAAAGGAAATAATATATAAAGGAAAAAATTTTCTAAAAAAATATTCTACATACTAAAACCATTTATATCTAGAAGAATACAACTATTCCTAATTTGAATGTTAGTTCATTTAAGAATCAAAAAGCATACTGATGTATGGCCAATTTTTCCTGGCAGCCAAAAATAACCTGAAAATTAAGCTGGTTAACCTAATGGTAAAAGTTTCGCACTTGTGCTTACTAGCGATGTAGAATTGAGAAAGGGTCATTATAAGTGCAGACGACTTATGGAGATAGAAAAAGAATTCGGTTTTAAATCATTATTCAACTTTGTACCTGAAAGATATAAGGTTGATAAAGAATTGCGTGAGTTTATAGTAGGAGAGGGATTCGAAGTAGGTGTTCACGGATTAAATCATGATGGTAAATTGTTTAGGGATAAAAAAAAATATTTTGTGAGAGCAGAAAGGATAAACCAATACTTGAAAGAATGGAATTCGGTCGGGTTCAGGGCACCTGCAATGCATCATAACCTGGAGTGGATTGGAAAATTATATATTGAATACGACCTATCCACGCTTGATACAGATCCCTTTGACCCTCAACCAGATGGAGTTGGCACTATATATCTATTTTGGGTTAATTCAACTAACCAAAACGTCGTATAAGTAGAATAACTTTACACCATTGTTCAGGATTTTACTCTTTGAATTCTCATGAATGAGGATCCTGATATATATTACACAAAGTTAAACTGGATTGCTGAAAATGGAGGAATGGAACTGGTGAATGTACACCCTGATTATCTAAATTTTGAAAACAAACACTTATTGGAAGAATTTCAGGTAAGGCATTATATAGAATTGCTGTATTATGTAAAATTAGAATTTGAATGGAAATATTGGAATGAGTTGCCTTTAGAAGTTGCAGCTTATTCTAAAAGGACTATTAAAATGGATAGAACATGCGAATGCAAAATTTATTTGTAGTGTAATTAGATTTTTCCCAGGATGCGAGACTTAGGAAAGTAGCTGAAGCCCTGGTAAAAGTAGGTTATGAGATATACATTATTTGTTTTATCTTATTGGATGTAACAATTGGACATATGGGAAGATTTTGTTAAGGAACTTGAACCAATTAGAAGAGAGAAGAATCCTGCCCATATGTAAAGATATCTTAAGACTATAAGAACGAAGTATCTAAAACGTTTACAAGGAAAAGAAGAAAATATGGACTCGGTTAATGCTGTAAGTGAATTTATAGTGAAGGATTTTAATCCGAATCTTGATGGGGAAATCCATCTTTTCTCTTCTCTACTTGATCAACCTGGTGAGATAATTAGTCACTTTTGGGCAACTCTTTCTAAAGAAGAGAAAGATCGGATTAGTAAATACAAGTTTAAATTATTACGTGATCGTCAAACAGTATCCAATGGATTACTAAAGAGTTTTATAGCTAATTACTTAAATATTGAGACTGGAAAAATTAATTTCGTTCAAAATGAATATGGGAAACCATTGCTAAAACCAGAGCTGAATGAAATCGGTTTACATTTTAATATTTCTCATTCTGAGCATTTGGGAATGTTTGCATTTACCATTGGAAAGCAACTTGGTATAGATATTGAATCAGTTCAGGAAATAACAAATCTAAACCAGATAGTGGATTTATGTTTTAGTGATTTTGAAAAGGAGTGGTATTATAACTCTGATCCAGGGTTAAAGAAAGAACTGTTTTATAAAGTTTGGACCGGCAAGGAAGCTTATATTAAAGCAATAGGTAAAGGGCTGTCGTTTCCATTAAAGGAAATAGAATTCAAAATTAACAGTAACAATTCAATTGAATTCCAGAATGTACATGGTGATTTGCCTTACAGGGGGAAGTGGAATATTTTCACATTCAATCCGCATCCTAATTTCATTTCATCCCTGGTGGTGGAAGCCAATGGACTTAAGATAAGGAGATATTCTTTGGATGATGCATTTATGCAAGTTTAACAGGTTTGTGCAGAGAATAATTATGCAAAAATAATAGCGACGTTAGGTTTCGATTACAATTATTTACCAAAATCTTATTAAAATTTATTTAGATCGGGAGTATCTATGAATCAAGAAACAGGTTTAACTTCTTCAAAATCGGAAACGAGTTTCAAACAACAATTAATTACTTCATCGGAAACCCTGTTGCAGAAAAATTCCGGGGAATTTAAGGTTAGCCTCAATTCGATGCCATATTTAAAAGATCATGGTTTCCAGGATATGATAGTTTTACCAGGTTCCGCTTATGTTGAAATGGCTTTGGTAATTTATTATGAAGTTTATAAAAGAATACCAAAAGTATTGAGCAATATAAAATTCGAAAATCTTATCCTTTTATCGGAAGAAGATACGACTGTAAATTTAAGGTTTACCAGTAATGCCAAAGGAGGTCTAAATTGTGAGTTTTTTGAGCAGATTTCTGAAGAAGTGGAAACGAAAAATTTTGATAATTCTTCAACTTCAATAGAGCTGGAAGATGAGGAATTACCTCTACAAAATAACCAAAATAACAAAATGGGAATTGAAAACTTTGTAAACAATTCCTCATCTACAATTTTAGCTGAAGATTTTTATAAGAGACTTAAATCAAACGGCAATCAGTACGGTCCAAGCTTTCAGAATATAGAACAAATATGGATTGGAAGTAATGAAGCCTTGGGCAAGTTAGATCCCTATAATCCGACACAAAATGGATCTGATGGAAATTACTTTTTGCATCCTTCTCTTCTTGATTCTTTCACTCAATTGTTATCATCTCTAAGCGATAGCAAGGGCAGAACTTTTGTTCTTACCAGCATTGATAAAATATACATCCATGATCTTAATGCAATGGATGATACCTGGTGCTATGCAAAATTAGTAGCCGATGAAAATTCAGGTGATAATGAGTTTGTTGGAGAACTTAAAGTTCTCAACTCTTCAGGTTTGCTTGGATTGGAATTATTTGGAGTAAGATTTAAGTACATTGACGATGTAGAGAATGCTGCTGAAGAAGTTAAAAGTAAAATTTGCATTTCTTCAACTTTCACAACAGATCCAATAAAGGATTCGTTGGAATATTGGAACCACTATTTCGGTTTGTCTTCAGATATTAGTTTTGCTCCTTATAACCAGGTCTTCCAGGAACTACTTAATCCGGAAAGTTTATTAAACCAAAACGATAACGGAACTAATGTGATTATTCTAGGCTTGGAAGATTGGACAAGAAAGGAACACTTACTTACCAGCAAATTAAATTCTGAAAAATTGAATAATCTTTTTAAAGATCGCCAGCGCTATTCACTTCCTAATCAAACGGAAATAGTTCATTTAAATAAATATGAAACAGAATATGTTTATAATGAAATATTTGTTGACAAATGTTATTTACGGCATGGCATAACCTTAAATGATGGCGATACCATTATTGATATCGGGGCTAACATAGGATTGTTTACGTTGTTTGTAAACCAATATTGTAAAGATCCTGTTGTTTATTCATTTGAACCTTCACCAGTAGTTTATGATTTGTTAAAAACTAATAGTGAAGCATATGGTACAAATGTTAAAACTTTCAATTTTGGTGTTTCAGATAAAACTAAATCTGCCAAATTTACGTTCTACAGAAATTCATCCGTGTTTTCCAGTTTCAATCCGGATGAAGGTGAAGATATAGAAGCTATTCAAGCTGTAGTACGAAATTTAATCAAAGATCAAACAAGTTCAGATTCTGAATCTTTAGAAGAATATGTACGGGAGATTACTAGCGGAAGGGTTGAAAAAGAATATTATGACTGTCAATTATTATCAGTTTCTGACATAATTGAGCAAAACAATATCGAATCTATTGATTTATTAAAAGTAGATGCTGAAAAAAGTGAACTAGATATTATAAGAGGGATAAAAGAAGAACATTGGTCAAAAATTAAACAGATAGTAATTGAGATTCATGATAAGTCGCATAAAATTTTAGAAGAGATTCAGCAAATTCTAAAAACACAAGGATTTCATTTTGAGGTTGTAGAAGAGGAAATGCTGCAAGAATCAGGGCTATATAATATTTATGCAAGAAGGAATGGTACAGGTGAAAGCAGTGATGATGTTACTGGCGAAATAAAAATTAAGCAGGAAAGACTTCTTGAAAATGCAAAAAACTTTACGCAAGCTCTGAGTTCTTTCGCTAATAATTCTTCCGTACCGCAAATTGTGGCAATTGCTCCCCGGTCATCAAAAGTAATGGAAAATCCTGAATTAAGCGACATGTATGATAAAATGGAGACAGAGTTGCTAGACGGAGTTAGCAGCCTTCCGAATGTTTATACAATTAGTTCTGATAAAATTCTCGAAAAATATCCCGTTTCAGATTACTATGATCTGCACGGTGATGATCTTGGTCATATACCATACACACTGCCATTTTTTACTTCGCTTGGTTCGACTATTTTTAGATTAATGTTTACACTGCACAGCAAACCTTTCAAAGTGATTGCTTTAGATTGTGATAATACAATTTGGAAAGGTGTCTGTGGTGAAGATGGAGCAGATGGTATTCAATTAACGGAGTCATTTATAGAATTACAAAATTTTATGATTGAACAAATAAAAGCAGGTATGCTGGTTTGCCTTTGCAGTAAGAACAACGAAGAGGACGTGTTTGAAGTTTTTAAAAAACGGGATGATATGGCATTAAAAACAGAGCACTTAGTATCCTGGAGAACTAATTGGAATGTTAAATCTGAAAATCTTAAGTCACTGGCTGAAGAACTAAACCTGGGATTGGACAGTTTCATTTTTCTTGACGATAATCCTGTTGAATGTGCAGAGGTGAAAGCAAACTGTCCAGAAGTCTTAACTTTACAACTACCCCAAAACGATGAATTAATTCTCAAATTTTTAAAAAACGTTTGGGCATTTGATCATATAAAAGTAACTGAAGAAGATAAAAAACGTACCAAGATGTACCAGGAAAATATTCAAAGAGAAAAGTATCACGATACTGCTTTAACATTACAAGATTTTTTAGATGGTCTTCAATTAAAGATAGATATTTCGCAACCTAAGCCTGAGCAATTGGAAAGAGTAGCCCAGTTAACACACAGAACAAATCAATTTAATTTTACCACGATAAGACGTACAGAGGTTGAGGTAAATGATTTGCTTAACAATGACAAAACAAATTGTCTAATTGCAAAAGTGAGTGATAGATTTGGCGATTACGGTTTAGTTGGCGTTCTATTTTATACGATGGAATCTAATACAGTTAATGTTGATACATTTTTATTAAGTTGTAGAGTATTAGGGCGAGGTGTTGAGCATAAAATTCTAGCAGAACTTGGAAATATAGCAGATAATATGAACGCTGAATTTATTGAAATAACTTACAAACTATCAGCAAAGAACCGCCCCGCATTGGATTTTATTGATAAGATAGGATTGAATTTTAAAGAAGAAATCCAAGATGGTTTCAAATATAAATTCTCTACAGAATTCCTTAAAAAGCTTAAGTATGAACCTGTTTTACAAGAGACGGACACATCTAAAAAATCAGGCAGCAAAAAGAAAGAATCCAGCTCAATTAAAGTATTGGAAAATTTTTCAGACAAAATTCAGCAGCTTGGTGTTGAGCTAAATGAAACATCAGTAATCTTTAAATATGTCGAAGATCATAAAGTTGAAGAGTCAACTTCTGAATCTCCATTATATATTGCTCCAAAAACTGATTTTGAACAACAATTAGCTGAAGTCTGGCAGAAAGTACTGGGACTAAGGAAGATCGGACTGAATGATAATTTCTTTGAAGTTGGGGGAACATCGCTTAAAGCTGTTCAATTAATGGCAACGCTGAAAAAAGATATGAAAATTGATATATCAATTGTAACACTTTTTGAATGTCCTACGGTTAGCTTACTTACTAAAAAATTAAATGCTGAAGAAAGTGACACACAGTCAACTTCCAGCTCTGATGAAGTAATTGAACGTGGAATGAAGAGACGAAATAAAAGAGTTGTTAGAAAAAGGTCTAACAAGTAAATTATGGTTAGAAACTGTATCGATATTGGAAAATATTTGTTCGAGATAAATGAAGAGTTTTAAAACGGGTGTTGAGCTTTTCATGATCTATACAAATTGTAATTATTACACTTACAAGAATCCAATTGTTTTGTTATGCGACAGCTATAAATAATAAGTATATTATTGAGAATTGAACAGCGCATTGGTATAATAAATCCTCGTTTTTTATAATGCCTTTAGGGTATAATTTTTGATGGTAATTTGAAGTGAGGCAAAAAGTAGATAATTTTAAAGATTAGTTAGAATAAAGTTAAAGATCTGCCCGCTAAAGGACTAAAATTCCCGACCCAAAAGAGATTTGTTTTTTTTTCTAATATTCATAATATTAGCTTCGGTTGGTTGATAATACTAAACCCGGAAATCAGTTTCCAATAAATCATTTTATGGCTGTTTTTCATTTAAATAAATTTTAACAACGATAATTTTTCAATGTTTCTTAACTCACATAATTTTAATTTTTTACGTACTGAATTATTAGATTTATTGCAAAATAAATCGGAGGGCCTATGAGAACTATAAAGAAATTTACAATGTTTACTCTGCTTTTTTCTACATCAATCTTTGCCAATAATCTCTCGGTTGGTAATGTTCAGCTT
>JABDPB010000007.1 GCA_013042995.1 Ignavibacteriaceae bacterium | reverse complement strand
CGCCGCCGGTTTTAGAATAGACAATTCCCGGCAACTGATTTTGCTGTAAATTTAAGCCGATACCAGGACCTACCGTTCTGAAAAACGTAGCTGCTTTTACATCAGGAATGTTTCCTAAAACTATATCAGCACCCGTAGCAGCAAGTGTATTAAGGATTAGATTGTAGTTATCAGAAAATTGCTGAACTGGAGTAACCGGAAACAAACCACCACGTGTTGCAAATGCAAGAATATCGTTATTTCCAATCCACAGAGTTGCAAACGTTGGTTGTTGAGCAACTGCAAGTTCAAGCTGTGTTCCTAATCCTCTCAAAACTGCATCAAATAATGGATTAGGAGTACCAAATACAGCAGTATAGCAGCTATTTTGATCTCGGGCATTTATTACATCTGTAAGAAAAGCGCCTTTAATACCTAAATTATTGTACGGTGCAGGATAAGTGATATTTGTTGGTGAACCTTGTGCTTCATTTTCGAATATTGTAAATGGGTCCATCTTTTCAACTTCCAGTCTACCTCCCGTTCCGGGATCACTGAAAATAGCCTGCTCGTAAACAGTTTCAACCTGGTTCGCAATTAATTTTCCAAAAGAGAACATCTGGCTGCTTTCAAATACGGATGATGATTGTTCTGCCATTGTTAAGCTATTTCCAATAGAAACAAAACGCGAAAAATCAGCTGAACCCAAACTAATACCAGGAGCAGTAAGTTTGTTGTAATCATCGCACCCAAAGTAACCTAGGGTTAATAAAATTGAGAATGCTAGAACTAAAATTTTATTCTTCATTTTTCTTCCTCCCTTCACTATGGTATGTTATAGTAAAAACTAAATGACAAAAGATGTCCCGTAGTGTTATATGTACCATTAAATGGTGAATTTCCGGGAGTATATATTTCTTTTGAATCGGTAACCGTAATCTCATTTCCTCTGATATATAAATACGAACCTGCGATGCCGAAATTTTTTGTAATTTTTGCATCAGCACCAAAGCTAAAGCCCAATCTATCGGTTTCAGGAAGAGAGGGACTTATGCGTTCATTTTTAACCGGTTTCTTATCATAATAAACGCCACCCAACACGGCCACATCATCCGAAATATTATATTGCCCACCAAACCGGATAATAAAAGTATCTTCATATAATCTTGGGCTTGCTAAATCTTCAAAGTCAGGATCTTCAAAGTTTACTCCAAGTGTATCGTAACTGGACCAGCCAATCCATTGAAAATCAGCACTTAAAAGTAGTTGAGGAAAAACCTGCACTGCGATTCCACCAACTATGTTCATAGGTGAAGTGAGTTTTGCAGTTACATCACCATTTGGTAGAGAACCTATTTCGAGGAGTTGTTGTGCTCCAGTAGTTTTTGCTTCTCCTTTAAATTCATAATCAATTTCGCTCCTAAATGTTGCCCCTATTGAGACATCTTTGAACGGCTTAAACATCAATCCAAATGAATAGCCAAATGCTGAATGATCGGTACCTTCAAGCTCAACAAACGCATCACCTTCAAACGGTGATTGAGAATTTTTTCGAGTTATGAGTACATCTGCAAAACTGTAAATGAATCCACCGCTTATCGATAGATTATCTAATACGTTGTAGGCCAAAGTAACGGGAACCCAAAAAGTGGTTAGCTGGGTTTTTATGGCTAAGTATCTCCCAATCCAGTCATCTTCCCATTCTGTTCCCAATCCAAATGGTGTAGTAATACCAATACCGGCGGAAAGAGAACTAGTAAAGGAATGTGTCACAAATAAATGACTTGGGAAGAACACATTGCTTTTCATGTAATTGATATCAACACTTGGTGTTACGCCTCGGAAAGTTGATTTGGGTGAAATAAGTGCAGTACCAATCAAAAAATTTGTACCCTGCATTTGTGTCATTCCAGCGGCATTCCAGTAAATAGCAGATGGATCATTGGCTATAGCAGTGTAAGCGCCACCCATTGCCATAGCTTTTGCGCCATGCTCGTTAATCTGGAATCCCCCCGCAAGAATTTTACCGGCAGTCAAAGCCAGAATTATTATAGTTATGTAACATTTTTCTCTCAATGCATAACCTCCCTCATTTGTTAGGAAATATTTTATTACAAGAAAAAATTTATTCTATTGTAAAAAGAACAGCACCTTTTTCAACAGCAGTACCCTCTTTTACTAATATTTTTTTTATCTGCCCGGCTGCAGGTGCTCGAAGGTCGTTTTCCATTTTCATTGCCTCAAGTATCATTATTGAATCGCCCTGCGAAATTGTATCACCTTCATTTCGTTTTATTTTTAAAAGTAAACCCGGCATGGGTGCTTTCACCTCTCTAAGATGATGAGAAACCGCTTGTGCATCTTCAAGTAATTTAATTGCTTTTTCCTGTAATGCGGTTCTAACAGTAACTTCGAATTGATGACCACCAACAATGAGTAAATAAGATTCAGCAGATTTTTTAACGGCAGTAAGTTCATATACTTTCTCATTCAACCGCATTAAATATGATTCGCAGCCAGATGGAATGATTTCATAGTTAATATTGCTGCCATTAAGTTTTATTTCTGAATTATTTAAAACTGTAATGTTTTTCTTTTTATCATCAACCGTTATAACGTATTCATTCATAAAGCTGATCTACCCATCTATTTATATTATCTACGTGGTTAGATGATACGTGATTCATTGAAAATTTTGATTTATGAATAGCCGAAAATATTGCTGCAACTTCCATCAGCTTTTCTTTGCCAAGTTCATTTTGCAATGAAGAAATTTTATTCATAAAATCTTCATTCAAATAATTAATATCAAACTTGCCGTTATTAAAATCTTTTTGTTGGATAATCAATTTTAAAAATGAAATATTTGTAATTAAACCAGCAATGTGATATTCTGATAATGCACGCTTCATTCGTTCAATTGCAATTGTTCTGTCTTCACCCCAACATACAAGTTTAGAGATTAACGGATCGTAGTAAACTGATATTTCCGAGCCAATTTCAAATCCGGAATCCAATCTTATTCCTGGACCTGACGGCGCGACATAATAAATAATTTTTCCCGTTGAAGGCATAAAATTATTTTCGGCATCTTCTGCATATATTCGGCACTCGATTGAATGCCCGTTTATTTTAACTTCGCTTTGTTTAAATGATAGTTTTTTACCAGATGCAACTGATAGCTGTTCTTTAACAAGATCGAATCCCGTTGTAAGTTCAGTTACAGGATGTTCGACCTGCAGCCTGGTATTCATTTCAAGGAAAAAGAAATTTCTTTGTGCATCCATTAAAAATTCAACTGTTCCTGCATTATAGTAATTACAAGCTTTTGCTGCATCAATAGCAGCTTGAGTAATTTTCTTTCTAGTTTCCTTATTCACGAATGAAGAAGGTGCCTCTTCAATTATTTTTTGATGTCTCCGTTGAATAGAACACTCTCTTTCATTTAAATGGACATAGTTTCCATGCTTATCTCCAAAAATCTGTACTTCTATATGTTTTGGTTTCTCAATAAATTTTTCAATGTAAATTTCATCGCTTGCAAACGCTTTGAGTGACTCTCTTTTTGTTGCATCAAAAGCAGACTCGAAGTCATCTGGAGCATTAATTTTCCGCATTCCTTTTCCACCACCGCCTGCTGCTGCTTTTAGTAAAATAGGATATCCAATTTCTTTTCCAATATTTTTTCCTTCAACTGCAGATATAATCGGTTTAGTAGTACCTGGAACTATTGGAACATTATGTTTTTGCATACGCTGCCGAGCTGCGGTTTTGCTTCCCATCAACGCAACAGATTCTGAAGAAGGCCCTATAAATATAATGCCTGCTTTTTCAACTGCGCTTATAAACTTAGCGTTCTCTGCAAAAAATCCGTAACCAGGGTGAATGGCATCGGCTTTAATCTTTTTAGCAAGATCAATTATTTTTTTTTGATTAAGATACGATTCGCTTGATGGTGGAGCACCAATGTTATAGGATTCATCGGCAAATTTTGTGTGAAGTGCTGTTTTGTCTGCATCTGAATAAATTGCGGCAGATTTGATTCCAAGTTCGCGGCAAGCTCGTATAATTCTTACTGCTATCTCTCCCCTGTTTGCTATTAGTACTTTTCTAAACAATACTCTGCTAATTTAATTCAACAATAGTAATTCCGTCTCCACCAGATTCAATTGGTGCAAAGTAATAATTTTTTACTCTTTCATGCTGATCTAAAATCTCCTTAACCATTTTTTTCAATGCTCCTGTTCCTTTACCATGCAAGATTTCAATCCTACTTTGTCCGCTCATGAAAGAATCATCAACAAATCTCACAACTGAAAAATCTGCTTCTTCAGGTTTTTTACCTCTTATATCTAATCTGAATTCAGTAGAAGAGATTTTAAAATTATGATAATGCTCAACTTTTTCCTCTTGTATCTGAGTTTCTGCTATTTCAAGTTCATCAAGTTTAACAACCATTCTAATGGCTCCGCTTTCCACTGTTGCGGATTTTTTTTCTTTATCCATTTGCACTATTGTGCCAGTTGTAGCAGTATTTTTAATATTTACAAAACTTCCAATGTTAAAATCAGATATTTTTGTCTTTCTATCAACAGCCGCCGTATATATTTTTTTAGATTCTTCTTTAACGCTTTCAACTATTTTTTTTGCTTCTTTTATAACTTCACGCTTCGCATTCGATTCTTTTATTTCTTTTATTACATTTTCAATCTGTCTATTTATTCCACTTAAAAAATCATCAGCATCAATTTTCGTTTTTTTAAGAATATCCTTTTTCTCTTTTTCAAGTCTTTCTATGTTGTTCTTGTAGAGATTTGATAAACCTGCGAGCCTGCTGTTCTCAATTTCCAGCTCCTTTAGTTTTGTTTGAAGTTCACTTGATTTCGATTCGAGATCAACAAGAAATTGTTCAATTTTGTGTTTATCAGTATCCATTACCTGAAGCGCATTTTCAATTAATTTTTCATCAATTCCGATTCTTCTAGCAATTTCAAAAGCATAGCTCGAACCAGGAACACCTAGTTTAAATTTGTATGCAGGCACTAATTTTTTGTGGTCGAATTCCATTGCAGCATTTATAAAACCTGGTTCATCATTTGCTATTAACTTTAAATTACCGTGATGAGTTGATGCAAAAACCAGTGCATTTTTGTCTCGCAATTCTAAAAGAATTGCTGCAGCTAATGCCGAACCTTCTGTGGGATCTGTTCCTGTTCCGATTTCATCTAATAATACCAAGGAACTATTTCCTGTTTCAATTAATATATTTTTAATGTTTGTTAAGTGGGAACTGAATGTAGAAAGATCATCTTCAATTGATTGTTCATCTCCAATATCTACAAGAATATTTTCGAAGAAATGAAAATTTGAATCAGGGCTTACAGGAATGTGAATGCCAGACTGCATCAGAAGAGATAAAATTCCGATTGTTTTTAAAACAACTGTTTTGCCACCAGCATTCGGTCCGGTTATGAGAACAACGTTTTCGTTGTTCAATTTGAAACCAAGTGGAACAGTATTCTGTCTCCCCATTTTTTTTAAAAGCACAGGATGTCGTGCATCTGTTATAAAAAACGGTTTAGTATTATCTATTGAAGGGAAAGAACCAACTACTTCAATTGAATATTTTGCGCGAGCAAACAGCGAATCCAGATAAGTTAATGATTTAAGTGAGGAAAATAAATCAGTACTTTCTTTTCCAATAAGTTGGGTTATCTCCTTCAATAGTCTTTCAATTTCTCTTTTTTCTGCAAATCCAAGTGAGACAATTTCATTATTTAATTCGAGAGTTTCTTCCGGCTCAATATAAACCGTTTGTCCTGTTGAAGATTCGGAATGAATAAAACCCTTTAAATGTCTTTTGTGCTCTGCTTTAACAGGAATGACCATTCTGCCGTCTCGTAAAGTAAGATAATCTTCCCTAACCATTTCTTTATTCTCGAGAGATTTCATTAATCTGTTAATAGCTTTTGTTAGCGAAACCTGCTTTTCCCGTGCTTCCTTTCTTAACTCAAATAATTTACTACTTGCCTTATCCTTTATATCACCATTATCATCAATAATTTTTTCTATGTGATGTTCAAATATCTTTTCTGAAAATAGATTTTCTAATATATTTTTAAGCGAAGGTGCAATTTCTAGGTTTTGTTTCAAAAAATGCCTGAGTGATCGAGAAACTTTTGCGAACTTTAATATCTCCAGAATTTTCTGCGCTGATAGTACAGCTCCGTCTATTTTACTTTGCTCGAGACTATTCTTTAAATCCGGAATGTATTCTAAAGGAGGCTGTTCATTCTTTATAAGTATTTCTTTCGCTTCACTTACGAGTTTTCCTTCTTCTAAAACTGCTATTTTATTTTTTAACGGTTGGATATTTATAATGGATTTTTTACCTTTTTCAGTAGAAGCATAACCAGCAATATGATCAATAATTTTTTTTAATTCTAATTTTTCAATTGCTTGCTGATCAATCATTCTAGCGTATCTTTCCGTTCAATGTAATCCTTAATAATTTGCTTTGGTTCAGGTGTGTAAGTTCTTAAAAAATTAATTGTTAGCGGAAGTATTTTAGATGTATTATTGTAAAAGATGGAAGTTTGTTTGCTGCCTTCATTGGGAAAGTTAAATACGTTCATGATTAAAAATAGCGCACTGATAAAAAAAAGTATTTGAATTACACCAACCGTTCCTCCTACAAGCTGATTAATAAGATTATTCACTTTATCAAAAGGATGTACCACACGTTTGATAATTGTGAAAACGATAATTATTCCGAAGAAGATTAATATACCAGCGATTATTTCTGATAAATAAAACTCAATATTCAAGGCATTTTCAATCATTAGTCCTAGATTGCCGGATAAGTAAACTGCACAAAAAATAGCTATTGCAAAACCAATAATTCCAATTAGTTTTCTTACAAATCCGTCTTTAAATCCAAGGATGAAGCCTACGAGAACTCCAATCAATATCAGTGCATCAATTAAATTCAATTTGTACTGAGAATTTTTTCGACTACAGTTTTAATTGTCTTGCCATCAGCCTTACCTTTTAACTCTTTAATTGCAGCAGGCATAAGTTTCGGAAAATCTGCTTTGCTCTTTGCACCAAGAACAATTGCTAGCTTTTTAACCTCTGAAATAATTTCTTCTTCTGTAAGTTGTTTCGGAAGGTAAGACATAATTATTTCGAGCTCTTTTTTTTCGTTAAATGCTAAATCATCCCTTCCAGCTTTTTTATATTCTTCAATAGATTCTTTCCTTTTTTTAGCTGCTGTACTCAATAAATTAATTTCTTCGTTTTGATCAAACTTTTTTTTAGAACCGCTTTTTTCAAATTCTAAAATTAAAGCACGTATAGATCTTAATGTTTGAAGTCTTATCTTATTACCCGATTTCATGGCAACCTTTAAATCTGCATTAATTTTTTCATTTAATTTCATATAACCCTCAATTAATAAAAAAAAGCAGGTAGTTAAAAATAACCAACCTGCTAGTTAGAAAATAGAATTATTTCGTAAAGTTAAATTTTTATATTCGCTGAATAATTTATTCTTAAACAATATGCTTTTCTTAATTCCTGCTGTATATCTGTAATCAAACCCATATCTACGGTTTTATCAACACGCAAAGACACAATAACGTTCGGCAGTGCCTGCCTTTTCCCATACATGACTGGCTGAACGTCATCTAACATTACAATGCTGTCATTTATTTGGATTTTATTTCCTTTCCCAACCCAAATGTAAGAGATCAGTCTTTTGTTCTCAATTTTTTCCAACGCTTCAGCTTCAGGAAGACTAAAATCTACTAATACTTCAACTTCTCTTAAAGTTGTTGTAACCATAAAAAAGAGAAGCAGCATAAATATAATATCCGGTAGCGAAGCAGTCGGAATATCTTGTTTTGTACTAGCTCTTTTCTTTTCAAATTTCATTTATTACTCCATTGAAGTACCACAAAAGGTACATTTATTTTGATACTTTTTCAGGTTCTGCAATTGAAATTATAATTGGCACAGCATCTTTGATTTCTTTTTGTTCATCAACTGCTAAATCGTCATAATCGTTTCCAAATCGTGAGTTTGAATATTCATCTCTTACTTCGAAAAATGCCATCTTTACTTGATCGAGAGCTTGAACATAGGCGTTGTAAACAGTTTTTCTATCTGTCTTAAGAGATACAATTAGTTTCTTATTAGATGGCAAATCTATTTTTGATTGAATACGAGGCTTAATTGTATTTTTAATCTGGAAAAGTGATATTGGTTGACCGTCTAATAAAACGTCGCCTGTTTCATTAATTAAAAGTGCAGCCATCCTATCTTTCGGAACTTCAACTGTTTCAGGATTTTCTATATATTCAGGAAGTGTTAAACCTATTCCAGTATCTACATCAATAACTGTAGCAACAAGAAAGAATATTAAGAGAAGAAATGCTATATCAGCCATTGAAGATGTAGGAATACTGGCTTCTGATAATTTTCTTTTTTTAAGCATTTTTAATAATAATTAATTTAAAAATTTTGTTGCTTAATTATTTTTTGGTCTTTATTTCGTATAAGGCATCAATCAATTCAATCGAAGCTTCTTCCATATCGCCAACTAATCTATCAATTCTTGAAACAAGAAAATTGTAAAACACCTGCAAAATAATAGCAACTACAAGTCCAAACAATGTAGTTAAAAGAGCAACAGCAATACCATCAGCAACAATAGCAGGTGAAATCTGTGCAGCTTCTTTAATAGCATCAAATGCTTCAATCATACCTTGCACTGTTCCCGTAAATCCGAGCATAGGTGCAATTGTAATAAATGTAGAAATCCAGATCATTCCTCTCTCAAGGAAACTCATTTCAATACCACCATAAGCAATAATAGCTTTTTCAGCAGCTTCAAGACCTTCATCTGCTCTTAAAAGTCCTGCGTGAAAAACAGATGCTACTGGTCCTCTTGTATTTGAACAGAGGTCTTTTGCTTGTTCAATACCTCCATCATCAAGAGAACGCTTAACCTGAACAATAAATTTCTTTGTATTTGTTTTGGATCTCATCAATGTCCAAAGTCTTTCAAAACTAAAAGCCAATCCGAGTACTAAGCAGAACAAAATAGGCCACATAAAGCCGCCGCCTGCTTCAAATTTTTCGGTTAGCCAGTTTAATGCTCCCCCACCTTCGTTAGTGGTTTGCGCAATAATGTTATAAAAGGACGAGATTACTCCTGATAAATCCATAGAAGGCTACCTCCTAATTAATTGAATATTTGATGCTTGGGAAAGGATAATTCCAATAATTTTTTTATAAGAATAGGACTACAATAAACATTTCGGCTTTGAAAGTCAACAAATTCCTTATTCTGAAACTATACTTTTATTTTACCGAAAAACGGTTTGTTAATTTAAAAATATTTCCTGTAATAAAATTATAATTTGAAAAAACTGAATGAACAAATTTGCCTATTTCTTGTGGTTTCATCCAGCTTTCGTAATTCGAATCTTTCATCCATTCACGGTTTGCTGGTGTATCAATTATATAAGGTGCTATACCATTTGCTGTTAATTTTATTTCTCTTCCTTCCTGCGCAATGGTTTTAACTAAATAAATTATTGCTGCTTTCGATGTTCCATAAGCTGCTTTCTGCTTTTCAGGATGTAATCCGGTATATGCTGCAGTAAAACAAACCGAACCTGAATGTGAATTTTTTACTAATTCTGAAAAATGTTTCGCAATTAAAAAACTTGTTTTCAAATTCATATCCATCATTTTATCCCACTCATCTACACTAGTTTCCCAGACTGTTTTTCCGCCGGCAAAACCACCAACTGTACTGAAGAGTAGGTATGCTGTATTTTTTGATGCCTGAACTTTTGCAAAAGCATTTTTTACATTTTTCTCAATTGATAAATCTTTAATTTCAAACTGAGAAATATTCTTGCCTTCTATTTTAAGTGGATGAAAATCAAATAAATATATCTTATCGTAATCTTTACTAAGGAGTGTTTCAGTTACTCCTTTTCCGAGTGCACCGTTTGCGCCAAAAATTAATAATTCCTTCTTCATTTTTTAATTCCTTTCATTACAAATTTTGCAGTTACAGGAAAATGGTCGCTGTAACCGCCAAGATGTCTTCTACCACCGTAAGTTGGGAATGGTGTTCCCTTATAATCACCACTTCGTGTTACTATGTAATTTGGTTTGTGTACTTCAAACGAATTGCAGATGTAGTAAAAACTTGTATCTGTAATTAGTGAGCCAGATATTATTACTTGATCTAACATATTCCAGGTTTCTTTGTATTTGTAAGTTCCAATTCCATCTTCAAAGGATTGATATGAAACATTAAAAAGCTCGCCTTTTGGTTCAACTTCAAAATCTGCAGGAAGAGAATCGCATTTAATTGGATCTGCGCGAAGATAATTAAGCAAAGAGGTATTTATCGGATCATCATTAAAATCACCTAAAACAAATATTTTAGCAGAAGGATTATCTTTAAAGATTCTATCCACTGCATTACGCTGAGTTTTTGCTGCTTCAATTCTGTTCGGTTCAGATTCTTCCCGCCCTCCCCTTCTCGATGGCCAATGGTTTACGAACACAGTTAATTGCTCATTAGTTTTTGTTAGAAGATTTGCACCGAAAATTAATCTTGTTGGCCAGCCATCAGACAAATGAACTGTATCTGCTTGAACGTTCAGCAATTCAAAAATATCAGCTTTGTAAATCAGTCCGTTATCAATTCCACGGTTATCCGGAGATTCGAGATAGGCAATATTGTAGTTAAAATCATTTAAATATTTATCAACCATCAACTTTAAAACATTTTCATTTTCAACTTCACACACGCCAAGCAAATCAGGTCCATTTTTGTTATTCATCATTCTTATCACTCGAGCCAGATTATATATTTTTTTATCGAGACGCTCTTCGTTCCATTCCATTTCACCATTTGGTAAAAATGCCTCATCATTTTTAGCGGTATCATCAATTGTATCGAAAAGATTTTGCAAGTTCCAAAAAGCCACAAAAATTGTATCATTCTGCTGTCCAGTGCAGTTTGAAAAAAAAATTAAGATAAATACAAATGTTGAAATAGTTTTTTTCATTTTGATTTACTTCTGATTAGAATAAACAAATTTAGGAAAGATAGTTGATTAATGTAAAACTTAATTCATTTGCGTTGAGTTCTTTGGAATTTTTTCTGCTGTAACATTTTATGTGTTGCAAGTATTACATTATCCCCGCAATCCAAAAAAGAATTGCAGCTCCACAAGCCATACTGACTGCATATGGGATTTGTGTTTTCACATGATCAATGTGATCGCAGGCAGAAGCCATTGATGATACTATTGTTGTATCTGAAATCGGTGAGCAGTGATCTCCAAAAACGCTTCCACTTAAAACAGCAGCAATTGAAAGCGGTAGTGATGCATCCATAAATAATGCTGTAGGTACTGCAATGGGAATCATAATTGCAAAAGTGCCCCAGCTTGTACCGGTTGAAAAAGCAATGAATGCAGAGGTAATAAAAATTATTGGTGCAATAAATTGAACACTTAAAAAGTTTTCTGAAACTGACGCAACATATTCTCCAGTTCCTAAAGCTCGGCAAGTATCTCCAATTGAAAAGGCTAGTACCATTAAAATTGATAGTGGAACCAATCCGGCAATTCCCTTTAAAGTAAATTCCATTATTTCTTTTAAATTTAGCAGTTGCTGTGCGAGAGAAATTATTCCCGCTGTAACAATAGCGGATAAAACCGACCACAATACAGAAGTTGTTCCGGAACCTGCAGTTAAATCACCATTGCCTGTAATTAACAAACCTACAGGCATCATAATTATCATGATTGCAATTGGTAAAATCATATTAACTGCTCTGTGGGGAATATTTTTTTTTGGTTTGGTTGAACTTACATCTTGCGAAATCATTGGAACAGCACCATCTGCAATAGTTTTGCCAAAATCTTTTGAACGGATTTCAGCTTTTTTCATTGTTCCATAGTCTTTAAAAGAAAAAACAATAAATGCCGCAAACAAAACAGTAAGTATAGCATAAAAATTCATAGGAATTGTGCTTATAAAAATGGAAACAGGGTTACTAAGATTTTCTTTTTCAAGAAGAGAAATTACATAGGCCCCCCACGCGTTTAGCGGAATTAAAATACAAACCGGTGATGATGTAGTATCGCAAATGTATGCAAGCTTTTCTCGGGAGATTTTTAATTTTTCAAAAATGGGATGAAAGATTGTACCTGTTACTAAACACGAAATTGAGGACTCAATAAAAACGAGCACTCCAGTAATATATGCAAACACTGCTGCACGTTTTCTATTTGTTACAATTCTTCTTTTCTGAATCAAATCGACAAAACCCTGCACACCACCGCTTGCCTGTGTTAGAGTTATAAGCGAACCAACTAATGCACAGAAAATTATTACGCGTGTATTGCCTGCGTCTTTAAAGACATCTACAACAGATTGAACTGAGAGTTCAATCCCTCTTAAAACATTTCCATCTGAAATAATGATCCATCCGGCAATGATTCCAAGAAACAATGATAGGAATACTTGCCTCGTTTTAATTGCTAGCAGAATTGCCAGCAAAGGCGGAATTATTGACAGCCATCCATATTCCATTAAAAGTAACGATGATTCAAGAAAGTAATAGTAAACTTATGTCTATATAAACTAACTTTAATTTATCTTGTTATATGTTGCACTTCCAAAAGCTAAAATTGGATAAAATATAAATCCCAACAATGCAAGACCTAAACCAAATGCAGCATCCTTTCCAAAATTTTTAGCTATATCAATGTTTACAATTATAGCAATTACAAAATTTACAAGAGGAATTAAATATAATATTATCCACCAGCCAGGTCTTCCAGCAATTAAAAGTAGTAAATAAATATTGTAGATCGGAATTAGAACTCCCCAACCCGGTTGACCTGCTTTTTCAAAAACTTTCCAGTAAGCAACAATAAGAAAGAGGGAGATTGCAATGGCAAAAACTATAAAAAGTACAAATCCAATATCATCCACGAGTAGCCTCCTTAGTTTTAAGTTGATTTTAATTTCTATAAAAATAGTAAAAAAGTAAGGATTTCAATAGAATTATTTTGTGGAATTTAACTGTTCTTTGTTCATAATATTTTCAAATCTTCTCGCGCTTATGTAGTGATCAGCAAAAACTTTTTTATTTTTAATAATACTCATTACACCGTATCCAGTTGGAGCATTTCGTGCAAGCTCTCCCTTTTTTATTTCTGAAAATTTCAAATTTACTTTTTTATTTTTTGCAGTGTATTTCAAATCTGGAATACACTTTGCGAACATCGGGCATTGATTTGCATAAATTACTTTAAAATCTTTCGATGATATTTGATTTTCTGTCCAATTAATAAATACCGGCCGCTCTCCTTTTTTTAATTGATAAATTAAAAGTTCAAATCTCCCCTTCTCTTCAATCTGCTTAAATCCATTTTTTAAGAAGATTTTTTTACCAGCCATCCATGGTCCATCGCTTGTAACAACACCAACTCCGTTTAATTTTTTTTGCTTTGCTTCTTTAACACATTCCTTTATCAGAAGCGAGCCATAACCTTTTTTATGTAATTTTGAATTCACAATCCACAAACAATGAATCAATAAATAGTTTTTTGCTTTAACCGGGCGCCAGAAAAATTCAGAGGGAGTGTATTCAATCATTCCGGTACTTTTACCATCAATTTTAAGAATTATCATACGTAAACCGTTTTCGAATTCTTTTTTAAGCCATTTTAGTTTTGATTCAAAGCCCGGATGCTTTTGATTTGTCAAACAGCCCAATCCATTTTCACGTACTCCTCTTTCACTATCGATTTTTATTAATTCTACTTTTCTCAATTTAAATTTCCCCATTCGACCAATGCTTGAAAAACATTTTTATTTGTGTTCAAGTTTTTTGCTTCGATAAAATGTATATTATTTTGAATTCCTTTTGAAACCTGAATCATATCTCCAAACTTTGCTTCAGAAAGAAATGATGTGGTTAGAGTTTTTATTTGGTGAGCAATGTGAAAATCCTGATCAAAACAATCATTCAGCAACTCAACATATTTTGCATTGTTTGCGTGCTTGTTTAAATCAATATCCGAATATTTTATTTCTTTTGAAAATACTTTTTCAGTTGAAGGAATGTGTTGAATTTTTGTTGGCAGATCATCAATTGCGCTCTTATCCTCTAAAAAAATTACATCAGGAAAAAGTTGCGGCATAATTTTAGGGCGCAACGATTTAGAATCTAAAAAAAGCCATGCTGTTGTTGCTTTGCACAAAATATTTTCGTTTTTATCCATTAATAAAAAATCTCTCATCGAATAAAGTTTGTACTGCATTTTACCCCACGTTTGAATTTTGATTTCATCCATTACTTTTGGATAATCAATAAAATCAAATTTTGCCCAATATAAAACCCAGAAATACCCTTTTTGATATAGATTGCTGTATCCAACTTTTAATCCTTCAGCATGATTGGAAGCAGCATCCTGAAAGTAATTGAACACTGTACTTACTCTTAAACGATTATTTTCATCAACATCGAATGCACGGATTTTTAATGAAGTTTGCCAGAGAGGTTTCATCTATTAGTCAACAACTGTCTTCTGTAATATTTTTTTTGATTGCAAATTATCGAAATGAACAAAAAGTCCACCGAAGAGAAGCAATGCTGTTATAATTCTTCCGAATAGATTAATAATATCCGTTTCAGAAAATATATAATCATAATTGTAATCTAAAAGTGTTGGACCATAACCCAGAGCTAAGTACAAAGATTTGTAAACTACGTATGAAATTGTCAAACCAACAATTAAACTCCAGATTTTAGCACCCCATATATTTATTGCAAAAACAAAACCAAACATAAAAGCAAAGCCCCATGTAAAATCCTTAATCAATTCAAGAATATTTAATGAAGGTATTTTGATAATATTTTCACCGGGCAACAACTGTGCGTTCATAAATATGATTGATCTGAAATAAAACACAGCAGCAATTACAACTCCCCAAACAAAAGGCTGAAGCCAATTTTTTTTTACTAAATAGCATGTAAATACAAAAAGAACTGAGATTATTAAATCGATTGCTACACCATTTATAAAATAATCAAACTCCGGCATTAAGTAGTCTTCAAATCCTTGGAAAGTGGCTAACCTTATAATTCTTATTATAAATAATGAAATGAAAAGTGCAATTCCAATAAAATAATTTATACTATGTTCTTCATTATCAAACAAAGAAGAAAATTCCTTAATTGACTGCCATTCAATTTTTTCAGTGGTAGTAATTTCGGTTGTTCTATCGGGGGTAACATCGCTTGCAACAATTAATTCACATACTTCTACACAGCGTGTAATAAATAATGGGAGTAGTATTAAAAAGTTAATTGCAACTGTAATGTATCCTATAATTGGAATTAATCCCATGAGAGAAAAGATACCGATTATGTATCCTAAATTATCCTGTACAGTTTTTTGCACATTGTATTTTTTAGCAACAAGATTAATTTCAACAGGTAATTTTCCAAATGCTCTAAAAATCCAATAAATGTTAAACAACGGAATGAGAAGAAAACCTATAGCTCGGCCTGCACTTGGAATCGAAGGTGTTATACCAAGTCCTTGTTCTTTATCAATAATAAATTTCCAAACACGATAGAGAATTATGTAAAAAATCACAAATGTGACTATAATCAGAATTGAAGCAATAAAAATAAAAATGAGACCAATTTCAGGTGTGTCAGTAAAAATTAACGCAAGTCCAATGAAAAGAAACGCTGCACCAGTGTATAGCAAGCTGTAAAAAGTAGTGAGATTCCCGAAGTCGGATTTAATCTCTATGTTTTCATCAGTCATTGTCCCCTTCCGTAAGAACTATTTAAATTTTATGGAACAAAAATAAAAATTCCGAATTGTAGTTGAAAATCGGTTAGTAATTATACTCTTGTTTTTTTCTTAACGTTCTAATTTAAGAAGTTTGAATTGATGAAAGCTTATAAGCTTTTTTTGTTTTTCATCCCAAAGCCGCAAAAACATACTCTTGAAACTAGTACGCAAAGTTAAGACAGGACTTTTTTGAAATTCAGGAATTTCTTTGTGGCATTTTTCGAGATGGTAGTTTGGAATTTTAGGACTGAGATGGTGAATGTGATGAAACCCAATGTTACCAGTAAACCATTGCAGAATTTTTGGAAGTTTGTAATATGAACTTCCCTGCAACGCTGCTAAATTGTAATCCCAGGAATTATTATTTGTCCAATAAGTATCTTCAAATTGATGCTGAACGTAAAACAACCATGTTCCCGTTGATGATGCTATGAAGGTTATCGGAAATTGTACCAGTAAAAAATTTTGCCAACCGATTAAATAAATCATAACCGCCGTTACTAATAGAACAACAATAGTTGTTACATAAACACTCGGATGGAGGTTCTTTAATGATTTAGATGAAGGAAATGGAAATCTTTGAAGTATAACAAACAGTATTATAGGAATTACTATAAATAAAATTATTGGATTTCTGTAAAGCCGGTACTTAAATCTACCCCAACGCGACTGCTGAAGAAATTCATCCACTGTCATTGTGTAGATATCGCCGATACCTCTTTTTTCTAATTTCCCCGCACTCGCATGATGAATTGCATGTTTTTTTCGCCAATGATGATAAGGTGTTAAACTGAAAATACTGCAAACAGCTCCCCAAAAATCATTTACACTTTTTGATTTGAAAAAAGAACCATGACCACAATCGTGCTGAATTATAAATATACGTACTACAAAACCTGCAGCTGGTAATGCAAGAAGAAGCGTTAACCAGTAGCTGACATCAAGACTTAGATACATTAAAACCCAGATTAGTAAAAACGGAATAAATGAATTACTTAATTGCCAGATACTCTTTCCACTGCTCGAATTTTGATATTTCGCAATTAAATTATCCAAAAAGGAATGTTTAATTGAAGAATTTTTATGAAACATTAAATATAGGTTGGATTATAAAATAAATTTGTTTACAAAGGTAGCCATAATATCATAAGAAAAAAATTCATATTTAGAGAACAAAAAGGAACTAATTCCAAAGAAATACGTACCGGTAATCCACGATCAATAATAAAACCATATTGTTCTATAATCGCGTATATTTTCTCCTCTTGAAGCAAGCTCTTCTAAGTAATCATAAATAGGTACGTCAACATAATTATATGGTGGAATCGCAGAAATATTTTTCTCCCAGGGATGAAATTCATAAACTCTAGAACCATCCGGTAAAATCATCACAAATCTATGATCCTGTCCTGCCTGCAATTGATTTTTTCCAAGCTTCGGAACGTTGAAAACAGGTTCATCTGTTCTATCTAAGCCCGGTAAAAGTCTTGCTTCTTCTTTTCGCTCTTGTAAAATTCTGGCAATAGGAACCATATATCTTTTTGTTTCTTCTTTTCCCTTCATGTTAAAAGTATAATACGGATCAACACCGATTGACTTTAAATCTCTTCTAAGTTTTGCAGTTTCAAATCGTCTGGAATTTTCTATAGTGTAAACCTGTTGATTGTATATCCCTACTCCAATCTTTTTAAATTTTTGAACAGCATTCATCGCCTCAGGAGTTATTTCATAAGAATGTTCGAAATGCGTGACAATTGCAATTTCAAGTTTGGGAGGGTTATGAACTTTTGAAATTAAATTAACGAGATTATCAGTAATTCTCATCGGCAAAACAACCGGAGTGCGTGTCCCGATTCTAATTCTGTAAACTTGTTTTTTTGAAGCAAGTGCTTCCAATATTTTTTCTATCTGCTCATCTTTCATTATAAATGGATCGCCCCCGGTAATTAGAACATCGCCAACACTTTTATGTTCATCCAACCATTTGAGTGCGCTGTCCAACATTTCAGTAGTTGCCAGGGCTTTTGGTTCTAATACTCTTTCAATTTCCCAGTTGCGCTGGCAGTAAACACAAATTTGTGAACACGTGTTAAAAGGTTTTAAAATTGAAATTATTGGATAGCGGCGTGTAATTAATTCTATCGGTGAAGTATCATGTTCACCCATAAAATCGAAAGATATTTCACGATCACCTTTGTGCGTGAGCATTTTATCAACATAATCTTTTGGCGGAATTACCTGTGCCCTTATTGCGTGATCGTATCCGATAGAAAGTTTCCTGTCCATCAAACTTAAGTAATAGGGTGTTATGCCAAATGGAATATTATTTTTTACTGCGTCATCTACAGCTTCTTTTTGTTCATTTGTAAGTTCAATTAATTC
>JABDPB010000054.1 GCA_013042995.1 Ignavibacteriaceae bacterium | reverse complement strand
CCCTATTCTTCCAGCTTCCAAGAAATGAATTTCCTCTGCACGATACAGATTACATGAAAAAAGTATCCTGCGATCATTTTGGGATTTTAATTGAAGCTGACGATCCAAAATTTAACGAAGCAAGCACGCTTTCATTGTTAAAAGATTTTGATCCTTTACATACTGAAATTGTATATCATCGTGATAAAGAAACTTACCCGATCTTTGAACCAAAATTTTTGGCATTTCTGGTTTCAGTGGCAATTGTAGTTTCACTTGGAACTTATTTTACATTAAATAAATTAATGTTCCTCGATCCTTTCAACTGGATGATGGAGCAGGATAGAATTACTCCACAATCCAGAACAGAACTCTTTGCAGATGAAAGAGGAATGAGAGTTCCAGTTGAAGGAACGGTAGCAAAAGGATTTATTCCTTATCCTTTTATGGGTGAAACAAATCCAACTGAAGTTTTATCGAATTCTTACCTTCCAACAAAAGAAAATCTTGAATTGGGAGAGAAAAAGTATTTAACATTTTGTAGCCCCTGCCATGGAAATTTTGGTGACGGTGATAGTAGATTAAATGAACAATTCCCAAATCCACCTTCTCTGCATTCAAGCAGGGCAAGAGAGTTTAGTGATGGCTGGATATACCATGTAATTACAAATGGACAAAATGTTATGTCATCGTATGCTGCACAAGTTACACGAGAAGAAAGATGGGCAATTGTAAATTACATTAGGGTTTTGCAGAGAGCCAAAAATGCAACTGATTTTGATCTGGAAGTTGTTAGAGCACGAAAATAAATGAACGATGAAGAAATGACATATCAGAAAAAAGAATTGCCAGCAAGCGTTTCCAAAATTGGACTGGGATTACTGATCTTAGGAATTATACTTGGAGTCATTGCATTTTTTGCGGATCAAACAAGAGCATCATTTAATTATCTAATTGCTTATGCTTTCATGATAAGTATTGGTGTCGGTTCTCTATTTTTAGTTGCACTTGAATATGCTGCCGGTGCTGTTTGGAGCGTACCGATAAGAAGAGTGGTAGAATTTTTTGCGGCAACAATTCCGTTTCTTGCCATTTTGGTTATTCCTCTTCTTTTCAATTTGCACGATCTGTTTCACTGGACGCATGCTGAAGCTGTGGCCGACGATGAAATTTTACAGGGTAAAGCGCCTTATTTAAATGTTCAGTTTTTTATTGTCCGAGCATTTGTATTGATTGCTTTGTGGACTTTGTTTTATTTATTCTTCATAAGAAATTCTAAAAAACAGGATGAAACAAAAGATCAGAAATTGACTAAAAGAAATATCAGACTTTCAGTTATCTTCATTCCTGTTTTTGCAATTACAATTTCCATCTCTGCAATGGATTGGCTGATGAGTGCAGAGCCGCATTGGTTTTCAACGATATTTGGAGTTTACTTTTTCTCTGGAACTGTAATTGCAGCTTTAGCTGCAGCAACACTCGCAACTGTGATTTTAAAAGAAAATAATTATCTTCATCCAAAAATTACCAACGATCACTTATTTAGTTTGGGTGCGCTGCTCTTTGCATTTATAAACTTCTGGGCATACATAGCATTTTCGCAATTCTTGTTAATCTGGTACGCTGATCTTCCGGAAGAAACATTTTGGTTCCTACAAAAATGGGAAGGAAGCTGGGCTGTATTTTCAATAATATTAATTGTAATTCATTTTATTGTTCCCTATGCAATGCTTGTTTCGAATCCTGCTAAAAGCGATCCAAAGAGAATAAAATTTATTTCCGTCTGGTTGCTCTTTGCACACTTATTTGATTTATACTGGCTTGTTATGCCCGAGGCTCCTGGAATGGAAAGCGGATACACATTTAGCTGGATAGATTTTGTATTTCCAATTTTAATTGTCGGTTTAACAATTTTAGTCTTTAATTATAAAGCAAAGAAAGATAACTTATTGCCAATTGGCGATCCGAAACTGAAACGTGGACTTGATTTCCATTTGTAAATGATATGATTGACATAAAAAGGAAAATAGAAGAAGCAAAAGCAGAAATAAAGCAAAATCCAGGTGCACTTTTTGGAATACTCTATCCGTACGTATTAATAGTTATAGTAATAATTGGTTTATATTATGTCGCTAACATAGGAAACGTAGCTGTAAATAAAGCACCTGCATATGTCCCTGATACTCCTGTTCAAAAAGATCTTCAAATAGTTGAATCCAGAATTGTACCTCCAGTTGATATATTTGATTTGAAAGAACCAACAGATGAATTAAATCAATTAGGAAAGGAACTTTACTCAGCAAATTGTGCATCCTGCCACAATGAGACCGGCGCAGGTGGTGGACCAGCTTCTATGGGTTTAAATCCGGCCCCTCGAAATTTAACCAGTGCAGATGGTTGGAAAAATGGTAGATCTATAAGTGGTATTTATACCACTTTGGAGGAAGGAATTGAGGGCGGTGCTATGATATCGTATAACTTTCTGACTCCAAAAGAAAGAATTTCAATAACACATTACCTCAGGACAGAATTTATGCAAGATCCACCGGTGGATTCAGACAATGAACTCGCAGCTCTTAATCAGCTTTACAATTTATCAGCAGGAACGGAAATCCCAGCGCAGATACCTCTAAGTTCATCGAAGGAAATAATACTATTTGAGGCAGCACAAATAACCCAAGAAATAGAAAAAACCATTGATTTAATAGATAAGAATAGAACTAAACAAGGTTCAAAATTGTTTATATATATAGTTGATAATAGAAAGCTTGCTGTATCAGCACTATTAAATTCCGATATATGGAGAAATGATATATCCAACTTTGTGAATTTTATAACTATAAATGTCAATCAGAACGGTTTTAATGGAAGAGTATTTAATTTAATAGATAAAGAGTGGACTTTATTATATAATTATCTTAATGATATTATTTGATTATTGGATGAAAAATTTACTTAAAATATTTTTAATTATAATCATGATGTCATCATTTGTTTTAAGTGATGAAAAAATTGATATTGGCATTGATGAACGGCTTGGTTCCGTTATTCCTAAAGACGCAATGTTTTTTGATGAGGCTGGTAATGAAGTTTTAATTGGTGATTTAACAAGTGGCCCAACAGTGTTAACCTTAGTCTATTATGATTGTCCTGGAATTTGTAATCCATTATTGTTTGAATTGTCCGAGGTTATGAACAGATCAGAATTGGAGCCAGGGTATGATTACAATGTTGTTAGCATTAGTATTGATAAATATGAAACCCCAGAATTAGCCTCAAAAAAGAAAAAGGAATTTCTGTCTGGCTTTGATAAAGATATTTCAGAAGATAGCTGGAAATTTTTAACAGGAAATATTGAAAACATAAAAAAAGTTACAGAATCGGCCGGGTTCTACTTTAAAAGAGAGGGTGATGAACTGCGTCATGCAGGTGCACTTATTTTTATTGATGGAAATGGGAAAATTTGCCGATACCTGTTTCCAAGTTACTCAGAAAATTACGGTTACGGTATTTTGCCATTCGACTTTAAAATGGCAATACTTGAAACATCTCAGGGAAAAGAGATTCCCACAATCGCAAGAGTGCTAAGGTTTTGTTTCAGTTACGACACTGAAGGGCAGAATTATACTTTAAACTTTACAAGAATTTTTGGGATTGGAATTTTGATCCTTGCCGGTATTTTTTTCATAATAATTAAACTTAAACCAAAAAAAGAAATAGTTAAAGCGAGGTAAGATTTTATGTCAACAGTAGCAGCTGCTACGGGATCAAACGGACACGAACCAAGTTATTTAGATTATAAAGGAAAGCATTCAGGCATTCTAGGCTGGATACTATCTACTGATCATAAACGTATAGGGATTTTATATTTAATATCTCTTTCTTTATTCTTTCTTGTAGGTGTGGGCTTTGGCTTTTTAATGCGACTTGAGCTTATATCTCCTGGAAGAACAATTATGGATCCACAGACCTATAACTCATTCTTTACACTGCACGGTGTAATAATGATATTTCTTTTTGTGGTCCCTGGTATTCCAGCTGTCTTTGGTAATTTTTTCCTACCTATTTTAATAGGAGCAAAGGACGTAGCTTTTCCAAGAATTAATCTTTTATCCTGGTATTTGTACGTTTTTGGCGGTCTGCTTGCAATTGTAGCAATATTACTTCCAGGTGGACCTGCAGATACTGGATGGACATTTTACGTTCCTTACTCGATAAGAACTAATACAAATGTTATTATCGCTCTCTTAGCTGCATTCATTCTTGGTTTCTCTTCGATTTTAACAGGACTGAATTTTGTTACAACCGTACATAGGTTAAAAGCACCTGGAATGAGTTGGTTTAAGTTACCTCTGTCTGTTTGGGGACTGTATTCAACTGCATGGGTGCAGGTTTTAGCTACACCAATTATTGGAATTACTCTACTATTAGTTGCCATTGAAAGATTGCTTGGTGTTGGAATTTTTGATCCTGCTCTTGGTGGTGATCCGGTTCTATATCAACACCTTTTTTGGATATACTCACACCCAGCAGTCTATATAATGATTTTACCTGCAATGGGAATAGTATCTGAAGTAATCCCCGTATTTTCAAGAAGAACGATATTTGGTTATAAGTTTATTGCTTTCTCAAGTGTAGCCATTGCTTTATTCGGGTCACTTGTCTGGGCTCATCATATGTTTACAGCTGGAATGAGTGATACTGGACAGTTTGTATTTTCCTTACTTACAATGCTTGTTGCAATTCCCAGTGCAATAAAAGTATTTAATTGGGTAGCAACATTGTATAAAGGTTCTATTGATCTAGCCACACCCATGCTATATGTACTTGCTTTTATTTTTCTGTTCACAATTGGGGGTTTAACAGGTGTTATGCAGGGAGTTCTCTCAATTGATATTCAAGTACATGATACTTCATTCATTGTTGCCCATTTTCATTATGTAATGTTTGGTGGAACCGGTTTTGGTTTCTTTGCCGCTCTTCACTACTGGTTTCCGAAGATGTTTGGAAAAATGTATAATAGGAAAACTGCAAAAACTTCATTCTGGTTTTTATTTATCGGATTTAATTTGCTCTACTTCCCTATGTTTATTATGGGCTGGTTAGGTATGCCTAGAAGATACTATGATTATCTTCCTGAATTTCACTCATACCATTTAATTTCAACAATTGGGTCCTGGATTTTAATTATAGGTCTCTTGTTGATGGTTTATAATTTGTATCGTGCGATTAGAAAAGGGAAGGTTGTTACAGAAAAGAATGTCTGGGGTGGTGAGACTTTGGAATGGCAAATTGATACTCCGCCAATTCACGAAAACTTCTCAGAAGTTCCAGTTATTGAAAATGATCCATATCAATATAAAATGAATGAAGAAATATTAGAGAAAGAGGAGACTAGTTGAGTACAAACGAAAGTACATTGGTAGAACATGTTCATAGGGATGATGTTGGTTCCCGCATGGGAATGTGGCTCTTCCTTTTTACTGAACTTCTACTTTTTGGTGGAATGTTTCTCTTATATTCTGTCTATAAGTTCCAGTACCCGGACGAATTTTTTCTAGCTGCAAAAGAATTGAACACAATTATGGGTGCATTTAACACTGCAGTTTTACTTACAAGCAGTTTGACAATGGCTCTTTCTATTGTTGCTATTCAACGGAACCAAAAAGTTTTATCGATGTTACTGCAAATGGTTACAATTTTCTTAGCATTATTCTTTCTTGTAAATAAGTATTTTGAATGGTCCGCAAAATTCAGTCACGGAATTTATCCGGGTAGTGAAGAGCTTCTTTCAAAAAGTTCAGGAGAGATTTTATTTTTTGGGCTTTATTATGTAATGACCGGGTTGCATGGTATTCACGTTTTAGTTGGAATTTTCTTAATAGCAGTTATGACTCGTATGACCAGGATGGGAAAGATAACTCATGATAATTATGTTAGATTAGAGAATACAGGATTATATTGGCATTTAGTGGACATTATCTGGATCTTCCTCTTCCCGTTATTCTATTTGATTACATAAAGGATAGGAAATGGAAAAACACGATTATTATCACGAACACTCACATAGTTACGGAATATATATTTTAGTCTGGCTGGCGCTTATGGCGCTTACTGCTATCACTGTTGCTGTTGCAGGAATGGATATTGGCAAATTTACTGTCGCTACTGCTCTAATAATAGCCTCTTTCAAGGCTTATCTTGTTCTAACAATATTCATGCACCTTAGAAGTGAAACAAAAACCTTTTTAATTTTTGTAATAGTTGCTCTGTTATTTTTAGGTATTTCATTTGTATTACTGTTTTCTGATTACTCTTTCCAGTAAGGGATTAAAGAATGTTTGATGATGTATCAAATTTTGTAAATTCAGTTGACGCAACGTTTCTTTTTACTCTAATAGTCTCGGTCTTTTTTCTTGTACTTATTACAATATTAATGATAGTATTTGTAATTAAGTATAACCGCAAACGGAATCCAAAAGGGACCAATATAAAGGGTAATATGGTTTTAGAAATTACCTGGATTGTTATTCCTACAATTTTAGTATTAGTAATGTTTTGGTTCGGATGGGAGGGATATTTGGAAATGGTAGATGTTCCAGAAGATGCTATACCGGTAAATGTAACAGCAAAGATGTGGGAATGGAGTTTTGAATATGAAGATGGAACAACTACTGATACATTGTATGTTCCTGTTAATCGACCTGTTAAATTGATCTTACAATCGGTCGATGTTAATCATTCGTTCTTCATTCCGGCCTTTAGATTGAAAAAGGATGTCTTTCCCAACACGGAACGAATTGCTTGGTTCCAAGCAAAAGAAACCGGAGAATATGATATTGCTTGTTCAGAGTATTGTGGACTGAATCATTCATATATGTATTCAAAAATTATTGTATTACCGGACGAGGATTTTAACAATTGGATGTATGGGATGAGCGAAGAAGACTTGAAATTACTTAACGAGATGACTAAAAGCGATAACTAATTCTTACATGAAATTAAAAAAATATATTGAAAACTTTTTTGAACTGATTAAAATCAGGATAACTTTATTCGTAACTGTTACTACTGCATTCGGTTATATTGCTGCGACAGGAATGTTAAATACGGAAATCATTCCAGTTTTATTTGGCGTTCTCTTTCTCGCCTTTGGCTCAGCAGCAATTAATCATGTTCAGGAGAAAGAATTTGATGTAAAAATGGATAGGACTAAAAGTCGCCCAATTCCCTCAGGCAGAATATCAGCAGACAGCTCATTGCTTTTGGCAGGGCTTTTGGTTCTTGCGGGTTCACTTGTTTTAATAATTGGTTCCAATCTATTGGCATTTACTCTGGCATTATTAAATCTCTTTTGGTATAATTTTGTTTATACTCTACTTAAACGGAAGACAGCCTTCGCAATTGTTCCAGGTTCATTGGTTGGAGCTATTCCTCCAGTCATAGGCTGGGTTGCTGCGGGCGGTTCATTATTCGATCCGCAGATTATCGCAATTGCTTTTTTCTTTTTCATCTGGCAGATACCACATTTTTGGCTGCTTCTTTTAGTCATGGATAATGACTACCGAAAGGCTGGTTTTCCAACTTTAACTCAGGTATTCAGCAGGGTTCAGCTTTCAAGAATTACATTTATATGGATTGTCTCAACAGCAGTAACAGGTTTTTTAATCACTCTTTTTGGAGCTGTTTCAGATTTTTGGATTAGTATTGCACTATTCTTAAGCAGCCTGTGGTTAACCTGGAAAGCATTTAAACTTTTAGCAGATCACGGAGATTTATCGGTATTCAGACTGACTTTTGGATACATTAATTATTTTGCACTCTTTGTAGTTGTGCTGGTCTCAATTGATAAACTATTTTTATAATCTTTTAAATTTCAAATGGAATTTCTAAACAATTTTGTTTTACC
>JABDPB010000051.1 GCA_013042995.1 Ignavibacteriaceae bacterium | reverse complement strand
GTTTAGAGCAGTGTTAAGTTTATAAACAAGTTCAGCATAAATTCTGGACTGCGGATTATCGGCAACCCCGAAATCTTAAGAAATAGAAAGGACAAACCATGAATACAAAAATACTTGCAGTATCTGCAATGCTGCTCTTTGGTAGCACGGTTATAGCACAAGACAATTTCTACCAAAAAGCTAAAGTCAGTTTCGATGACTTCAAGAACCTTGTCGCCGAAGTTGAGAGCCATCGCGAGAAACGATTGATTGATCTCGATACGTTCCTAAAGATGAGCATGGAACCGGGTGTAATTATTCTGGATACCCGCTCAACTTTTCGTTACGAGCGCATTCATGTGAAGGGAGCAAAGCACCTGAGCTTCACGGATTTTACGCAGAACAATCTGGCGGAAGTCATTCCTTCCTTCGAGACAATAATACTAATTTACTGCAACAATAATTTTGATGGTAACCAGACTGATTTTGCATCCAAAGTTGCCTTGCCGATAACCAGCTCAGGCAGCATTATAACTGCACACTTCAACTCCCAAGAAAAGCCGCTGATGATGGCGCTGAATATCCCAACTTACATAAACCTCTATGGGTATGGTTATCACAATGTCTATGAATTAAATGAACTTGTTAATGTAAACGATCCTCGTATTAACTTTGAAGGATCAATTGTAGAACAGTCAGAAGAATTGATCCCGGGATTGATCAAGGAAAAATGATTGATATTAAAACTAATTTCTTTTCATTGGCAGTTGAGTATTATTCTGCTTTGCAACTATTGACAGCAGCTTAGGCACAACACCGTTATATTGAGTTCTTATAAACAGCATTCCCAACAAGTTTTTCTATGTTCCAATCAAAATTAATTTTCTTTTCTTCTTTACGAACCTCACATTTTTGGTAATTGCAGTATTTACATAAATCGAAATTACAGAAATCGAAATGAATTTTAATTTGTGAATTAGGAAATACTCTTTCAAGTTTTTCATCTATTCTTTTTTCTTCTTTATGCGATTCTTCTATTGTAAAATAATAGGGGAGTATCAAATGGAAATCAATAAAAGTTCTATCACCCGATTTCCAATACCTCAGTTCGTGCAAATCAATCCAGTTTTCTTCTTTAATCGAAATAAGCAAGTCAGATAATTTTTGCAGAACAACTGGATCACTCTCAAGCATCAATCCACCAATGGATTCTCTTACAAGTCTGTAACCTGTAAATACAATATTTAACGCAACCAGAATTGCCACAATCGGATCAAGAAATGTGTAATCAGTTAGTATTACTAGAATAATTCCAACAACTACTCCAATACTTGTTACGGCATCCGTTAAAACGTGTTTGCCATCTGCCTTTAAAGTTAGCGAGTCCGTTGTTTTTCCGGTTCTGATTAAATACAAACCAAGTGCAAGATTAACGAATCCTGCAGCACCAATAAATAAAACTCCAACGCTTAAAGACCGCAGCTCGGGTCCTGCAATTAGATCGCTTACAGCTTCGTAGATAATTACACCCGCGGCGAGTACAATTAAAAATCCTTCAAAGCCCGCTGAAAAATATTCAATGTTTCCGTGTCCGTAAGGATGTGATTCATCTGCAGGTTTAGCACTCAGAATTATACTGTACAAAGCCATAGAAGTAGCAGCAATGTGAACAACCGATTCAGCAGCATCTGAAAAAATTGCAACTGAGCCTGTTATTAAATAAGCACCTACTTTTAAAATTAACATTCCAATTCCAACAAACAGAGAAATATATGCTGCTTTTTTTCTAAGGCTTATTTGATTGGTTTGGTTCATTTACTTTATAATTTAGAAATTATGCTCGCAGACTTTTTTAAGACTTCATCAGTCTTTGCAAAACAAACTCTAATAATTGGCTGGCTCTGCCTCTTTTCGTAAAATGGTGAAAGTGGAATTACAGCAACTCCAACTTTTTTAGTCATATATTCTGCGAACTGCATATCCGGCAAGTCTGAAATTTCGGAATAATCCAGCAACTGAAAGTATGTTCCTGCACAATCTTTAGTTACAAAATTTGAATTTTGAATTTCACTAGTAAATAAATCTCTTTTCTTCTGATAAAAATCACTTAACGAAAGATACTTTTCTTCATTTTTCATAAAATCTGCATAAGCAAACTGGATCGGAGTGTTTGAAGAGAACACAATGAACTGGTGCATCTTTCTGAATTCACTAGTTAAATATTCTGGTGCAGCACAAAAACCCATTTTCCAGCCGGTAGTGTGATATGTTTTTCCGAACGAAGAAATAACAAATGTACGCTTTGCAAGCGCTTCCGATTCTGATAAACTAATGTGTTTGGCACCGTCGAAAACAATATGTTCGTAAACTTCATCGCTTATAATTAAAATTTCTGTGCCGTTAGTTATCTTCTCTAATTCCTCAATATCATCATTGCTTAACAAGCTTCCGGTTGGATTGTGCGGAGAATTAAGTATAATCAATTTTGTATTATCTGAAATCTTGTTTCTTACTTTTTCCCAATCGTATGTGTAGTCTTTTGGATTTAGCGGAATATAAACTGGCTTGCCGCCATTTGATAAAATATCAGGCACATAGCTGTCGTAAACCGGTTCGAATACAATAGCTTCATCTCCTTTTTTTACTACACTTGTAATTGCCGTGTATAAAGCCTGTGTTGCACCGGAGGTAACAGTTATTTCACTTTCGGGATCGTAAAATTTTCCATAAAGTTTTTCTATTTTTTCTGAAATTGCTCTACGTAAAACAGGAACGCCCGGCATCGGTGCATATTGGTTAAAACCTTTTTTCTGATAATGCTGCACAAGCTCTAACAGGTCATCATCGCAATTGAAATCAGGGAAGCCTTGTGCGAGGTTAATTGCATTGTGATCAGCTGCCATTTTAGACATTACTGTAAAGATACTTGTACCCCATTCGGGTAGTTTTGTTTTAAAGTTTGGAATTTGATTTTTCATTTAAATTTGGTTTTAATTTTTGTTTGCAGTATTAAATTGAGCATCATTAGGACGAATATCATCATAAATTCTTAAAAGCTCTTCATAAGCAAACTGACTTCCACGCTGCGAAGCAAGTCGTAAATAATGAACGGCTTCCGGTAAAGATTTTTTTGTCCCAATATTATCTTTGTAACACAAACCAACTGAAACCATTGCAAAAAGAGAGCCCTCCTTTGCTGCTTTTAGAAGCGATTTAAAGTTTTTTTGTTTATCTGTTGAAATGATAGAATCGAATAAGTAGGAAGCAGCTAATCTAATTTCTGCTTCTTTGCTGCCAAGCTGAGCTGCGGTACGCCATATGTTAATTCCATTTGCAGGATCAAAATTTCCAAACCGACCTGTGTAACTGTTCAATCCTTCCTCCATCATTGCAGGTAAATAAAATTGCTCTGCGGATTCTTCTAGTAGATTTATTGCATCAGAAATTACTATACGATAATCAAAATTAAGCGAAGTTAAGCCATACCAAACAAATTTTGCAATTGGATTTTCATTTTCACTTTCGTTTTGTACTAAATTAAAAAATTGCTGCTGTTGAGACAATTTCCAGAACAACTGTGTTGCTTTTGGGGAATCATTCCGCAATGCCCGATAATAGAGTGATGCAGCATCGAGTAAATTTTTATTAAAATAAATACCTTTTTCGTACAACCTGCCTAAAAGTGTTTGTGCTTCTGGACTGCCATTATCAGCAAGAGAAAATAAGATTTCTAATCTTTTGGCTGTTACAAATTCTGCTAAAGATTTTAAACTGTCTGATTTTAATTCTTGTACAACACTGTCTGCACCTATAATTTGTAAATCGGCAATAAGCATGCTGTCGGTTATCTCAACCACTGAATCACTCAAAGCATCAAAATCAATAAATACCAAACCTAAAGATGAAGTAAGATTTTCTGTTGGATCGCTGACTGGTTTAGTTTCTTCCCCTGTTTCTTCCGAACTGAGCAGGGAATCTACAATTGATCTTGAAACTCTTGGTTCAAGTTCGGAAATAATTTCTTGTGCAGGTTCATATTCGCCATCGGCTGATTTTTTAATCCAGTAATAAGCCAAATCCCAATTACGTGGGACAGTTAAATTATCAGTATGTAAAACTCCAACAACGTATTGCGCCTGAACCATTCCATCTTCTGCAGCACTTATAAAGTAATTAAATGCGACAAATGGATCCCACTCAACCCCAATTCCGTTTATAAGCAAAATTGCATAATTATATTTTGCAGAAGTTAGATTTTTCTCAGCAGCTTTTCTAATCCAATAGACTGCCTGCGTTGTATCAGCGGGAAGTCCTTCACCCATTAAATAACGTAGACCAAGTTCGTGCTGTGCTAAAATATCGCCTGCATTTGCTTCCTGCGTTAATTTAAATTTCTGCCAAATTTGGTATGCAAGTTCGGGTCGGTAAAAATATGGGGCACTTTGCCTTGGTTGCTTATTTTTAAATGCGAGGCTCTCAGTTGTATCTTGTGTATAAGTAATTACAGAACATAATAAAATAAATGTAAATAAAATTCGTGAAAATAATTTCAATTGATTATCCTGATTGCGATGCCCAAAAAAATCTAATTACACAAACAATATTAATAATAATCCTAATTTTGGACAGAATAAATCTCCGTTAAGTTTAAAAGAAATATAGGCGGGTAAATTTACATGATTCAAGTGTAAAATATTGTAGCAAATGAAATGGGACAGCTCAGATTACTTACTTTTTTTGAAGAATTTTTTCATCGGTTTGAAGTAGTGATCCTTCCAACCTTTTTCGTATTTTTTTTCTTCGCCGTTTGGCAGTTGTGTGTGAATCAGAGTTATTTTAGTTCCGCTGTTATGTTTTTCAAAAAGAATTTCCAAACGGGAATCTGGTGCAGATTCGTGGAACTCAGTTGTGCGCCAAGATTGAACAATTCTTCCGTATGGCTGAAGTACTAAATTAGAACCGGTTATATAACCATCCCATACTTTAAATTTTCCTCCAACCCGTCCATCTATAATTGCTTTCCCACCTGTAAAGTCTGAATGAGCTGTACTATTCAGCCACGAATCGTAAAGCTTTTTTGCAGTAACAGGAAAATTTGTAGTTAATTTAATCACAGCTTTCTTCCAAATAATCTTAGTTGCACAAGAATAGTAAAAATAAGAACATTAGGCAAATGATATTTTTTAACAAGGTACCTTTATACCTGATTTAAGAGCAGAAGAACAGCTTTTATTTATTTTACTCTAACTGGAAATTGCTTATCATCATGGGCTGTTCTATATTTGAGAACAAAAAAAAATTTATGGCGCGTGGCAGAAAAGTAAAATTTATTTTCATTACCGGTGGTGTTGTTTCGTCATTAGGTAAGGGAATAACTGCCTCTTCCCTTGGCTTGTTGCTAAAACAGCGCGGCTTCAAAGTAACCATCCAAAAATTCGACCCTTATATAAATGTAGACCCAGGAACTATGAGTCCATTCCAGCATGGTGAAGTTTATGTGACCGATGACGGTGCAGAAACTGATCTCGACCTCGGTCACTACGAAAGATTTTTGGATGTAAATATGACTAAAGCAAATAATACTACTACAGGACAAGTTTACTACGAAGTTATTACAAAAGAACGAAGGGGAGACTATCTTGGAGCCACAGTTCAGGTTATTCCTCACATTACTGATGAAATAAAAAGAAGATTAAAAAAACTAAGCGAACTTGGTGAGTATGATGTGATAATTACAGAGATTGGTGGAACAGTCGGAGATATAGAGAGCCTTCCTTTTATAGAAGCAATCCGTCAACATATGCTTGACTTTGGAAGGCTTAATTCAATGTGTATTCACGTTACACTTGTTCCCTATATAGCCTCGGCGCGCGAAGTTAAAACGAAGCCTACACAACACAGTGTTAAAAACTTACTTGAACTTGGAATTCAACCTGATATGCTTATTTGTAGATCTGAAAAAAGGCTGCCAAAAGATATTAGAGAAAAAATTGCTCTCTTCTGCAATGTTGATTCTAAAGCAGTAATTTCTGCTTATGACGTTCCTTCCATTTACGAAGTACCGCTTGTACTTCAAAAAGAAAAAATGGATCAATTGGTTTGTAGCAGGCTTCACCTTCCCGATAAAAAATTAAAACTGGATGATTGGAATCATTTTGTTGATGGTATTCGCTCACCCGAAAAAGAAATTGAAATTGCCGTTTGTGGAAAATATATAACACATCTTGATGCTTATAAAAGTATAATGGAAGCGTTTATCCACTCGGGAGCAGAAAATCATGCTAAAGTAAAAATAAGACCTGTGAATGCAGAAGAACTTGAAGATGGTGATTTGAAAGAGTTGCTAAGTGGTGTTTCAGGTATATTAGTGCCTGGTGGTTTTGGAGAAAGAGGAATTGAAGGAAAAATTAAAGCAGTTCGATACGCACGTGAAAATGATATTCCTTTTTTGGGAATTTGTTTAGGTTTGCAATGTGCAGTAGTCGAGTTTGCACGAAATGTATGTGGATTGCGTTATGCGAACAGTTCTGAGTTCAAAAAAACAAAATATAGAGTTATAGATTTAATGCCCGATCAAAAAGATGTAAAAAATATGGGTGCTACTATGCGGCTAGGTGCTTATCCTTGCAGTATAGAAGAGAATACTATGGCATTTAAAGCTTACAAAAAAAATTATATATCCGAACGCCACAGACACCGCTTCGAAGTGAATAACAAGTTTAGAAGAAAACTGGTTGATAATGGCATGGTGCTCAGTGGTTTATCGCCTGACAGGGAATTAGTTGAGATCATCGAACTGCCGGATAAACGATGGTTTGTTGCATGCCAGTTTCATCCTGAATTAAAATCACGTGCAACAAATGCTCATCCGCTGTTCAGGGAATTTGTTAAAGCCGCTGTTGTATATTCTGATTCATCGAATGATACGAATTCTTAATAAGAGTCTATCATTAATTCCTCTCTTTTTATAGTGAAATTGTTTTCATTAAATAAAAAGCTCATCGCATATTTTGTTTTTACAATTTGTATTGTCCAGTATTTCTCAATTACGATTAATGCCCAACCCAAAGCCTTAAAGAAAATAAGCAGCGGACTTGACGCACTATATAATTTTCAATTCATCTCTTCTGATAAGTACTTTCAGGATTTTATTAATTTAAATCCTGAACATCCCGCAGGTTATTATTTTAAATCAATAAAAAATCTATGGATTTATCTAGATAATAAAAATGAAGACCACCTGGATAAATTCGTAAATTATACCGATACAGCAGTCATTAAATCCGAGATTTTTTTAAAAAACGATTCCACAGACACTTTTAGTTTTTATATTTTGGGTGCGGTTTACTACCAGAGAGCGGTTGCTCACACTCGCGGTGAAGAATATTTGAATGCACTCTGGACGACAAAAATGTTTCAATATTATTTTAACAGAATTGTTGCCATTGACAGCACTTACTTCGATGCATATATGTGTTTGGGGCTTTATAATTTTGCGGTTTCACAGGCACCACATTCTTGGCGCTGGGCATTAGATTTAACTGGTATTGAAGGTGATAAAAAACTTGGATTGGAATATTTGAAGCTGGCATCGAAAAAAGGAAAATATTCAAAAGTTGACGCTCAATTTTATCTCTCACAAGTGTACTCAGAATTTTTTCTGAACTTTAAAGAATCAGAACAGTATTTAAAATTTTTAGCAACATCATACCCGAGGAATTTACTATTTAAATATGCTCTTGGGAATTTACATGTTAAAAAATATAATCTTAAATCTGCTGAGAAAAAATTTAATGCTGTTATACAATCTGAAGATTCAATTTTCGTTCAACTAAAAAATTATTCCATTTTGGCTTTAGGTGATTTGCTTTACATTCAAAATTATTTTGATTCTGCGAAATATTATTATCACACCTTTTTAGACTCTTCTTTTGATCATCATTTAAGGGGTAGCGCATCTTTAAAGTTAGGATTATGTTATTTAATTGAAGGAGATACAACTACTGCAAAAAATTATTTTGAAAAAGCAGATGAAGGCAATTTAGATATAGATGAAGACGTTTATGCTAAAAAAAGAGGGGAACAATTTAGTGATGATCTTCCTGATTCACTTGAAATTTCCTTACTACGATATGAAAACATTATGAATTCTGGACAATTTAAAGCTGCAATTGATTCTCTAGAAAAACTGAATAGATTATTCATTTCAGATACTTTAAGAGCTGAGTTGATGTTGTATATCAGTGAGGCATACTATCATTTAAAGAAATACAAACAATCTCTTGAGTATTCTGTGGGTTTATTGAATTTTGAAAACTGTGAAACCTGGGTGAAAGCATTTGCCTGCTATTATGCAGCAAGAGCAAGCAAGGCATTAAAGAATTTTGAAGATGCAGAATTGTTTATTGAGTATGCTTCCAACTACAACAATTTCTATTTTGAAAATAAATTAACCGATAGACTCAATGCGCTTTTTTACGAATTACAAGACTGACCCGAAATAAGAATCCCTTCAAATTTGATTATTTTTTAGTGTTTAAGTAGCTTTGACAAAATTATTTTTAAAAGAACGTGTTTTCACTTGCAGTTTTTGTTTCCGGTCGTGGTTCTAACTTAAATTCAATACTAAATGCGCCTAAATTGCGTAATTTAATTGAAGTAAAAGCTGTTGTTAGCAACAAAGCAGATTGCCAGGCATTTGATATTGCAAAGAATCATTTTATACCGGTTTACAATGTCGGTTATAAAGAAGGATTTTTAAGCTTTGATGAATTAGGAAACCTTTTCTATTCACTTAAAATTGATTTAATTGTTCTTGCAGGTTTCCTAAAATTAATACCGGATAGTTTTGTTAAATCTTTTAAAAATAAAATTATAAACATACATCCGGCTTTGTTGCCCTCGTTTGGTGGAAACGGAATGTATGGAATGAACGTTCATAAAGCTGTGTTCGATGCCTCAGCACAAATTTCCGGAGCAAGTGTTCATTTTGTTGATGAAACTTACGACACAGGGAAGATTATTGCCCAGAGATGTGTAGATATTTCTGATGCTCAGTCACACGAAGAGCTTGCCGAACGTGTTTTGAAGATTGAACATCAACTATTACCCTTTGTAATTGAAAAATTTGCCCTTGGTAAAGTTTTTGTTGATAAAACAAGGGTAAGAGTTCTTAACTAGCTATTTTCTCTCACTTAAAAATTGGTTGTTGGGTTGAGCAAATCGGCGTTGATTAGTGTTTTTGATAAAACTGGATTGGTAGACTTTGCCAAAGCTTTGGCAGAAAAAAACTTTAACATTATTGCGACCGGAAATACTGCTAAACTTCTCTCATCAGAAGGAATAAAAATTCAACAGGTGCAGGATGTAACAGGTTTTCCTGAAATTTTTGATGGAAGAGTTAAAACTCTACATCCAAAAATTAATGGTGGAATTTTAATGCGAAGAGATAATCCTTCCGATTTAGAGCAGGCTGAAAAGAATGAAATTTTTCCAATCGATTTAGTTTGTGTTAATCTTTATCCATTTAAAGAAGTTTCTCATAATCCTGATGCTTCACTTGATGAACTCATTGAAAACATTGATATTGGTGGACCAAGCTTGATAAGAGCAGCAGCAAAAAACTTTAAATTTGTTACAGTTGTAACAAATCCAAGCCAATATAAAACTGTAATTGACGAGCTGAATTATGGTGAAGTTACTGATATTACAAGAAAAAAATTTGCAGTTGAAGCTTTTAATATAACTTCCGATTATGATATTCACATTGCGAATATTTTAGAAACAAAGTTAGAATTAGCACATAGTTATTTTAGAACAAGTCTGCCGAAGGCTAAATCACTTCGCTATGGAGAAAATCCTCATCAACAAGCAGCAATTTACGGAAGCTTTTATGATTTCTTCGAAACCTTGCATGGCAAAGAACTATCATATAACAATATATTAGATTTAATTTCTTCTGTAGAACTTGTGGAAGATTTGGGTGATAATGCATGTGCAATAATAAAGCATAATAATCCTGCTGGTGCTGCAATTGGTAAAGATTCTTTCGACGCGTATATAAAAGCATTATTATGTGACCCTGTATCTTCCTTTGGCGGGATTGTTACATTTACATCAACAGTTGGTGAAAAATTAGCTAATAAGCTTAATGAAATTTTTTTAGAAGTGGTCTGTGCCCCAGATTTTACTGACGATGCAATGCATATTCTGAAAAAGAAAAAAGACAGAAGATTGGTTAAGCAACTGAAGTCAATTAAAAATGAAAAAACTTTCTTCAAATCAATTCCTGGTGGTATTATAAAGCAAGATTATGACCGTTTTGATTTTATTGTAGATAAACTAAATTTTGTTACAGATAAAAAACCATCTAAAAAAGAATTGGATGATCTAAAGTTTGCCAGGAAAATTGCAAAGCACACAAAGTCAAACGCAATAGTATTCATTAAAAATAAAGCAACGCTTGGAGTTGGAGCAGGACAGATGTCCAGAATTGATTCTGTTAAAATTGCTAAGATGAAAGCGGATGAACATGGATTAGACTTAAATGGTTCTGTTGCGGCATCCGATGCTTTTTTTCCATTTGCAGATGGATTAATTGAAATTGCAAATTGCGGAGCTACTTCTGTAATTCAACCTGGCGGTTCCGTACGCGATAATGAGGTAATTGATGCCGCTAACAAAAATAAAATTTCTATGGTCTTAACGGGAATAAGGCACTTTAAACATTAAGAGGACATATGGGCATATTTGATATTTTTTCAACCGATATAGCAATTGACCTGGGTACAGCTAACACTCTGATATATGTAAAGGGAAAAGGCGTAGTATTAAACGAGCCTTCAATTGTTGCATTCGATAAAAGCTCCAAAAGAATTATTGCGCTGGGTAACAAAGCAAAAGAAATGCAGGGCAGGGAACACAAAGAAATTAAAGTTACCCGTCCAATGCGAGATGGAGTAATTGCCGATTTTGAAATTGCAGAGGGAATGATTCGTGCGTTCATAAAAAAAGTTAAGGCAGGTGCTCTCACCAGCAGGAGAGTTGTGGTTGCAGTGCCTAGTGGTGTAACAGAAGTTGAAAAGCGTGCCGTTAGAGATAGTGCCGAACATGCAGGAGCGAAAGAAGTACATTTAATTGCAGAACCTATGGCTGCAGCAATCGGAATCGGTATTGATGTAGCCGCTCCAGTTGGGAGTATGATTATAGACATCGGAGGTGGCACAACTGAAATAGCTGTAATTGCGTTATCGGGAATTGTAAACGAAGAATCAATCCGTATTGCAGGTGACGAAATGAATTATGCAATTATGCAATTCTTCAAGCGAAACCACAATATACTAATAGGTGAGCGAACAGCAGAAGCAATTAAGTGTGAGGTTGGTTCTGCAGTTCCTTTAAAGGAAGAGATAACAATTCAGGTTAAAGGAAGAGATCTAGTTGGTGGAATTCCTAAAACTACAGAAGTAAGCTCAGTTGAAATTCGTGAGGCTTTGAACGAATCAATTGTACAAATTGTAGATACAGTAAGACAAACTTTAGAAAGAACTCCACCTGAACTTTCAGCAGATATTCTAGATAGAGGTGTGCTGTTAACCGGCGGTGGTGCCTTGTTAAAAGGGTTGGATGAAAGAATCAGAATGGAAACGAATCTACCGGTACACGTTTCAGAAGATCCACTTACTGCGGTTGTACGTGGTGCTGGCAAAGTAATTGAAAATTTAAATGAATATTCAAAGGTACTGTTTCGAAATAGAAGATATTAATGTTTAAACGCCTATCATACGTTTGGGATAATTTCAAAGAATATGTTGTTCTGATAATTCTTGTCATAATAAGCTTCGTTCTCCTCACGCAAAACAATAATCCTCAGGTTCAAAAAGTTAGGGCAGTAGCATTTGGAAGTTTTGCTGCCGTTACAACTGTTATTTACGATCTTTTCAATACAACTCAAATCAGGAGAGAAAATGAAGAATTAAGAAAAGTAAATGCGGAACTAATGCTTCAAGTTAGCGCACTCAGACAACAAGGTCTATTAAATAGGCAGCTTAAAGTGCTTGCAGGATTTAAGGATACATCCATACTTCCTCTTTTGCCTGCAACAATTGTATCAAGAACGTTATCTCAAACTCAAAATACTATTACTATTAACAAAGGATTAATTAATGATATTAAGCCCGGAATGCCTGTTATAAATCATTCGGGATTGGTAGGGATTGTTCATTCTACATCGGATGATTTTGCCATTGCACGAACTTTAAAAAATATTAATTTAAAATTAACAGTTAAAAATGAACGGAGCCGGATTGACGGAATAATGATTTGGGACAGCGATAAACTTGTTATCATTAACGTACCTAAAACTTTTGATTTTGAAACAGGCGACAGAATTGTAACCTCGGAAATCAGTTCAATTATTCCGATTCCAGTACCTATAGGTATTGTATCTGATATTGTTTCGGAGAAAACCGGTCTTCTGAACAGAATAACTGTTGAACCTTTTGTTGATGTTTTAAGTATAGAATATGTTTTCGTTCTTCAACTGATTCAAAGCGTAAAAAAGCAAGAACTTGAATTGAATTTCTATAAAATGAAATGAAAATAAAGTTTTTTATACCCATTTTAGTTTTTATTCCTGTTATAATTGTTCAGCTTACAATTATTCCACTAATTTCTATTGAAGAAATTGCTCCTGATTTGATATTAATTACTTTAGTTTATTTTTCAATTTCTTATGGGCAGTTATTTGGAACTTCAATCGGAGCTTTTTACGGTTTAGCTTTCGACTTAATAACGGGAAGCTTAATTGGAAGTAATATGCTTGCGAAAACAGTTGCGGGTTTTACAGCAGGTTATTTTTCATCTGAGACAAGGAGAGATAAATATTTGTATACTTATGCTTTTTGTGTAATTGTATTTTTGTGCTCGATAATCAATTCATTAATATTTTCATTCTTTTCGGTAATTGATTTTAATACTAATTTTATTGCGTTATTATTTAACCAAAGTTTACTGCCTTCAATTTATACAGCACTATTCAGTATTTTGATAGTACTTATTCCTCATAAAAAAAGCTACACATGAAAAGTGATTTTTTTGGTTCGCTCAAAAGAAGAGCAATTTTTTATTTTATTATTACCATCAGTGTAACGGTTCTTGGTTTCAGACTTTTCCAAATGCAAATAGTAAACCAGAAAGAATATGAAACCAAGTCTTCAGATAACAGTGTAAAAAGTATTGAACTAGATCCATTGCGTGGTTTATTCTACGACAGGAATATGAACCTGCTCGTCAGTAATTCTCCTGCATTTACTTTAAGAGTAACCCCAGCCTACTATGATACCTCACTGAATAAATTAATTGAAACGGTAATAGGTGCTGAATTCGGTTTTATAAATATTTTTTTAAAACAGAATCGGATATATTCCAAATATCTTCCACTCAGACTAAAAAGAGGAATTGACTTTAAAGTTGTTGCCTGGATTGAAGAGAACAGAGAGAATTTGCCTGGAATTGATTATGTGTTAGAGCTTTATAGAAATTACCCTGCAGGGATCAATGCATCTCATTCATTTGGATATACAAAAGAAATTTCTGCCGAACAGCTTGCTAAAAACAAAGAGCACTACAAGCAGGGAGATTTTGTTGGTTACAACGGAATAGAAAAGACTTATGAAGATAAACTTAGAGGGAAAAAAGGTTATGAGTACATTTTAGTGGATTCGAGACGCAGGGATCTCGGCAGCTTTAATTTTGGTTCAAAGGATTTACCTCCTGTAAACGGACGGAGTATTGTACTTACAATTGACGCTGAAACACAAATTGTTGCTGAGGAGGAATTGAAGGACAAACGTGGTGCACTTGTAGCTATTGATCCTTCTACTGGTGAAATACTTGCAATGGTAAGTGCCCCTGACTATGATTTGAATAAGTTTTCCTTCATTACTCCAAATGAATTTATTTCATCTCTTTACAATGATCCTGCTCGACCATTATTTAATCGAGCAACTATGACAATCAATCCTCCAGGATCAACTTTTAAAATGCTTGCTGCGATTGCAGCTTTAGCTTTGGGAATTATTACTCCTTCTTATACAATTCAATGTAAGGGTGGTTTTACTTACGGCAGATTTTTCAAATGCCATGGCTCACACGGTACTGTAAATGTTATTCGTGCAATTGAAAAATCTTGCAATACGTTTTTTTACAGGTTAATCTACAAAATTGGTATGGATCGTTGGAAAGAGTACGCACTGAAATTTGGTTTTGCACAGAAAACAAACATAGATATTCCGGAGGAGACTGCAGGTTTCATTCCGGATGAAAGCTATTATATTAATAGATATGGAGATAACTGGCCTAAAAGTATAATGGCAAGTCTTGGAATTGGTCAGGGAGAAGTAAGTGTTACCCCGCTTCAATTAGCTCAGTATACAGCTTTAATTGCAAATAATGGAAGTTCTGTTCAACCGCACCTTGTAAGAGGCATTTTTGATGAATCACAAAATAATGTTGACCCTTTAAATTTTGATCCAGTAAGTACTGGTGTTGATAAATCAGTAATAGAAATTGTAAAAGAAGGAATGTATTTAGTTGTAAACGGTAAAGGAACAGCAACTCACATAAGATTACCCGATATTGAGGTAGCTGGTAAGACAGGTACTGCTCAAAATCCTCATGGTGAGGATCATGCATGGTTTGTTGCTTTTGCTCCTTTCGAAAATCCAAAAATTGCACTTGCAGTTTTAGTTGAAAACGTGGGTTTCGGTGGCACTCATGCAGCACCTATTGCAAAAAAAATAATTGAAACCTACTTAAGAGGTTTAGATAAAAACAAAGAAAACAAATTAGAATCTGAAAATAAATTTGCTGTAAAAGATTAGATAACTGATGCGCATTGATTATAACATAAAAGATAAATTTGATTTTGGACTCTTAGTTCCAGTGATGGTTTTGTTCGGCTTAGGTTTACTTTCTATTTACAGCTCCACAGTAAACAATCCGCTTGCAGAAGACAATTTTCAAAAGCAATTGGTCTGGGGTGCGATAGCATTAATTGTTTTTTTTATTGTTTACTCTTTGCCTACAAAAGTATTTAAATCGGCAGCTTTGCCAAGTTATTTCCTCTCCATCATTTTGCTACTTGCAGTGTTAGTAATTGGAAGACAAATCTCAGGTTCCAAAAGCTGGATAATGTTTGGCCCTGTTGGATTTCAACCCTCTGAATTTGCAAAGATAGCAACCATACTTGCTGTTGCTTCATTTCTTAGCAGAAATAATACTGATATAGATTCATTTAAAGATATACTAATTGCACTTGCTATAGGTTTATTCCCAATGATGCTAATTCTATTAGAACCGGACATGGGAACTACTATCGTTTTTTTCGGTGTTCTTTTAACAATTGTATTTTGGAAAGGTATAAGTTCGTTTTCATTGTTTGTTGTTCTTTCACCTGCTTTTATAGCGATTTCGGCACTATTCGGACTAGTGTATTTTATTGTGGGCTTGGCAGTTATTATTGTATTTCTAGTGATCTTTAAAAAAGACTTATTCTTCAGTGCGTCCATTTTTGCGTTGAACCTCGCAAGTGGTTTTTTTGCAGACTATATTTTTAACGTATTAAGCCCACATCAGCAAAAAAGAATACAGGCATTCATAGACCCGATGTCCGATCCGCTAGGTTCAGGTTATAATACAATTCAGGCAAAAGTAGCAATTGGTTCAGGTGGATTAGCCGGAAAAGGTTTTTTGGAAGGGCATCAAACACAGTTGCAATTTATACCGGAGCAATGGACGGATTTTGCTTTTTGTGTAATTGGCGAAGAGTTTGGTTTCATCGGCAGCATAATTGTGCTTGCTATGTTTTTAATTTTGTTTTTAAGAATTTTGAAAATTGCTTATTCTACAAAAGATGAATTTTTAAGTTTGGTTGTAATTGGAATACTGTCTGTTTACTTCATTCACTTTTTAATTAACATGGGGATGGTTGTTGGAATATTGCCTGTAATTGGAATTCCTCTGCTGTTTATAAGTTACGGCGGCAGCTCGCTTGTTTTAAGTATGTTAATGCTTGGAATAGTTGAAAATATATATCGAACAAGAAAAAATTACGCATAGCTGATGAATGCACTTAAAAAACTACAAAATGCAAATTCGATCGGTAATTTTATTTGTGTTGGATTAGATACTGATATAAAAAAAATCCCACCACATCTCTTAGGCGAAAATAATCCCATTGTAGAATTTAACAAGCAAATAATTGATGCAACGAAAGACCGCGTTGCAGCATACAAAATAAATCTTGCTTTTTATGAATGTTACGGAATTAATGGGTTAAAAAATTTAGAAGATACAATAAAATTAATTCCTTCAGATGTTATAACAATTGCTGATGGCAAGAGAGGCGATATCGGAAACACTTCAAAGATGCATGCTCAATCATTTTACGAACATTATAATTTTGATTGTTCAACATTAAATCCGTTAATGGGTAAAGATTCTCTTGAACCATTTTTAGATTATTCAGACAAGTTAAATTTTATTCTTGTACTTACATCAAATCCCGGTTCAAAGGATTTTCAAAACGAAGAATTGAAAAACGGTGTTAAACTCTTTCAACATACCCTAAACAAAATAAGAGAATGGGATAAAAGCAAAAACTGCGGAATAGTTTTTGGAGCAACTAAACTAAATGAACTCTTGGAAAATTTACATCTAATTGAAAACCTTCCTATATTAATTCCCGGAATCGGTGCTCAAGGTGGAAACCTTGAAGATTTAGTAAAAATTTTATTTGAATCACAAAAAAAATCATTTCTTGTAAATGTAAGCAGGGGAATAATTTATAAAAGCAATAATGTTGATTTTGCAGAGCAAGCTGCTGCTGAGCTGACAAATTTGAACAATATCATTAGCGCAAACAAAAAATAAATTATTAGTCTTTTCCCAATTCAATCAGTAAGTTTTTAGATATTAAATTATGTGTTTACTCTACCTACAAATGTTTTTATGTTGTAATTAAAACACTACTAGATGCTAAATGAAGATTAGAGAAAAAGCTGTATACGAAATTTGGAAAGAAGGCAATTTTAAGAAAGCACTTACTACTTCCGATGCCCAGGCAATAGAAGTAATTGACACAGGAATGGAAAACAAAGATTTTGCTGGTCCCGATTTCTTAAATGCAAGAATTAAATTTGGCAACATAACGTACCTCGGCGATGTGGAAATTGATTCAAAACATAAAGATTGGAAATCACACGGACATTACTTTGATAAAAAATACAGCAAAGTAATTTTGCATATCACACTTTCAAATGAAAAGCATCAACCATTCGTTTTTACAAAAGACAAAAGAAAAGTCCACTCACTTTGCATATTAGATTTTATTGATGCCGAAGTTGGCAAAACACTTTTAAGAGCTGTTCAAATGGAACAACGAAACAAATCCTTTATAATGCCTTGCAAGGATAGAAATGCCTTAGTATCAAAAAAAGAAAAAACAAACTTCTTAATTGAACTCGGGATAGAAAGATTTCAAAATAAGGCGCGTAAAATATTGGAACGTACAAAGCAAATGATCTATCTGAAAGAGATGAATATTAGAGAACCTATTGTACGATACGATTTTGGAGAAGACTTTGATAGCAGAAAATTTAAACCAGAGGAATTTTCAAATACTGTTCTCTGGCAGCAAATAATTTATGAAATGATTTTTGAAGCACTTGGATTTTCAAAAAATAAGGATTTGATGCTAAAACTTGCCAAAGCAGTTAATATCGATTTTTTGATAAAATATTCGGAAAAGGAAAACTTTGAACTATTAGTTGAAAGCGTCCTCCTAAATGTTAGTGGATTAATTCCTGAAAAAATATCCTTTAATGAAGAAAAAGCTTCTGAATATGTTAGAGAAATGGTAGAAATTTGGGACAGACTTAAATCAGATTATGACGGTATGTACTTTAAACAGGAACATTGGCATTTTTTTAAGCAGAGACCGCAGAATTTTCCTACAATCAGAATTGCTGGTGGTGCACGGTTGCTGCATCAACTGTTAAAGGAGAATTTATTTGAGGACCTAATAGAATTGTTTGAAAAAGAAGGTGATTCAAAAGATTATGCCGCTAACATGCGCAATTTGATGGTTATTGAAGCCGAAGGTTTTTGGAGGGACCATTATGTTTTTGATAAACCAGCAAAGGAAATTCTAAATTACTTTGTTGGGATTTCACGCGTGGATGAAATTGTAATTAATGTTTTGCTTCCCATTCTATCAGTTTATTTGGAGATTTTTAATAAGAGCGAATCCTTGCGCAGAGTAAAAGAACTTTATATAAATTATAATCAGAAAACTTCCAATCAGCTGGCTGATCAGGTAAATAGCACACTTATTTTGGGACGAGCAAAGGAAAGAAGTATATTATATCAGGGGATGATCGAACTTTTCAGAAATTATTGTGTAAAAGAAAGATGCCTGGAGTGCAAAATTGGGGCAAAAATATTTAACTAAATCTCTTAGTTTTCACTTGTTAAATTCTTAATCTCATCTCTAATTTTTGCTGCACGCTCGTACTCTTCGCTTTCAATTGCTTCTCTTAACTTGTTTTGTAATGTTGCAAGTTTTGTTTCCTTAGTGACAGGCTTCTTACTTTTACCCGAAGAGGGAGTTAAATTAGAAATCCCAATTTCATCTTTGCTGTCATCAGAAGGAACAAAAGCCGCCGCTTCAAGCACAGGGCCTGAAACAAAAATGGGAGCTTGTGCACGCACGGCCAGTGCAATTGCATCGCTTGGGCGTGCATCAATTTCCTGTGTAAATCCAGATACCTCTAACATAATTTTTGCATAAAAAGTATTTTCACGCAGTTCATCAACTAATACCTCTGTAACCGTTGCGCCAAGGTTGTCTGATAGCTGCTTTAACAGATCGTGTGTGAGTGGGCGTGGTGGCTTTATACCTTCAATTTCTAAAGCAATTGCCTGCGCTTCAAATGCACCGATAATTATTGGCAGCCTTTTATTTCCATCAATTTCTTTCAGAAGAATAGCATAAGCCCCTCCGGTGGATGGGCTGGATGATAATCCTAAAATTTCACATTGAACTTTCTGCAAAAATTTACTCCTTTACTTTGCCTTTGTAACTTCTTCTCTCAATGCAGGCAGGATTTCAAAAACATCTCCTGTTATACCATAGTCTGCCACATTAAAAATAGGTGCATCTTTATCTTTATTTATTGCTACAATATATTTTGATGATGACATACCTGCAAGGTGCTGTATAGCCCCTGAAATTCCGCAGGCGACATACAAAGTTGGTGAAACCGTTTTTCCAGTTTGTCCAACTTGCTCACGATGCGGTCGCCAGCCTGCATCAACAACAGCCCTCGAGGCTCCAACTGCTGCCCCAAAGGCATCAGCAAGTTCTTCAATTAAATGAAAATTCTCTGGGCCTTTCATTCCCCTTCCACCCGAAACAATTATATCTGCTTCTGCAACATCCAGTTTACCTTCAGCTTTTTTAAATTCAGTTACTTTGGTGTTAAGATTAGGTGAACTGATCTCTTTAACATTTATTTCCGAATCTGAAGGATTTTCAGATGCTTCAGCTTTAAATACATTTGGTCTTAGACTGATTACTTTTTTATCAGTAGTTAATTTTACATCCATCAAAGCTTTACCTGCATAAATTGGCCTGGTGGCAACTAACT
>JABDPB010000049.1 GCA_013042995.1 Ignavibacteriaceae bacterium | reverse complement strand
TTCAATCTGATAGTGGTCCATATCTTATTTATGCCTCAATTCCTGGACCAGAGCTTGTTAAAGATGCAATTGAAGTTGGAGTTGGTGGAAATGTAGATAATTATATTGGAGCCGCAGTTGATAATCGGTACACGCCTCCAATAAGGTTAATTGGAAAAGTTGAAGCCATCAGAACAGGAGATAGGTATGCTGAAACTGAAGTTGTAGTAAAAGTAGGAAGCGTGTGTATTATTGTTACGGAAAAACGTAAACCATATCATTATGAAAGTGATTTTTCTCGATTAAATCTGAATCCGAGAAATGCCGATATTATTGTAGTAAAAATCGGTTACTTAGTCCCAGAACTTTATAACTTACAAGCTGACTGGATGATGGCATTAACTCCCGGTGGTGTTGACCAAGATCTGGAACGATTAAAGTATGAAAGAATAAAACGTCCGATGTTTCCGTTTGATAAAGATATGAAAGATCCGGATTTATCTGCCCGACTGGTTCCATCTTCTGAGGAATGAATACAAATTAATTAATATTAATTTGCATTTTTATATTTATTATACAATAAATGATTGTGAGTGTTGATAATGAATAATACATCAAAGATTTGCGTTTTCTTTTTTTTTCTCATTTTATTTATATTAATTTCCTCAAATCAACTACTTGCTCAAGTTTCAGAATTTAATTATACAGATGTAAAAAATATTAGCAATTCCTTTCTTCCATCAGATCAACCATTTGCATCGTACTGGTTTCCATTAGAAATTTTAAGCTGGACTTCTGCAACAGATCCGGATGCACCTTACAATCGGTCTGGAGTAGCGCTCAAGAATAAATATTTAGATAGCGTTACAATTGTGAATGCTAACGCAAGATTTAATGAAGGTAAAGTAAATCCGTTATCAGCTTTTGCACCTACAAGCAACAATCCTTCTCAAGGCTCACTGGAAATAAATTATTATACTTTCAGCTACTGGCAGTACACAGATCTTCTTGTGTTGTGGGGAGGTTCAGCAGGTGAGGGTTTGATTTTAGCGCCTAACCCAACCATTATTGATGCCGCACACAGAAACGGAGTTAAGATTTTAGGAAATGTATTCTTTCCTCCAATAGTTTATGGAGGACAGTTACAATGGGTGCTGGATTTTCTTCAAAAAAGTGGAAATACTTTTCCGGTAGCAGACAAGCTAATTGAAGTAGCAGAGTACTATGGATTTGATGGTTGGTTTATTAATCAGGAAACGCAGGGGGCTAATGCACAAGTTGCTGCTGATATGAGAGATTTTATGATTTACTTCCAGGATAATTCCAATTTAGAAATTGAATGGTATGATGCAATGACTGAAAATGGAAATATAGCATGGCAAAATCAATTAAACACTCTAAACGATTGGTATTTTCAATGGGGAGATACGCTGGTTTCTGAAACTATGTTCTTGAATTTCTGGTGGAATTCAGCTGGATTAATTAATTCAAGAAGCCATGCACAAAGCCTTTACAGGGATGAGTTTGAACTCTTTGCTGGAATTGATGTTGAAGCTAATGGTTACAATACAAATATTGGGTGGGGCTCGTTATTCCCTTCGAACCAACCACACGTTACATCGCTTGGGATTTATAGACCGGATTGGTGTTATAACTCATCAACTGATTTGGAAAACTACTATTATAAATCAAGCATTTTTTGGGTTGGCTGGAATCACGATCCAAGCAATACAACTACCGGTAATAGCTGGAAAGGAATTGCCAATTACATTCCAGCATTTACGCCTATTACAGATATTCCATTTGTTACAAATTTTTGCACTGGGCAAGGATATGATTTTTATATTGACGGAGAAAAACTTTCTCATCCTGATTGGTCATTGCTAGGTTGGAATAATCTTTCCCTCCAGGATGTCCTGCCTACATGGAGATGGATAGTAGAAAGCAGCGGCACTAAACTTACTCCTGAATTTGATTTCACAGATGCATATTATGGCGGAAACTGTTTAAAAGTTTCGGGTGATTTAATTTCTGATAATCTATTAAAACTTTACAAAGCAAATACAATTGTTACATTTGATTCAAATCTTGGTATAGAATTTAAAACAGGAAATATTGGGGCAACAAATTTAAAGGTTGCGCTGGCATTTGAAAGCAATCCAACGAACTATGTTTATTTTGATGTTGGGAATACAACCTCGGAGGGATGGAATACAAATGATTTTGATTTGAGCGGATACATTGGAGAAAAAATTTCTATCATCGCACTTTTTTTTGAAGGAGGTTTTGGAACCAGTTATGAGATAAAAATCGGAAGAATAAGTATTTATGAAGGAGAAATAGATACCCCAAATCCGCCAACTAATTTATTTGTAGAAAACAAGGTTGATGAAATTGATTATGTAACTCTTCGTTTAAGATGGGACCATTCTACGGATGAAGCTTATTATTATAATGTCTATCGACGTAATCCTGATAATTCACTAACATATCTAGGTGGATCACCTAATAACGCATACTTTGTTCCTTCTGTAAAATATGAGCAGGGAGATAGCGCAGTTGCAATCTTGGTGCAAACTGTCGGAATAGAATTTGGACATTCTGATTTCGCAGAAACATTTTTTGAATGGTTTTCCCCACCAGGTCCAGCTGCAAATCCTTATCCCGCGGATGGTGATACAAATATAATTAGAAATATTACTCTCGGATGGACACCGGGAAATGGTGCCTCATCAAGCGATATTTATTTTGGAACGCAAAATCCACCTCCATTTATTACAAATACTTCTGGTGCTAATTACTACCATGGTATTTTAGAAGCAAACACAACCTACTATTGGAGAATAAATTCTAAAAACCAGTACTATACAACTGAGGGAACTGTTTGGAGCTTCAATACGGGAATTGCTATTGCAGATACTAATGGGTTCGCATTGAAGTTCGATGGAGTAGATGATTTTCTTAATTGCGGAAATGGAACTTCATTACAAATTACTGGCAGTGAAGTAACACTAGAGTGCTGGATAAATGTTAATCAGTTTAAACCAAACATTTGGGAGGGAAGTTTAATCGTTAAAGATTTTGGCGCACCGGGAAATGATTCTGGTTATATGATTAGATGTGGTGATGATGGAAAAGTAAATTTTAATCTTGGAGCTGGTAGCTGGCAAGAACTCACTTCACCCGCAGATGCGATTCAATTAAACAGTTGGCACCACATAGCTGCTACATATGATGGAACTGATATGAAAATATATGTTGATGGTGATTTAGTTGCCGAAGTTAATCGTCCTTCTTTAAATATTAGAAATGCAGCTGCTAATATGTTAATTGGTGAATCACCTGGATTTCCAGGAAGAGTATTTGATGGAAAAATTGACGAAGTAAGAATTTGGAATGTTGCAAGATCGCGGGAACAAATTAAAAGAACGATGAATTACTTACTCTCACCTGAATATTACTCTACTCCGGATAGCGGATTAGCTGGTTACTGGAGATTTGATGAAGGAACTGGACAAACTGCGATAGATTTTACTTCATTTGGTAATAATGCAACACTGGGTGGCACAGCAAATCCCGATATGCAAGATCCGACCTGGGTAGAATCAAATGTTATTATTCTGAGCATTGAAAATAAAGAAGAACAAATCCATAATCCACAATCTTTTCTACTTTTCCAGAATTACCCGAATCCTTTCAACCCAGCTACAACCATAAAGTTTGAAATACCTAAACGAACTTATACTTCACTGAAAATTTTTAATGTTTTAGCTAAGGAAGTAACAACCTTGCTAGAAGAAGAAAAAGCACCGGGGAGATATGAAATTAAGTTTGATGCCTCTAGTCTATCAAGCGGTGTTTATTTCTATCAACTGAAAGCCGAAGATTACATTGAAACAAAGAAGATGTTATTATTAAAATAAATTTTTAGAATTTAGTTCACATCAAAGCTCCTATCAATGAAAATAAATAATGGTCTTAGTTTTCAATATTTACTTATTGATATTTTATAACAATTGAATCAGAATCCTTTTTATTTTAATTATATCCTAGTCGTTTTGCATATTAATTTATTCAGTGAGACTTTCATAAAGATTAACTCTTTGTTAAAGTACAGAAGTAACAGCCACGGAGTCTTTCATTTGACCAATATCATTTTTTTTGAAGCTGAAAAATCGCCCGCAATCAACCTGTAAACATATATTCCTGATGTTAGTGATGATGCATCAAAATCATAAGAATGCAAACCTCTTCTTATAAAACCGTTCTCTAAAACTGCAACTTGTTCTCCGATAATATTATAGACTTTAAGAGAAATGAATTCAGCTTTGATAACGCTAATCAATATCCTTGTCTGATTGTTAAAAGGGTTGGGAAAATTCTGTGCAAGCAAATAAGTTTTTGCACCTCTTGGTTGAGCTAACTCGACTGGGAGTAAAACCGGGTAAATTTTTTCAGATGCACGCTCATAAAGAATCCGATGCCCAGCATTGTTGAGATGAATTCCATCACCTGAATCATATTCAGGTGCAAGAAATCCATTTGGTTTTGCAAGTCCATTCCAGAAATCAATTGTCATCGAGCCATACCGCGAAAATGTTGAATCTAGTAGCTCAAACTGTAGATCAAGCTGACTCTGGTTTGAAAAATACCTTGGTTGTGGTGTTGAGATCCACAAATCAACAAAATGATTTTGTGCAAATGCAAATAGTGTATCGTAATTGGCTATTATTTCTTCTATTGTATAATTTCTAGCTACATCATTTGATGGCAGATTAATAATGATTGTTTGTGGATTATATTCCATCGCGTAAGTTATATTCTTGTTTGGTGAAGGATTAGGCCTTCCGGGAGGGGGAACAAAACCTGTTGGCATCACATCATAAGTAGTAAATCCGCCCACTGCAAGATTAACAACCTTAAAAGATGTATCGGCAAGAATTAAATTGTTTCGGAAAAGATTCACCCAAGCGCTATCTCTCGGGTCAGCTCCTCCTCCAGCCGCAGTAGATGAACCTAGAACAACAATAAAATTATAATCTGTGGATAATCGCCTCCCAGTAATACGCACCTCATCAATATACATTATGTGCTTAAGACTATCTGAAATACTTTGGCCCAAATAGATTACTTTAATCTGTGTCAAATCGGCTTCACCGGGATTATTTATAAAAATTCTTATTGGAATTTTTATCTGAGTCCATATACCTGCCACAATATCACCGTGGAAATCAGAGATATTTATTTTATCTGTCTTTTTGTTTGAAAGATCCTCGAGATAAATTTTAGGCAGGCTTAAAGAAGGAATAAATTTGTTCGAGAAGACCCATAAAGAAACCGAATCTTTAAGCGTAACATCTTCTCCGGCCCAATTGGGAGCAGTGATTGCTGAACCCCAATCTCCAGTATCGTGCGAAGACCATTGTAATTTTAGAGCATTTGTACCAGCGTAGGAAGTATCAGTACTTACAGGAAACTTATTCTCATTTACAGTTATTAACTCACTTGGTGTATTAACAAATAAGTAACTTGGGTCGTAATAATTTGGATTTTCACTGTCTGTAAATAAAAAATAATCCTGTGCTTTACTTATATTAAAAAAAACTAAAACCAGTAAGAAAAATTTGATGCGGTTAATAATTATCACTTTATAAAATCTTTTGCTTTATCTTTAAAATTAAATTATTTCAGTCTGAAAATCAAAGATGAACAATAAATAGTAGCGGGTAAAATTATTATTGAGGTGAAGTGTAAGTTTTGTGTAATATATTATACTGCAAGTGATAGGATTTCCTTGTTTAAATTATTTTCTTTCAATATTTCCAACCTTTAATCGACATAATTACTTTGCAGACACTTGAGCTAATAGCTGAAGACTTTGCAGAAACAAGGAAGATGATTTTGATGAAGGGAAATATTATTGACTATGTAAGCAAATTATAAACACGAATGGTATCGTACTTAAAAAGTATTTAATTCCAATAAATAAAAAAAGAAATTCAACTATTCCATAATCAGCCAGTCTGCGGTTCAAGTCCGTTCAAAATCCTTTCCGTAATGCCTTTTAATGTAGTTTATTACAGAGTTCGTAGTCTTCTATCATTAGGTGTCACTTTCAATGTAGCAAATGCTCCATTAAAGTATCATCACGATTGTAGACATCCTTCCTGAAGTTTGTTACTCCGTTTTCATCAACCCAGACTGTATAATAATCTATATAAAGGGGCATTTTTTGGGAAAGAACAAGTTCAGTTGTTTTCTCATCTTTTGAATATCTTCTCAGTGAGTTTCTCTTTCGATTGTACTCTGCAATCTTCGATTTGTCTTTCACTCTTTGCCCGATTTCAATTTTTAGAAAGTCAATATTCCATTTTGGATGATCTTCAAGTAAGAACTCTGCAAGTTTTAGTGGTTTTTCTACTCTCACGCATCCATGACTGACTGCTCTATCAGAATAACTAAAAGGTCTTCGAGTGGGTGTGTCATGTAAATAGATTCCAAATGGATTGTAAAACATAAATTTTATTTTTCCCAAAGCATTTCCTGCTCCTGGATCCTGCACAATTTTATAAGGAATTGTATCAACATAAAGCTGATTAATATCAAACTCGGCTAAATCAATTTGCAATGTATCTCCCACGTAAACTTTAAAGTTTCTGCTTTCCAAATAACTCGAATCATTATTAACTTTTGTAGCAATATCTTCTCTCATTATGCTAGTTGGAACATTCCAAGTAGGATTTAAAACTAAATAAGAAATTTCACCATACATGTTTGGTGTTTCCCAATCGTCAGGTTTGTCACGCCAGTTCCTTGTTTTTTTGTAGTACTCATAACGCTTTTCGTAATTCGCTGGTCTTTTTCTACCTGCACATACTTTAGAAGTGAAGACTGTCTTACCGTTTTCCCTAATGTACATTCTGAAATCAGGGATGTCCTACTTAGAGCACAATAATATTTTAGCAAGTGGTGAAATTCTAACTAAACCGGAATTTCAAAAATTTAACTTGATTAGTGTTGATGATGACGAAGCGTATGCTGCCAACAGTGTTTGGATAAATGAAAAAGTATTAGTTCCAAAAGGATTTCCAAACACAAAAAGAAAAATAGAAGCATTTGGTTACACTATAATAGAAATTGATGTTTCGGAGTTTCAAAAATTAGATGGTGGATTAAGTTGCCTTTCACTCAGGTTTTAATTTTTGCATTGTTAATAATCTTATTTTCAATGGATTATTATAATTTTATTAGTTTAAAGTCAACCTTCTGATTGAATATTAGAGTCAGAGAAGAATAAATATTTAAAAATTATAAATAAAAAAATTGTATGAATAAAAAGAAATTTATTCCACCTAGTATATTTAATGATGTTGTTGGTCCGATAATGCGCGGTCCATCAAGTTCACATTGCGCCGCTGCATTAAGAATAGGAAGAATAGCGAGAGATTTAATGAAGTGCAATATTGAAAAAGTGCTAATTGAGTTTGATAAAAATGGTTCTCTGGCTACTACACATAAAAGCCAGGGATCGGATATGGGGCTATTTGGAGGATTGCTCGGTTTAAATGCTGATGATGCAGAACTGATAAACTCCGAAACTGCAATAGTGGAGGCCGGAATTAAATTCGAAATTCAAATCCATGCAATCGGTGCCATTCATCCAAATACCTACAAACTAACACTAACAAATAGCTTGATTCAGCATCAGATGATCGCTGTATCACTAGGAGGTGGGATGATAGAGATCATTGAGCTTGATGGAATACCCATATCAATGCAGGGAGATTATTTCGAAACAATTATCTACACAAAAAAAGATGGTAAAAATATTCAAGATGCAATTTTAAATAAACAATTAGCCGATGAGGTTTTGCTATATAAAGGAAATGGATTTGAAATTGTGGAGATTAAATCACAGAACTTTTTAGCTAAATCAATAAAAGCAGAAATTTTAAAATTGGAGAACGTGTTAAATTTAAAAGAAATAAATCCCGTTCTCCCTATTCTTTCATCTAAAAGTACTACTGTTCCTTTTATCACTTGCGAAGAAATGAACGAATTTAACCAAGAAATAAAATGGCCAATATGGAAACTTGCCCAATATTATGAGTCACAAAGAGGAAATATAACTGAGGAAGTAGTTTTTGAGAAAATGAAGAAGATTGTACAGATAATAAAAAAATCCATAAACAAAGGATTAACAGGTACGGACTATAAAGACCGAATTCTTGGATTTCAATCGGGTAATTTTTTAGAGAAAGAGAATCAGAATAAACTATTAAATGGTGGATTACTAAATATCATTGTGCCTTATGTAACTGCTATGATGGAAGTAAAAAGTTCTATGGGTATTATCATTGCCGCACCAACAGCAGGTGCTTGTGCAACATTACCAGGTACTTGTGTTGCAATTGCCAAAGAAATGAAGCTTTCCGAAGATGATATTGCAAAAGCTATGCTAGCAGCGAGCATGATCGGTATTTTTATTGCAGCGCATTCAACATTTGCTGCTGAAGTTGGTGGTTGCCAGGCAGAAGGTGGTTCTGCATCTGCAATGACAGCTGCTGCTCTTGTCTCTGTAATGAATGGAACTACTGAGCAAGCTACCTCAGCGGCATCGATGGCAATTCAAAATATGCTTGGATTAATTTGTGATCCAGTTGCCAACAGGGTTGAGGTCCCATGCTTAGGCAAGAATATTATGGCAGCTAGTAATGCACTTTGCTGCGCGAATATGTCATTATCAAATTTTGATAAAGTAATTCCATTAGATGAAGTAATTGATACGATGAATAAAGTGGGAGAAAGTCTCCCATCGGAATTATGCTGCACTGCTCTTGGAGGATTATCAATAACGAAAACTTCTAAGGAAATGGAGAAAAGATTAGCATGAATTGTTGGGGCTTAATATTTTCACTTAAAAAAATAATTTTTCACTCAAAACTTCATCTCGACCGTAGACATCTTCTCTAAAATTGGTTATTCCGTTTTCATCCACCCAAGCTGTATAGTAATCAATATAAAGCGGCATCTTATCAGAAAGAACCAATTCGGTTGTTTTCTTATTCTTTGAATATTTTCTAAGTGAACTTCTTTTACGATTATATTCCGCAAATTTCGATTTATCTTTAATTCTTTGACCGATTTCAATTTTTAGAAAATCAATATTCCATTTTGGATGATTGTGCAGCAGAAACTCTGCAAGCTGCAGAGGTTTTTCTACACGAACACATCCATGACTTACTGCTCTGTTTGAGTAACTGAATGGTCTCCGAGTGGGTGTATCATGGAGATAAATTCCAAAGGGATTATAGAACATAAATTTAATTTTTCCCAAAGCATTTCCGGCTCCAGGATCCTGCACGATTTTGTAAGGAATTGTATCTGCATAAAGCTCATTGATATCAAATTCAGCTAAGTTAATTTCTAATGTATCTATGTATACTTTAAAGTTTCTGCTTTCCAAATAGCTTGAGTCATTTTCAACTTTTGTTGCTATCTCTTCTCGCATAATACTTGTTGGAACATTCCAGGTTGGATTTAAAACTAAATATGAAATCTCACCGTACATATTTGGCGTTTCCCAATCATCCGGTTTATCTCGCCAGTTTTTTGTTTTCTTGTAGTATTTGTAACGCTTTTCGTAATTGGATGGTCTTTTTCTTCCTGTACAAACTTTGGAACCAAATTTAGTCTTACCATTTTCTCTAACATACAATCTAAAATCAGGAATGTTTACTAAAATGTACTTTAAAGTATCCGGGTAATCAATCCATCTAAAGCGTTCTAGATTTATTTTTATTCTCTCCACATATTCTTGTGGAGTTGTGTTTAATCTTTTAATAGTATTATTGCCGATAACACCATCATCATTCAAACCATGTATCCTCTGAAAATATTTTACTGAAACGGCAATTAGTGAATCGTAAATTGAAAAACTATTTATTTTAATTTTGGATGTATCTAGGAAACCAAGTGTACTTAGTCTATCAACAATTAAAAAAAGTGAGGAATCCTCATCACCGACTTCAAGTTTTTCTTTGCTAATAGGAATTTTTTTCCAATCAGAATTCAGATATTTTTTGAAATGTTTTAATGAGGATTGGAGTTTAATATATCTTTCACTTTTTGGTTGGATTTTTTGCAGATAGCTAATAATGCTGTCTTTCTGCAAAGGTTCAAACAAATTCCTTTCCTTAATATCTGTAATTGGCAAATAGTAGCTGTTGTTAAAAGTTTCTTTCGGATTCAACACACCGTAACGCAAGTGATAACTATATTTCAAAATAGCATCGCAGGCAAGCAATTCTACTTTGGCAAGATTGGAGTGACTTGAGGCAGTGTTGGATGTATCTTTTATGGCTTTAAGGTACTCTTCTGAAATCCATCCGTAATGATATGCCTCCGGATTCAAACCATGTTCTTCAGCATTTTTAAATGTGATAAGAAATGAATAAAGTAACCCTTTTTCCTCAAAACTTTTTATAAACAGAGGTT